>JBEVME010000009.1:0-10820 GCA_040508785.1 Sphingobium sp.
CCCTCTCCAAATTCCAGGCGGTGCAGCATGATCTTGCGCGGCTGGGGGGGGAGGTCGCGGCGGCGGGCGCGGCGGCCGACATGGCGGTCGAGGCGCTGGCCGGCGATCCCGCCCGCGCCACGCTGCCGATCGCCGCGGCCAAGGCGCGCACCGGGGAGGCGGCCAGCATCGCCGTCAACATCGCGCAGCAACTGCACGGTGCGATCGGCTTTACGCAGGAACATCGCCTCCACTGGTACACGACGGCGCTGTGGAGCTGGCGCGACGAATATGGCGGCCAGCGATACTGGACCGACCTGCTCGGCCGCGCCGCGATCGATGCTGGCGGCGCCGGCTTTTGGCCCATCCTGACGGAGGCCGCGTGATGAGCCTGATTCGCTTCGCCAATCCGCCCCGTCACGCGGCCGCGGAAATCCTGCGCGCGCAGGTCAGGGCTTTCCTGGCCGAAGCCCTCGCCACACGTACGCCGCTGGAGCGTTCCGAAAGCTGGAACGGCTACGACCGCGATTTCAGCCGGGCGATGGGCGCGCGCGGCTGGCTCGGCATGACCTGGCCGAAGGAATATGGCGGCCACGAACGCAGCGCCTTCGAACGCTATGTCGTGGTCGAGGAAACGCTGGCGGCGGGCGCCCCCGTGCATGGCCACTGGATCGCCGACCGGCAGAGCGGGCCGACTCTCCTCAAATTCGGGACCGACGAGCAGAAGCGCCGTATCCTGCCCGGCATCGCTGCGGGCGAGATCGGCTTCTGCATCGGCATGAGCGAACCCGATTCGGGATCGGACCTGGCCGCGACCCGCACCCGCGCCGTGCGCACGGCCGAAGGCTGGCGCATCACGGGCACCAAGATCTGGACGACCTACGCCCACAAGGCCGATTATATGATCCTCTTCTGCCGTTTGGGCGACAGCACGCCCGCCGACCGGCAGGCCAGGACCAGCCAGTTCCTGATCGACATGAAGGCGACGCCCGGTCTTTCCATCCGCCCGATCATCGACCTTGCCGGCCAGCATCATTTCAACGAATGCCATTTCGAGGATGCGCTGGTTCCGCTCGACGCCCTGCTCGGCGCGGAAGGGCAGGGGTGGCAGCAGGTGATGAGCGAACTCGCCTTCGAGCGCAGCGGGCCGGAGCGGTTTCTCTCCTCGATGCAGCTGATCGTCGAACTGATCGATGCGCTCCGGGGCAGCGAGAGCGATCTCGCCCGCGCCGCCATCGGCCGCCTGACGGCGCATCTCCTCGTGCTGCGCCGCCTGTCGCGCAGCGTTGCGGCCATGCTGGAAGCGGGCGAGAATCCGTCGCTCCACGCCGCCATCGTCAAGGATCTTGGCGCGCTGTTCGAACAGTCGATCCCGGAGATCGCCCGCACCCTGATCGATGCCGAACCGGACCTGGCCTCTACGTCCAACTACAACGCGGTGCTCGCCAATATCGTGCTCAACGCGCCCTCCTGGTCCTTGCGCGGCGGCACGCGCGAGATATTGCGCGGCATCATAGCCAGGGGATTGGGATTGCGATGAAGGCGGGACGGGTAGCGGGCAAGAAGGCGCTGGTGACGGGCGCGGCGCAGGGCATCGGCACCAGCATCGCGCTGCATCTGGCGCGTGAGGGCGCGCAGATATTGCTGACCGATCTCAACGAAGCGGGCGCCGCGGCGCGGGCGGAGGCGATCAACGCGGAGGTCGGCGCGGACACCGCCTTCGCGCTGCGCCACGACGTCACCGACGAAGCCGGCTGGATCGCCGCCATCGGGAAGGCGCGCGAGGCGATGGGTGGCCTTTCGGTCCTCGTCAACAATGCCGGGATCGCGCTGCTCGGATCGGTCGAGGATCTGACGCTCGACCAGTGGCATCGCGGCATGGCGGTCAACACCGACAGCGTGTTCCTGGGCGCCAAGCATGCTTTGCCTTTGCTGCGCGAAAATCAGCCGGGGTCAATCGTCAACATCTCCTCGATCGCGGGGCTCATCGCCGGGCATAATTTCGCCAACTACAATGCGTCGAAAGCGGCGGTCTGGCTGCTCAGCAAATCGATCGCGCTGCATTGCGCGCGCAACGGGTGGGACATACGGTCGAACAGCGTCCACCCGACCTTCATCCGAACGCCGATCCTGGACGATCTGGTCGGCGACCGCGACGAAGCCACGGTGCTGGCGAAAATGGCGCGGCAGGTGCCCCTGGGCCGGCTGGGCGACGCGGAGGAGGTCGCTCACGCCGTCGTCTATCTGGCGTCGGATGAAAGCCGCTTCATGACCGGATCGGAGCTGAAGCTGGACGGCGGCATCTCCGCCATGTGAAGCCGCTCAGCTATGGAAGATCGTCGCCTGGTCGAGCGACAGGCGCGTTGTCCGCGCCGCATTGGCCGGATGCGCCGCATCCTCATAGCCAAAGGCGATGCCGAACAGCAGCAGCAGGTCGTCGGACACATCTAGCTGATCGCGGACCACATCGGCATGATGGCTGAGCGCCCCCTGCGCGCAGGAGGCCAGGCCATGCGCGGTCAGCGCCAGCATCAGCGATTGCGCATACATGCCGCAATCCGCCGCCTCGCGCATCCCCGCCCAGCGCGGCACGAACAGGAAGGCGGCATGCGGCGCATCGAAGAAGCGGAAGTTGCGCAGGAAGGATTGGGTGCGCGCCGCGACATCCTCTCGCGCCACGCCCGTCGCCGCGAACAGCGCCTTTGCCGCGTCGATCTGGCGCGTGCGATATTCGCCCGGATAGCCGCCGGTCAGCGGAAAGTCGGGCGCGACCGCTGCGCCCGATCTGGCGCGGTCGTGCAACGCCGTCCGCATCGCTTCGGCCGACGCGCCGGACACGACATGCACGACCCAGGGCTGCACATTGCAGTTGGACGGCGCGAGCTGGGCGGTCGCGAACACGCTTTGCAGCACGTCAGCCGGGACCAGCGCAGGCAGGAAGCCACGCACCGATCGCCGTTCCCGCATCAGTTCGTCGAGCGTTTCGAACCTGCCGGGCGCTGCCTTCATCGCATCCTCCATCCTCAATTGCTGTCGGGGCTTTTCGGCCAGCCTCATGGGTTCCGCAAGCCCGCATCGACAAATGCGCTTGCATAGATAACGCCATTATCTATCATGGCGGACGAAGGCAAGCGCGTCGCGCATCCGACTCGCCGGCCATCGCCTGAAGAGGATGGACGATGCAGTTCGATTTTTCCGACGAGCAGAAGGCGCTGCGCGACGACGTTCGCCGCTTCCTCGACAAGAGCTGCCCGATCCCGGTCGTGCGCGCGGTGGCAGACGGGGAGGCGGGGCATAGCGCGGACCTGTGGCGCGCGATCGGCGAAAGCGGCTTCCTCGCCGCTGCGCTGCCGGAGGCGCATGGCGGCGTCGGCGCGGGCTATCTCGAACTCTGCCTCGTCGCGCAGGAACTGGGCAGGTCGATCGCGCCGCTACCTACCGTATCGTCCGTCTATCAGGCGACCGAATTGCTGCTCATGGCGGGAAGCGACGCGCAAAAATCCTTGCTTCCCCGGCTCGCCGCCGCGCAGGCGATCGGCACCGTGGCACTGGCCGAGCGCCCCGGCGAAACGACGGCCGCCGCCATCGGCGCGCGCGTGGCGGGCGGCAGGCTGACCGGAACCAAGCTCCCCGTAGCGGACGGCATGGCTGCTGACCTGGCGATCGTGCTGGCGCAGGACGAAGCCGGCGGCCAGTCCCTCTTCCTCGCGGACCTCGCCGCCCCCGGCGTCGCCCGCGAGCCGGTCAAGACGATCGATCCCACCCGCAAGCACGCGATCCTGCGCTTCGAGGGCGTGCCGGTCGAACCGCTCGGCGCGCCGGGCGAGGGCTGGGCGCTGCTGAACCGGGTGCGCGACCGCGCCGCCGTCCTCGCCGCCTTTGAACAGATAGGCGGCGCCGAAGCCGCGCTGTTCATGGCCCGCGACTATGCGCTCGGCCGCTTCGCCTTCGGCCGTCCGATCGGCTCGTTTCAGGCGATCAAGCATATGCTCGCCGACATGTATGTGTCGCTCGAACTGGCGCGTTCCAACTGCTATTATGGCGCCTGGGCTTTGTCGGTGGACAGCGACCGGCTGCCCGCTGCCGCCGCATCGGCCCGCGTCGCCGCGACCCAGGCCTATCAGCTGTGCGCGGCCAACACTATCCAGGTTCATGGCGGCATGGGCTTCACCTGGGAGTTCGACTGCCACCTTCATTATCGCCGCTCCAACTATCTCGCCCTCGCGCTCGGCGGCCCATCGCTTTGGGAAAGCCGCCTGATCGACGCGATCCGGCCGCAGGCCGCCTGAAGGGGACGACCCATGAATTTCGACGACACCCCGCAGGAAGCCGCTTTCCGCGCCCGCGCGGCCGAATGGATCGCCAACAATGCCCCGTTCGAGCTTGGCCCGGAACTCGACGTCTCGGGCTTCGGCCATCTCCACCTCGACAGCATCGATCGCATCGCAGCCGCCAAGGCGTGGCAGAAGAAGAAATATGACGCCGGCTGGGCCGCCCTGCGTTGGCCGACCGACTATGGCGGCGCGGGTGCCAGCCCGATCGAGCAGGTGATATGGGCCGAGGAGGAGGGCGTCTTCGGCAAGCTCTCCGGTCCGTTCAACATCGGTTTCGGCATGTGCGGCCCGACCGTCATGGCCTGGGCCAGCGAGGAGCAGAAGCGTCATCTGCTGCCCCGCCTGGCCGCCGGCGAGGACATATGGTGCCAGCTCTTTTCCGAGCCGGTCGCCGGGTCCGACCTGGCCGGCATCCGCACCCGAGCGGTCCGCGACGGCGACGACTGGATCGTCAACGGGCAGAAGATCTGGACCAGCGGCGCGCGCGACGCCGACTGGGGCCTGCTCATCACACGCACCGATTCCACGGTGCTCAAGCATCGCGGCCTCACCATGTTCTTCCTCGACATGACATCGCCGGGCGTGGAGATCCGCCCGATCTGGCAGATGAACGAGGAATCGGTCTTTAACGAAGTCTATTTTACCGATGTCCGCATCCCCGACGCGCAGCGACTGGGCGATGTGGGGCAGGGCTGGACCGTCGCGCTCACCACGTTGATGAACGAGCGCATGTCGATCGGCGGATCGATGCCGACCGGCTTTCCGCAATTGCTTGAGTTGTGCACGCGGATCGAGACCGAAAACGGCCCGGCGATCGACGATCCCCGCGTCCGCTCGCGCCTGGCCCAGTTCGCGGTCAGGGCGACGGGTCTGCAATATTCGGCCTTCCGCTCCATCTCGGCGCTCTCGCGCGGCGAGCAGCCTGGCCCTGAAAACTCGATCGGCAAGCTGGTGGCCGGCGCCATGATGCAGGACATCGCCCGCTTCGCACTCGATCTGGAGGGCGAGGCGGGGCTGTTGCAGGACAAGGATATCGCCCCCGACCGCGCCCGCTTCCAGGAAATGCTGCTGCGGTCGCCCGCCACCCGCATAGAGGGCGGATCGGACGAGGTGCTGCGCAACATCATCGCCGAACGCGTGCTCGGCCTCCCCGCCGATATCCGCGCCGACAAGGATATTCCCTTCGACCAGATCCCGACCGCTGCCAGCGTCGGCCGTTAACACCTTCCATAGAAAGCTCCTTTCATGTCGATACCGAAATTGTTCGAAGGTCGTCTGTCGATCCCCGCCATCGCCTCGCCGATGTTCATCGTGTCGCAGCCTGAACTGGTGATCGCCGAGTGCAGGGCCGGCGTGGTCGGCTCTTTCCCCTCGCTCAACGCGCGCCCCTCGGGCACGTTCGAGGATTGGCTGAAGCGCCTGCGTTCGGAACTGACCGATCAGGACGCGCCGTTCGCCGTCAACCTGATCGTCCACAAGACCAACCAGCGGCTGGAGGAGGATCTGGCGCTCTGCGTCAAATATCAGGTGCCGATGGTCATCACCTCGCTCGGCGCGCAGACCGCGCTCAATGACGCGATCCACAGCTATGGCGGTCTGGTCTTTCATGACGTGATCGACAACGCTTTCGCCCACAAGGCGATCGAAAAGGGCGCGGACGGCCTGGTCGCCGTTGCGGCCGGGGCGGGCGGCCATGGCGGCACGCTCTCGCCCTTCGCGCTGGTGCAGGAAATCCGCCAGTGGTTCGACGGGCCGCTGGCGCTTTCGGGGGCCATCGCCAACGGCGCGGCGATCGCGGCGGCGCGGGCGCTGGGCGCCGACTTCGCCTATATCGGTTCCGCCTTCATCGCGACGGAGGAAGCGGTGGCGGTGCCCGCCTACAAGCAGATGATCGTCGACAGCAAGGCGGAGGATATCGTCTATTCGAACCTCTTCACCGGCGTGCACGGCAATTATCTGCGCCCCAGCATCATCGCCGCGGGCCTCGACCCCGATGCGCTCGCCGTCTCCGATCCCTCGCAGATGAATTTCGAGGAACTGACCGAGGGCAAGAAGGCGTGGCGCGACATCTGGGGCTGCGGACAGGGCATCGGTGCGGTCGACAAGGTGCTGCCCGCCGCCGATCTGATCGCGCGCTTCGGCCATGAATATCGCGCGGCGATCGCGCGGCTCGCCGCCTGAGCTAGCCGCGCGGGAGCATCACCGGCCCGCCCTTTTCTATGGCGCGGACATAGGCGGGACGGCGGATCAACCGCTCATGATAGGCGGTCAGGACGGGTCGGTCGCCCAGCAGGCCGAGCGCGATGGCCGTCTCGACGACATATTGGATCTGCACGTCCGCCCCGGTCAGGGTATCGCCGACCAGGAAGTCGCGGCCCTCCAGCGCGTGCGCGATCGACGACAGGGCCAGATCGATGCTCTCGTCGGCATAGGCGGCCGCTCGGCCCGGCAAGCCGTCCTGGCCGCCGATCATCCGCATGATGATGCCGAGCATGGCCGAACTTTCGCCGAAGTGCAGCCATTCGAGATAGGCGGTCCAGTCTGCGTCGCCCTGTGCAGGCCCGAACCGGCCCCTGCCATAGGTCGCGACCAGATATTCGATGATCGCGCCCGATTCGGCCACGACCCGCCCGTCATCCACGATCGTCGGCGCCTTGCCCAGCGGATGGACTGAGCGCATCGCATGGGGCGCGCGGAACGTCTTGGGATCGCGGTGCCAGGTCACGATTTCATATGTCTCGCCCATCTCCTCCAGCAGCCAGAGGATGCGATTGGACCGCGAATAGGTGAGGTGGTGGACGGTGATCATCGCCTGGCTCCTGTTTGATGGCTGGCGCGGGCCGACGGGCTGAGCGCACTGCGGATGATCCGCCGTACCATATCCCGGCGGATCGTTTCGAAAGGGGGGGCGTCCGGTCCCAGCCTGCCCGCCATCTGTAGCGACACCACGCCATGCAGCCCGGCCCAGAAGACATGGGCGAGCAGTGACGGGTCGGCATCGATCGCGCCTTCCGCGACCATCTGTTCGACATAGCCGCGCATATTGGCCCGCGCGCGCGCATTGGCGAGAGCCAGGTCGCTGTCCGGTGCTGCCGGGGGCTGGGCAAATTCGAAGATCAGGCGGTAGGATTGCGGATTTTCGAAGGCAAAGTCGACATAGGCATTGCCCACTTCGCGCGATCGCGCCCAGATGTCGCCCGGCCCGGCCATCGCCGCTTCCAGCCGGTCTGACAGCCGATCGAAGGCGGCGGTGCGCGCCGCCGCCAGGATCGCCTCCTTATTCTCGAAATAGCGGTAGAGCGCCGTCGCGCTCCATCCCAGCGCGCGCGCGATCCCGTGCATCGACAGCCGGTCGAGACCGATTTCCACTGCCTGCCGTTCGGCGACGGCGAGGATACGGGCACGGCCTTCGGCGATCTGGGCCTGGGTGAGCAAGACGGGCATTGCACCATCATAGATAACGGCGTTATCTGACGAAAGCGGAATCGATCCGCAGGTGAGGAGAGCGTGATATGGCGCAGCAGGATATCGATCCCGACCGGGTAAGCATCCGGGTCGACAATCATGTGGCCGATGTCCGCTTCACCCGCGCCATCAAGCGCAATGCACTGGACCACGCGCAATTTTCCGCGATCGCCGCCGCGATCGAGAGCATCGCCGCGATGCCGGCTGTGCGCTGCGTCGTGCTGTCGGGCGAGGGCAAGGGCTTTTGCGCCGGTGTCGACCTGGACGGGCTCGCCGGCAATCCGGCGATGCGCGACCTGATGCCGCGCACCCATGGCGCCGCCAATCTGTTCCAGCAGGTCGCCTGGGGCTGGCGGACGCTGCCGGTGCCGGTGATCGCCGCCGTGCACGGTTTCGCCTTCGGCGCGGGCTTCCAGCTCATGCTGGGCGCCGATATCCGAATCGCGACGGCGGATGCGCAGCTTTCGATGATGGAGGCCCGCTGGGGTCTGGCGCCGGACGTTGCTGGCATCGCGCTGATGCGCGGGCTGGTGCGGGACGATATCGCGCGGGAAATCACCTATACAGCGCGCCGCATGAGCGGGACGGAGGCGCAGGCGCTGGGCATCGTCACCCATGTGGATGCCGATCCCCACGGGCGGGCAATGGCGCTGGCGGCGCAGATCGCGGCGAACAGTCCGGAAGCCGTCCGGGCGGGCAAGCGGCTGCTCAACCTCGCGATCGAAACGCCGGGTGAAGCCATTTTGATGGCCGAGTCGCGCGAGCAGCAGGTTCTGCTCGCATCGGCGGGGCACCGGGAAACCATCGCGGCGGCCCAGGAAAACCGAGCGCCCGTCTTCAGCGACTAGCGATGCGGGCGGGTTGTGCGACCACCCCGCTTACCAAGATAACTATGTTGCGAAATCGGCCCAAGCGCGGCAAAGACGCGGTCATTCATCGGACGTACGGAGCGGAGATATCATGAGCGAAGTTGGCACTTATTCGGTCGAGGACGGCATCGGGATCATCGAGATCGACAATCCGCCGGTCAACGCGCTCGGCATCAAGACGCGCCGCGCGCTCGACGAAGGCTTCCGCAAGTTCACGAGCGACGACAGCGTCAAGGCGATCGTGCTGATCTGCGGCGGCCGCACCTTCTTCGCTGGCGCCGACATTTCCGAATTCGGCAAGCCGATGCAGGAGCCGGGCCTGCACGACGTGTTCAAGATCATCGAGAACGGGACCAAGCCGGTGGTCGCGGCCATCCACGGGACGGCGCTGGGCGGCGGTTACGAACTGGCGCTCATCTGCCATTACCGGATCGCCGTCCCGTCGGCGAAGGTGGGCCTGCCCGAGGTCAATCTGGGCCTGTTGCCCGGTGCGGGCGGCACGCAGCGCCTGCCGCGCATCGTCGGCATCGAGACCGCGCTGGAGATCATGACCACCGGCGCGCCGGTACCCGCAAAGAAGGCGCTGGGCATGGGCATGATCGACGCGCTCGCCGAGGAAGGCAAGCTGCGCGAGGACGCGATCGCCTTCGCCAAAAGCGTGGCGGACAAGCCGCTCCAGCGCGTGCGCGACCGGCAGGACAAGGTCGCCCCCTCGCGCGGCCACCCGGAAATCTACGAGGCCTTCCTCAAGAAGAATGCACGCGCCTTTCGCGGCTTCAAGGCGCCCTTCAACATCGTCAAGGCGATCGAGGCGTCGGCCGAATTGGAGGATTTCGACGCCGGCATGGAGCGCGAGCAGGAACTGTTTCGCGACCTGATGGACAGCACCGAGGCGCTGGCCCAGCGCACCTATTTCTTCGCCGAGCGCGAAACCGCCAAGATCCCCGACGTGCCGTCCACAACCCCCATCATCCCGATCAAGACCGTCGGCGTGATCGGCGCAGGCACCATGGGGGGCGGCATCACGATGAACTTCCTCAACGCCGGCATTCCCGTGACGCTGGTCGAGATGAAGCAGGACGCGCTGGATCGCGGCATCGGCGTCATCCGCAAGAATTACGAGAATACCGCCGCCAAGGGCCGCATGACGACCGAGCAGGTGGAGGAGCGCATGGCGCTCATCACGCCCGCGCTCGACCTTTCGGCGCTGGCCAATGTCGATCTGGTGATCGAGGCGGTGTTCGAGCAGATGAGCGTCAAGAAGGATATCTTCGGCAAGCTCGATGCGATCTGCAAGCAGGGCGCGATCCTGGCGTCCAACACCAGCTTCCTCGATCTCGACGAGATCGCCTCGGCGACCAAGCGCCCCGAATGGGTGATCGGCCTCCATTTCTTCTCGCCGGCCAACGTCATGCGGCTGCTGGAAGTCGTGCGCGGCGAAAAGACCTCGATCGAGGTGATCGCGACCGCGATGAAGCTCGCCAAGACGATAGCCAAGGTGCCGGTTCTGAGCCGCGTCTGCCCCGGATTCATCGCCAACCGCATCATGACCCATCGCGGCAAGCAGGCCGACGCGCTGGTGCTGGAAGGCCCCACCCCGGCCGAAGTCGACAAGGCGATCTACGATTATGGTTTCGCCATGGGCCCGTTCCAGATGATCGACCTGGTCGGTCTCGACGTGATCGGCCGCGACGAAACCGAGCGGTCGGTGCGCGGTGATCTCGTCAAGCTCGACCGGCTCGGCCAGAAGAAGAATGGCGGCTATTACGACTATGACGAAAAGCGCAACGCGACACCCTCGCCGGTCGCGGCCGACCTGATCGCCGATTTCGCCAAGTATAAAGGCGTGAACGCCACCGGCTCGATCCCGGCGGAGGACATCGTCGCGCGCCTGCTCTACCCGGTAGTCAATGAAGGCGCCAAGGTGCTGGAAGAAGGCATCGCCATCCGCGCGTCAGACATCGATGTCGCCGCCATCCTGGGCTATGGCTGGCCAGTCTATACCGGCGGTCCGATGTTCTGGGCCGATACGGTGGGCCTGCCCAAGATTGTCGCGGGCCTTGAGGCTATGGGCATCCAGCCTGCCGCGCTGCTCAAGAAACTGGCGGCCGAGGGCAAGAGCTTTACCCGCGGCTGACCCGAACATGAAAAGGCCCGCCGTCCGCACAGGGAC
>JBEVME010000080.1:0-70474 GCA_040508785.1 Sphingobium sp.
GACCTCAACGCCCAGTTTCCCAACGTGCAGATCAATCAGGCGAATGGCGGCGGCGCGGGCGTGCAACTGACCATTCGCGGTCAGTCGCAGGCCAATACCGGCATTCTGTTCGTCGATCCCGCCGTGGGCATCTATGTCGACGGGTTGGTGAACGCGCGCAGTTTCGGCCTGCGTACCGGGCTGGTCGATATAGAGCGTGTGGAGGTTCTGCGCGGCCCGCAGGGGACGCTTTACGGTCGCAACACCACCGGCGGCGCCATCAGCATCATCACCAAGGATCCGACCAGCGAGCCGGGCGGTTATGTGAAACTGGGTTATGGCGACTATAATCAGTGGTTGGCCGAAGGCGTCGTGAACATTCCCATCGACGATCAGGTCGCATTGCGCTTCGTTGCCTCGCACAGCGAACATGATCCTTATGGAAAGCAGATCACGACCGGCCGGGGGTTGATGGGCGAATCTTCAACCTACCTACGCGCAAAACTGAAAATCGATGGCGGTCCGGTGACGGCCACGCTTTCCGCCGACTTCTACGATTATAAGGCCAGCGGGCCTGCCATCCACATCACAGGCCTCGTCAACGGCAACCTGACCAATGTTGCGGACGCGGTGGCGCCCACGGCCGCAAATCCCACAGGTCGCGGCACTTACACGGTCCTGGGCGGCAATCTGGTACGCGATGTGGCAGCGTCGCTCGGCCTGCCCTATTCAGTCGCCGGGATCAATGCCGCCGCGGCCGTCGTCGCGGGCTATGTCCGTCGCGGCCCTGGTGCGGCGAAGGTCGATTTCTGGGACAGTTTCGGCAATGATCGGGACAATCGGGCGGACAGCAAGGGTGGGAGCGCCTCGCTGAACCTGACCTACGACATATCCGATGCGCTGACGCTGCGATCGATCAGCGGATGGCGCACACTTAACCGGACCGAAAGCCTGGAACTCGACGCGACTCCGTATGATTCCTACGATTCGGACCAGACGATCGACGGCTATAATCTCTTCAGCCAGGAAGTTCAGTTGCTGGGCAATTCGGGGCCGCTCAAGTGGGTTACGGGTGCCTATATCAGCCGCGAGAAGGGGCACGATCTCAACATCTCCCTGGCCCTGCCCAATATCAGCGCATCCCAGGGTGTCGTGCCTGCCAATACGTTTGGCGACGTCGTCACCACCAATATAACGCGGGGCATCTTTGCCCAGGGTACCTATGCCCTGACCGACAAGCTCAACCTTACCTTGGGAGGACGGTTCAGTTCCGAGGCGCGAAAGGTCTTCACCCGTGGTCGTCAGGTCCGATCCGGCGTGGAAATCTGTAGTCAGCCCGTAGCGCTGCGGGAGAATCCGGCAACGTGCGGCATTCGCCTGAGCAAGACCTACAGCGATTTCAGCTGGCTGGCATCGCTCGACTATCAGATTCAGCGCGATATCCTCGTCTACGCCAAGGCAGCGCGGGGGGTACGCGCGGGCGGGCATCAGGGACGCGCCAACAGCGCAGACCCCGCCAACTACCAGCCCTATGATCCTGAAACCGTCACAGAATATGAGCTGGGATTCAAATCCCTGCTTCTGGGCAACCGGGTAAAGCTCAATCTGGCCGCCTTCTACGACGACTTCAGCAATGCTCAGCGCTCGATCACGATCAGGACGCTTACAAATTCCTTCAGCCTGATATCCAATGCGGCCAAGGCGCGGCTTTATGGTTTCGAAGGCGAAGCAAGGGTTCAGATCTTAGAAGGGCTGAGCGTCGGCGCGAATGTCGGCTATCTGAATGCAAGGTACAAGAAGTTCGTCGATGGTGTGCTGGGCGACCGGTCGAACGAAGAGTGGCCGGCGCCCAAATGGTCCTACTCGCTGAACGGGCAGTATCGCCTGCCCACCGGGTTCGGGTCGATCGAGACCAATCTCAACTGGAATTTCAAGGGCAAGCAGAATTTCCAGCCGCAGGCGGTGTTCGACGATGACGTCACGCAGAAGGGATATGGGGTGCTTGACGGCACGATGGCGGCCCGGATCGACGATCTGGACATGGAGGTCAGCTTCTGGGGCCGCAACCTGCTCAACAAGCAATATTATACCAGCGGCGTTTCGATCGAATCGATCGGCTGGAACATGATGTTGACCGGGGAGCCGCGCACCTTCGGCGCCCAACTGACTAAGCGCTTCTAGCGCTGCCGCGCGCTCCCGCGCCAGGAATAGGATCGAACCATCCCATCCTGGTGCGGAGATTTTTCCACCGACGCATATCGTTAAGTGAAAAGGACAATGGCTGAAATGGCGACGAAGATAAGGGTCGAGATCGAGCCGATCACGCCGGTGGTGGGTGCGATCATAAGCGGCGTCGATCTCCGCGAAGCGCTGGATCAGGACACTGTCGCGCAATTGCACGCCGCGGTCCTGAAACATGGTGCCCTGTTCTTCCGCAATCAGGACCTCACCAAGCAGCAGACGACGGCTTTCCTCAAAAATTTTGGTACGCTCACGCTCGATCCCTATTCGAAGAACTACAAGGAAGGTGTGCCCGAAGACGAGGCCGTCCGCGATTACGAGACATTCAATGACAATGCCAAGGCGACCCAGTTCTGGCACATTGATTCGACGCTCGGAGAAAAGCCCGCCAACCTGCTCAGCCTGCGCGCGCTGAATTTGCCCGGGTCCGGTGGCGGCGATACTTGCTGGGGCAGCATGTGCGCAGCCTATGATGCGCTATCGCAGCCGGTGCGCGACATGATCGACGGGCTGGAGGCAGTCCATTCGGATTACCGGACTTACGCCCTCATGGATCCGGCCTATCGTGACAATCTCAACCGGGGCCTCAGCAATATCCACCCGGTCGTGCGCGTGCATCCGGAAACAGGACGCAAGGCGTTGCTCGTCAATGCGCTCTGGACCGAAAAGATCGTCGGCCTCTCGGAGCTGGAAAGCACGAGCATCCTCAACATGCTCTACACCCATGCCGCCCAGCCGGAATTCACGATGCGCTGGCGCTGGCGCGTCAACGACATGGTGCTGTGGGATAATCGCGCGTTCCAGCATTATGCGGTGCGCGACTATGAGGGCCGCCGGACGCTGGAAAAGGGCATCCTCGCGGGGGAGCGTCCCTATGGCCCGAAGGGCTGACGCGGGCAACTCTTGTCGATACCATTAGAATGCACCGCCACTTTGATGCGGGGCGAGACCACCGGCTGGACAGGTCGGCAAAATAGGTAGAAAGGCGTTCGATCCACCATCTAACGTGACGCAAGAGGCTGGTCCGTGAACGGCAAAACCAGGCCTGCCGAATATGAATTCCTGCCGCACGAGCGGCCGATGATGCCGGGGTCGCCGGCGACCCCCGATCATCCGACCGGCCGGCGTGTCGGCTATTTCGCGATCGGCCTGCTGCTCAGCATGACGGGGGGCTTCATCAACGGGCTGCTGACCGCCAATCTGGCACAGATACAGGGCGCGCTGGGCCTGACCAACGTAGAAGCCGGCTGGCTGACAGCAATCTATACAATGACCAACGTGTGCATGAGCCTGTTGCTGATCAAATTCCGGCAACAGTTTGGTATCCAGCGCTTTACCCGTGTCATGCTGATTGGATTCCTGGTCCTGAACCTGTCGCAGCTGTTCGTGCACGGCTACGGCACCGAGCTGATCGTGCGAGCGGGGAGCGGCATCGTCGCCAGTGGCCTATCGACGCTGGCGCTTTTCTACATCATGCAGTCCATGCCGGCAGCCGCGCGTCTGGCCGGGCTGGTCATCGGTGTCGGGCTGGGTCAGGTGGCACTGCCGCTGGCGCGGGTGATATCCCCTGCCCTGCTGGTCCATGGCGACGTCCAGAACCTGTTCCTGTTCGAATTCGGACTGACGCTGATCTGCCTGGCTGCCGTGAGCCTGCTGCGGTTGCCGCCGAGCGAAAGGGTGCAGGCGTTCGAGCCGCTGGATTTCCTGACCTTCACGCTGATCGCCCCCGGTCTGGCGCTGCTGAGCGCGGTGCTGGTGCAGGGGCGCATCCAGTGGTGGACCACGCCCTGGCTGGGATGGGCGCTGGCCGGCGCCATCCTGCTGCTGGGCGCTGCCCTCATCGTCGAGCATAACCGCGCCAATCCGCTGCTCAACACGCGCTGGCTGGGGAGCGCGGCGATCGTCCGCTTCGCCCTGATCGCCGCGAGTATGCGCGTGCTGCTGGGCGAGCAGAATTTCGGCGCGAGCGGCCTGTTGACCGTGCTCGGCATGGGACAGGACCAGCTGGTCTCCTTCTACGTCGTCGTGACGCTGGCATCGATCGCTGGCGTCATCGTCAGCGTGCTGATACTCAATCCGACGGATCTCATCCGCCCGGTCGTATTTTCCTGCGGCCTGATCGCTCTAGCCGCGTTTCTCGATGCCGATGCCAGCAATATCACTCGCCCTGCGCAGCTTTACGTGACCCAGGCCTTGATCGCCTTCGCTGCCGTATACTTCATGGGACCGACGATGATGACCGGCATCCTGCGCGCGCTGGCCAAAGGTCCGAGCCATCTCGTCAGCTTCTCGGCCATTTTCGGCATATCCCAGCAGCTGGGCGGGATCGGCGGCGCGGCGCTGCTGGGCTCATTCCAGACGATGCGCGAACGCTTTCATTCGGAGATGCTGACGCAGGGCATCGTCGCGACTGACCCGCAGGTGGCTTTGCGCTTGCAGCAGCTGGGTGGTAGCTACGCCCGCGTTCTCGGGGACCCGGCGCTGCGCCAGGCGGAGGGCATCGCACTGCAATCCCAGCTGATCACGCGGGAAGCGAACATCCTGGCCTTCAACGACGTGTTTCTGCTGGTCGGATCGCTGGCCACTTTTGGCTTCGTCTATCTGTTATGGCGCTGGGCCTATTATCAATGGAAGGGTGTGAACCCGCTGGCAACCGAGCTCGCGGCGCTCGCAGCGATGAGGAACAAGACCGCTTGAGCCAGCCGCCGCCCCGTGTCCCCGCAGAAGGGGAAAGACTGGAGGACCCTGTCGAAGTGCCGCCCGCACCCGAGCCATTGCCGGAGCCACAGCGGGGCTGGGCGCCACCCCGCGCCAATCGGTCCGTGATGATCCTTACGGTCCTGTTCATGATAGCGGGCATCTTGCTGGTGCTCTACGCCTGGGGGTTGCCGCCCTTTTCCACGGCGATGCAGACGACCGACAACGCCTATGTACGCGGCCAGACCACCGTGATCTCTCCTCAGGTCTCGGGCTATGTTACGCAGGTGGCGGTGCAGGATTATGAGCAGGTACGCAAAGGCCAGATTCTGGCCCGGATCGATGACCGCATCTATCGCCAGCGCGTCGATCAGGCACAGGCACAGCTGGCGGCCCAGATTGCGAACCTAGACAACAGCCAGCAGAGCCAGCGCTCGAGCGAAGCGCAACTGGGCGGGCAGGCCGCCAACGTCGCCAACGCCCAGGCTCAGCTGAAGCGCGCGCAGGCGGACATGGCAAGGGTCGATGAGCTGGTCGGCGAGGGATCGATATCGATCCGCGAGCGCGATCAGACCTTCGCTGCGCTGAAGGGCGCCCAGGCCGCTGTCGCGCAGGCGGAGGCGCAGCGCACGGTCGCCAGCGAGCAGATCCGGACCGTGACGGTCGGTCGCGGCGGGCTGACGGCGGCGGTCGCAGCGGCGCGAGCGTCGCTGAGGCTGGCGGAAATCGACCTTGCCAACACCGTCATCCGCGCGCCGCAGGACGGCCGGCTCGGCGAGGTCGGCGTGCGACTGGGACAATATGTGACCGCGGGATCGCAGCTGACTTTCCTGGTACCACCGCTGGTGTGGGTCGCGGCCAATTTCAAGGAGGCACAGACCGCCCACATGGCGCCTGGCCAGTCCGCGCGGCTGAGCGTCGACGCGCTGGGCGGCGAGATAATCCACGGACGGATCGAGCGGCTGGCGCCTGCGGCCGGCAGCGAATTCCAGATCATCAAGTCCGACAATGCCACCGGCAATTTCGTCAAGGTGCCCCAGCGCATCACCGTGCGGATCGCGCCTGATCGGCGCGACCCGCTCTATCCGCGCCTGCGCCCCGGCATGTCGGTGGAAGCGAAGATCGACACCGCCAGCGGCCCGGTGACACAGAACCGATGATGCGCGGAATCACGCCATTGCTCGCCCTGGCCTGCATCGCGGTGACCGGATGCACTGTGCCCGCCACGCCCCGGCCCGAGGGCGCGATCGTGGTCGCCCCGGCCGACTGGCGCGGGGCGGACGGCGGCGCGGCGGTCCAGGCCGACTGGTGGCGCAGCTTCGGCGACGCCCAGCTGGCGCGGCTGGTCGATATGGCACTGGCGCGTAATGTGGATATTGCGATAGCGGCCGCGCGTGTGCGCGAGGCAAGGGCGCAGCTGGGAGTGGCTCGGGCAGCGCTGTTGCCCACGCTCGACGCGAGCGTCGGCGCGAGCCATAGCCGATCGGTGAGTGCCTTTGGCACGCCGAGCGAGGGCAGCGCGGTGCAGCCGGTCATTCAGGCCGCCTATGAGGTCGATCTGTTCGGCCGTGTCGGCGATCAGTTATCGGCGGCGCGGGACAGCTGGCTGGCCAGCGCAGCGGCTCGGGACTCAGCGCAGCTCAGCGTGGCAGCCGCCATGGCATCGGCCTATGTCACGCTGCTCGCGCTGGATGGCCGCCGCGCCGTGGTGCAGCAGACCATCGCATCCAGAAGCGAAGCCTTGCGGCTTGCGCGGTCGCGCGCTGGTGCTGGCTACACGTCCCAGCTGGAATTGCGCCAGGCGGAAGCGGAATATCAGGGAACCGCAACGCTGCTTCCCCAGGTGGATCAGGCGATCGCGCGGACCGAAAATGCATTGCGGCTGTTGACCGGCGAGCTGCCCGGCGCGGTGGTTCGCGCCGGCACGCTCGCAGACTTGACCGCCCCCGCCCTGCCCGATGCCGGCGTGCCCTCGCAGCTGGTGCGGCGCCGGCCGGACATTGCCCAGGCCGAATTATTGCTCGCTGCCAGCGACAAGAGCTTGTCGGCCGCACGCAAGCAGTTCCTCCCCAGCCTGCGCCTGTCGGCCTCGGCGGGGGCGACATTCGCAACCGGTCTTCCAGACCCGGTCACGATCTGGAGCCTGGGCGGCAGTATCCTGGCACCGCTGTTCGATGGCGGGCGCCTGCGGGCAAATGTCGAGGGTGCGGCGGCACGGCGCGATCAAGCCGCCTTCACCTATAGGAAGGCCGCCCTGACGGCCTTTCGCGAGGTGGAGGACGCGCTGGCTGCCATTTCATCCCTGGCGCGGCAGCGCAGCGCGGCGGAAACCCAGCGCGCCGCCATCGCCGAAGCGCTGCGCCATGCCACCAATCGCTATCGCGCCGGCTATAGCAGCTATCTCGATCAACTCGATGCTCAGCGCGCGCTGCTGTCGGCCGATCTTTCTCTGGTGCAGCTGCGCGCGGACCAGCTGACGGCACTGGTCACGCTTTACCAGGTGCTCGGGGGGGGCTGGACAGCCGGATAATGCTGTCGCGACGATGGCCCGGCAGGTCAGCCGGGCCTACAAACCCGTCAAGAGCGGCTGCTGCTGCTCTATCAGATGCGTCAGCCAGTCCGTGAAGGCGCGGATACGCGGCAAGGCGCGCGTGTCCTGATGCATGACCAGCCAGAAGCTGCGTTCGATCCGCACTGCCGGAAGGACCCGCACCAGCGCTGCGTCGGCGTCGCCCATGAAGCAAGGCAGAACCGCGACGCCGCCGCCAGCCCGGGTGATCCGATGCTGCGCGCTGATGCTTGTGGAGCGCAGTCTCGGCTCGATATCCAGGTCGAGTTCGTCCAGATAGCGCAGTTCGGGCGCGTAGAGCAGATCAGTGACATAGCCGACCAGATGCTGGCCGCGCAGATCGGCCGTCGTCTCGATCGGCGGGTGCGCGGCCAGATAGCCAGGCGTGGCGTACAGGCGCAGACCGTAATCGGTGAGCTTGCGCACGATCAGCGGTCCGCGCCGGGGGCGTGCGAGCAGGATCGCCAGGTCGGTCTCGCGCTTGGTGGGGTTGAGAAATCCGGTGCTAGCCGCCAGATCGACAGTGACGCCCGGATAGGCATCGGCAAAGGCCGGCAGGTTGGGTGCGATGAACCAGCTGCCCAGGCCTTCGGATGCGCTGGCGCGCACCAGCCCTTCGGGCCGGCTGGCGCCGAGTTCCGAACCCTGTATCTGCTGCATGGACCTGTCCATATTCTCTGCGCGCAGCATCAGCCGTTCGCCTGCGGCCGTCAGCCGCTGGCCGTCGCGCTGCTGTTCGAACAGGACCTGGCCCAGCGATTTCTCCAGCCGGCGCAGACGACGCCCGACCGTGGTGGCGTCCAAGCCCAGTCGCGGCGCTGCCCGCGCGATCTGACCGCCGCGCGCGACCTCCAGGAATATTCGCAAATCATCCCAATTCATTCACCTGCATATATGCAGGCCTAAGCTGCACGTCGATAGGTACTATTGCATCCTGCACCGACATGGGGGACACCCGTTCCAACTTGCAGGAGAGACGGAATGGCGACCCTACCCGACATCGGCCACATCATCGCCGGTGGGGCTGCGCCCGAAGCGAAGCGCTTTGGCGAAGTGTTCGATCCCAATAGCGGGCAGGTGCAAAGGCGCGTTCCGCTGGGCGACGCCGCGCTGCTGGACCGTGTCGTACAGGCCGCCAAGCAGGCACAGCCGGCCTGGGCGGCGACCAATCCGCAACGCCGCGCCCGTATCATGTTCAACTTCAAGGCGCTGGTCGAGGCGCATATCGACGAGCTTGCCCATCTGCTCTCATCCGAGCATGGCAAGGTGATCGCGGACTCGAAGGGCGACATCCAGCGCGGGCTGGAGGTGGTCGAGTTCGCTTGCGGCATCCCTCACCTCCTCAAAGGCGAATTTAGCCAGGGTGCCGGCCCCGGTATCGACGTCTACTCCATGCGACAGCCGGTCGGCATCGGCGCTGGCATAACGCCATTCAACTTCCCCGGCATGATCCCGCTGTGGATGGGATCGGTCGCGGTCGCGTGCGGCAACGCCTTCATCCTCAAGCCTTCAGAGCGCGACCCGTCCGTGCCGGTGCGCCTGGCCGAACTGTTCCTGGAGGCAGGCCTGCCCGACGCGCTGTTCCAGTGCGTTCATGGCGACAAGGAAATGGTCGACGCGATATTGGACCATCCCGATATCAAGGCCGTCAGCTTTGTCGGATCGTCGGACATCGCCCATTATGTCTACAGCCGCGGCGTTGCCGCCGGCAAGCGCGTGCAGGCCATGGGCGGCGCGAAGAACCATGGCATCGTCCTGCCCGATGCGGATCTGGACCAGACCGTGGCGGACCTGTGCGGCGCGGCTTTCGGCTCGGCCGGAGAACGCTGCATGGCGCTGCCTGTCGTCGTGCCGGTCGGGGAGAAGACGGCGATCGCGTTGCGCGATAAGTTGGTTCCCGCCATCGATGCGCTGCGGGTCGGCGTGTCGACGGACAAGGATGCCCATTATGGCCCCGTCGTGACCGCCGCGCACAAGCAGAAGATCGAGAACTGGATCCAGACGGGCGTCGACGAGGGCGCGGAGCTGGTGGTGGACGGCCGCAACTTCACGCTGCAAGGCCATGAGCAGGGCTTTTTCGTCGGCCCGTCGCTGTTCGATCATGTCACACCGGACATGTCCGCCTACAAGGAAGAGATATTCGGCCCCGTGCTGCAGATCGTGCGGGCGGCGAGCTTCGAGGAGGCGCTCGCACTGCCCAGCCAACATCAATATGGCAATGGCGTCGCCATCTTCACCCGCAATGGCCACGCCGCGCGCGAATTCGCCAGCCGGGTCGAAGTCGGCATGGTCGGCATCAACGTGCCTATTCCCGTCCCTGTCGCCTACCACAGCTTCGGCGGTTGGAAGCGGTCCGGCTTCGGCGACCATAATCAGCACGGGATGGAGGGCGTCCGCTTCTGGACCAAAGTCAAGACGATCACCCAACGCTGGCCCGATGGCGGCGCGGGCGACAGCGCCTTCATCATTCCGACCATGGGCTGAAACAAGAACGGACAGGCTTAGATGATCGACCAGTTCGGCCTGAGCGACGACCAGTGTGCCATTCAGGAGATGGCGCAGCGGTTCACCGCAGACGCCGTCACCCCGTTCGCCAGCCAATGGGACGAGGATCATGTCTTCCCCCGTGCCACGGTGAAGGCAGCGGCTGCACTTGGGTTCGGCGGCATCTATGTCTCCGAAGCGGGCGGAGGTATCGGCCTTGGCCGACTGGAGGCGGCGCTCATCATGGAGGCGCTGGCCTATGGCTGTCCCTCGACCAGCGCCTTCATTTCTATCCACAATATGGCCGCCTGGATGATCGACAGCTTCGGTGACACAGCCGTCCGGAGGGCATATCTGCCCGATCTCGTCAGTTGCGACAGGCTGGCCAGCTATTGCCTGACCGAGCCGGGCGCGGGATCGGACGCCGCGAGCCTGAAGACCAGGGCCGAGCGCGAAGGCGATCATTATGTCGTCACCGGGTCGAAGGCTTTCATATCGGGCGGCGGCGTCAACGAAGTCTATGTCACGATGGTTCGTACAGGCGGCGATGGCGCAGATGGCATTTCCTGCCTCGTCATCGAAAGGGACATGGATGGCGTCAGCTTCGGCGCCCAGGAACGGAAGCTCGGCTGGAACACGCAGCCTACGGCCCAGGTCAATTTCGACGGCGTGCGCGTGCCGGTCGGCAATCTGCTGGGCAAGGAAGGCGACGGCTTCAAAATCGCAATGAAAGGGCTGGACGGGGGACGACTCAACATCGGCGCGTGTTCGCTCGGCGGGGGACAGCGCGCGCTCGACGCCAGCATAGCCTATGTGAAGGAACGCCGGCAGTTCGGCAGGACTATCGCCGAGTTCCAGAATACGCAGTTCACGCTGGCCGATATGGAGACGGAATTGCAGGCGGCCCGCGCGCTGCTCTATCTCGCCGCCGCCAAGGTGACGGCCGACGCGCCGAACAAGACCCGCTTCGCCGCCATGGCAAAGCGTCTGGCCACCGACACCGGCTACTCGGTGGCGGATCGCGCGCTGCAACTGCATGGCGGCTACGGCTATCTCAAGGACTACCCCATCGAAAAGATTCTGCGGGACCTGCGCGTCCACCGCATATTGGAAGGCACGAACGAGGTCATGCGCATGATCGTCGGCCGCGATGTGGTGCGGCCATGAGCGGCGAGGTCATCGTCAACAAGAGGGACGGCGCGGCCCGGATCAGGCTGTAAGAGGAACGATCCTGACAGGTCCCCAACGGCGACCGGGATGAATATGGCTGCTTCCGGACGGAGGCGTGGAGGCTTGCGATGGCGAATATCGGTTTCATCGGACTGGGCAATATGGGTGGCGGCATGGCTGCAAATCTGACGGCCAAGGGTCACAATGTTCGCGCCTTCGATCTCGTGGACGATGCCCTGGTCCGCGCCGTGGCGGCGGGATGCGTCCGTGCGGTGTCCGCCGCCGATGCGGTGGCCGGGGCTGATTTCGTGGTAAGCATGTTGCCTGCCGGCAAGCATGTCAGGGATGTCTATGGTACTCAGATATTGGCTGCCGTGCCTGCCGGCGCGCTGCTCATCGACTGTTCGACGATCGACGTGGAATCGGCCCGCACCGTGATCGGACAGGCGGCCGACAAGGGGCTGGAAATGCTCGACGCGCCGGTATCGGGCGGCATCGCGGCTGCCAATGCCGGCACGCTGACCTTCATGGTCGGGGGTACGCAGGCCGCGTTCGACAAGGGCCGCCCGATCCTGGAAGCGATGGGCAAGGCAGTCATCCGCGCTGGCGACGCGGGGGCCGGGCAGGCAGCGAAGATCTGCAACAACATGCTGCTCGGCGCGACGATGGTGGCGACCTGCGAGACATTCCTGCTGGCGGAGAAGCTGGGGCTGGACCTGCAGACCTTCTACGACATCTCGTCCAAGGCATCGGGCCAGAGCTGGTCGATGACCAGCTACTGCCCCGTGCCGGGCGTCGGACCCGAAACGCCGGCAGACCGCCATTATGAGGGCGGGTTCGCTGCCGCGCTGCAGCTCAAGGACCTGAAGCTGGCCATTGAGGCTGCGCAGTCGGTAAATGCATCGGTACCGATGGGCTCGGTCGCGGGCGCGCTGTATCAGGCGATGGCCAACGCCGGCGCGGGCGGGCGCGACTTTTCGGCGATGATACGCTTCCTGGCCGGCCATCCGATGGAATGATCCTGCCCGCTGAGGCAGGCGCGGCCCCGCCTAATTTTGCAAGGGGGATATCGCATCTTCAAAGGCGATCATACTGCGCAATTCGGGCGATTGCGGGCCGAATGACATGGGGCAGCGAAGACCGGGCATCATCGCGACGTCGAACAGTTCCGTGATCGCGCCCTCCAGCCTGATCCAGTCCACGATGTCCCCGGTTGACAGGCTGACGATCAAGATGCCGCACCAGGGGTCGGAATCTCGCTTAGCCAGCTCTTCGTTCAGAGCCAGTCCTGCAAAGCTTCCGTCGCGGGGCTTTGAGACCGTGACGATGGCATGGCCGCCAATAATGGCCGATCAAGAATAAACTGAGATCATGGGTCTGAACATCGATAGCCGCCTTCGCCTCGACTACCTGGGAGCGACCGAGACCATGGAAAATCCTTGCGACCCCGAGCCTCAAAACTGGAGCGCATCATTAGACCATGGTCGAAACCGGCACCACTTTGCGCGCCGCAGTAAGAAATCATTAGCCGCAAATCCGTCCCTTAGGGCCCACGCATCAAGCAAGGACCCTATCCATGGCAGTATATCTTCCCTCGCTACTCGTGGCAGCCATTGTCGCCGGCCCAGCCGCCGCCGCCGCCTCCGCGCCACAAGACGCGCTTCAGGTCGCGTCCAAGATCTTCATCGAACAGCGGTCGCTTGGCGCGGACGGCACCGTTCGCGTGGAACCCACCGCCGCGAAGCGGGCAGTGCCGGGGGACCATGTCATTTTCGTTCTCGCCTACCGCAATGGCGGTGCACAACCGCTGAAGGATATCGTCCTGAACAATCCGGTTCCCAGCGCGGTCGCGTACCGAACCGGTGGCGTGTCTGCGGTCACGCCCGAACTGTCGATCGACGGCAAGAGTTTTGGCGCGCTCGACCAGTTGCGCGTCCCACTGGCCGGCGGCGGCAGCCGCGCGGCCACGGCCACTGACGTCCGTCATGTCCGCTGGCGCATCGCGACGATCCCTGCCGGAGGACAGGGCCAAGTCGCTTTCAAGGCCATCCTCAAGTGACCGCCGCAAAAAGCGATTGCGCGCCATCTCCCCGACCCACGAAAACAGGATATTCCATCATGACACCCAGCAGAATAGGGCTCCTCTGCGGCGCGGCGCTAGCTGCCACCGGCACGGCGCACGCCCAGTCGGCTTCGACCGCAACCAGTGCGGGGACGCAGATTTCGAACACCGCGAGCGTTTCCTATACCGTCAACGGCTCGGCGCAGAGCACCAATTCGACCACCGCTTCATTCGTCGTCGACCGCAAGGTCGACTTCACGGTCATCACCGACCAGACCGGTGCGACCCCGGTCAACCTGAGCCAGACGGCCGCTTTCACCAAATTCAAGGTGACCAACACCACCAACGGCACTCAGGATTTCCTGCTGGATCCCGACCAGTCCACCCTGTCCGTCGGCATACTGACGGGCACGGACAATTTCGACATCAGCAACATGAAGGTCTATGTCGATTCCAATAATAATGGCGTCTACGACGTCGGCGTCGATACCCAGGACTATATCGACGAACTCGCGCCCGACCAGTCGGTCGCGGTGTTCATCGTCGGCAATGTTCCGTCGACCAACGGCATCCAGGAAGCACAGGTTTCGCTGCACGTCATCGCGGCGGCGGGTGGCCAGTCCGGCACAAAAGGCAATCTGCTCGTCGCGACGGATCTCAACCTGGGCAATGCAGACAATGTCGTCGATATCGTTTTCGCCGACAATGACAGCGACGGAGCGCTGAACCTGGGCGATATCGCCCATAATGGCCAGGGCCGCGCCTATGCTGCGTATGAAATCGGCAATCGCAACGTCGCCCTGACGGTCACAAAGTCGGCACTGATCCTGTCGGACGGCGTCAATCTGCTGAACCCCAAGGCACTGCCGGGCGCGACCGTGCAATATTGCCTGCTCGTGCATAATGGTACGTTGCTCACTGGAGCGAACGAGGTCGCGCTCACGGACATATTGCCCACCACCACCACCTATGTGCCGGGCTCGATCAGCGTCGGCCTGCCGGGTGGGACCTGCGTACTTCTGGGCTCGACCGAGGACGACGATAGCAGCGATAGCGCAGAAACGGACGGCTATACCGCGTCGTTCGACAGTACAACCAACACCGTCGCCGCCAATGTGGGCACCGTCGGCGGACTTGGCTCCGTCGCCGTCGCCTTCAAGGTTACGATCAACTAACCCACTTGTAACGAGAGGAATCCCGACCGGTGCGCCCTGGGATGGCGCGCACCGGACGGCCCCCTATGTCCAAATTTCGCGCCCTTGCCGATCTGGCCGTCCTGCTATTGGGCGTAACCGTTGCGACATTCGCCGCCGCGCAGGAGCCGACTCATATCAGCAATACGGCGACGCTGGCCTATGCAGGGCCGGACGGCCCAATCAGCATCCGGTCCAATACAGTGACGTTCGACGTCGAGCGACGCGCCCGCGCGAAGACGCCCACAAAGTTGAGCTTCCACCTGCTCCCGCTCGGCTATACGCTCGGCGGCGCGCGGTGCGAAACTTCGCCTGCCCTGTTCTTCAAGCCGTCCGACGTGGACGCGAACGATTTTGCGCGGGCACCGATCGCCGAGACGCTCGATCCCGAGACGCCCATGATCATCGCGCTCTCCAATCCGGGTGGCAATCGCGATCCCGAACTGCGGGAGACGTCCTGGATCAACGCTGGCAACCAGCATTCCACCACGCGGATCCCCTTGCTCGAAACGGCGACCGACAGCGGCATTTTCGCTGGCGCCTTTCCGAAATCGGGCGGCGATACCGCCAACGATCCCTGCGACCCTTCCATAGAACGCGGATCGCGGCTGTTCGTAAGTTTCGACGAGGATGATTACAGCTATGCATCGACCTTCACCCTGCTGATCGATCCCACCGGCTATGTGTTCGATTCGCAAAGCGGCGCGCTGATCGACGGCGCGACCGTCACGCTGCTCGGCGAGGATGGGCAGCCGGCGCAGGTGTTCGGCGACGACGGCGTGAGCGCCTACCCCGCCACCGTCGTCAGCGGCGGCGAGGCCAGGGATGCGAGCGGGCGGGTCTATGACTTTCCGCAGGGCAATTACCGTTTCCCCATGACGGCGCCGGGACGGTATCATCTGCAGGTAACGCCACCTTCCCGTTATATCGCGCCGTCAAGCCGAAGCCGGTCCGAACTGGAAATGCTGCGCGGGCCGCTCGGCCATACCTTCATGATGAACGAGGCGTCGTTCGGCGGCGCCTTTTCCCTGTCCAATCCGGAACCCTTCATCGCCGACATTCCGCTCGATCGCATAGGCGATACGAAGCTGCTGCTGACGAAATCGGCTTCCGTGCGCGAGGCGACCCCCGGCGATTTCATCCAGTATGTCGTACGGATCGACAACCGCGGCGAAGAGGATGCCGCCGCCATCCACCTGACCGACATCCTGCCGCCGGGCCTGCGCTACGAGCGAGGATCGGCCAGGGGAGCTGCGGAGCCGGTCGTCGCAACCGACGGACGGACGATGAATTTCACCGTGCCGACGGTTGCGGCCGGGCGCAGCGCGGAGGTGCGCTACATCATATCCGTAACGCCCGGCGCGCCGCAGGGCGAGGCGCTGAACCGCGTCCTCGCATCCGGCGCGGCGGGCACGACCAGCAACGAGGCTGCGGCGTCCGTGCGCATCGGGGCACCGCTGTTCATCGATGGTTTCACCATTTTGGGACGCGTGTCGGAGGGCGAATGCGGCGCCCCTTCGCGCAAGGGCGTCGCAGGCATTCGCCTGCTTCTGGAAGATGGCACCTTCGTCGTCACCGACAAGGACGGTCTTTACCACATAGAAGGCGCCCGTCCCGGTCGCCATGTCGTCCAGCTCGACACTGCGAGCATCGCCCCTACCCATTCCCCTATATCGTGCGACGTCGACACGCGCCAAGCTGGCAGCGCGACGTCCCGCTTCGTGGGCAGCGCAGGCGGCCTTATGCAGCGTGTCGATTTTCAGCTGCGAGCGACCGGCATCGCGGGCACCGGAGTGGCGGACATCCTGCCCACGGCGACCGATGCCGCCCATGCCGCCGGGGACCGCGACTGGTTCGAGGGGCAGGAGCCCGGCGTCGGGCTGCTGTTCCCCGCTGTCGACCATAATCCCCGCGCGCCGGTCCTGCGCGCTGTTGTCAAGCATCACCCCGGCCAGCGCGTCGCCTTGCGCCTGAACGACAGGTTCGTGGATGCGCTCGCGTTTGACGCCACCGATACGCGGGGCGACATCGCGATATCGCGGTGGACGGGCGTACCCCTTGCCGATGGCGCTAACAGCCTGGAGGCGACAGTGCTTAACGCAGACGGGTCGCTGGCCCAGACGTTGCGCAGCACGGTCCATAATGCGGGAGCGGCCGCCACTGCGACGGTCCTGCCGCAGTCAAGCAGGCTGTCGGCGGACGGCCTGACGACGCCTGTCCTCGCCTTCCGCCTGACCGACCGCGCGGGGCGCCCCGTCCGCGATGGCACCACCATCGCCATCACGCTCGACCAGCCTTATTCGGTCGCAGTCGATGCTGCGGTGGAGGGCGCTCGGCCCGGCGAAGGGCGCGGGCGCGCCTCCGGGACCGCGCGCGTGATCGGCGACGAGGGCATCGCCTATCTTGCGCTCCAGCCGACTAGCCAGGCCGGTCCCCTGCGCGCGACCGTCGCCCTGACGGACGGGAAGCAGTCGCGCGCTGTCGAACTGCGCGCGTGGCTGACGGCAACGGCGCGCGCATGGACGGTCGTCGGATTCGGCGCGGGCACTATCGGCTTCGACACGCTGCGCAGCCGCTCCTCTAGGCTGCCCGCAATGAGCCGCAACAAGGTCGTCACCGACGGCCAGCTGGCTTTCTACGCCAAGGGCCGGATCAAGGGATCCTGGCTGATGACGATCGCCTATGACAGCGACAGGCGATATGATCGCTCGCGCGGACTGCTCGGCACGATCGACCCTGACCGCTATTACACCGTCTACGGCGATGCCGCGCAGCAGGGCTATGACGCGGCGACCGCGCGCAAGCTGTATCTGCGACTCGAGCGCAAGGATTTCAGCGCGCTGTTCGGCGATTTCGAGACCGGCTTCACGCATAGCCAGCTGACGCGGTACAGCCGTACCCTTAACGGCATGAAGGCGGACTATAGCGGCAACCGCCTGAGCTTCACGGCCTTTGCCGCCCACAGCGACGATCTGCACGCGCGGGACGAGATCCAGGGCAACGGGCTGTCCGGCCCCTATCGCCTGTCGGGGCGCGATATCGTCCCCAACAGCGACAAGCTGAGCATAGAGGTGCGCGATCGGCTGCGGCCGGATCGCATTCTGACCTCGACGCCGCTGACGCGCCATGTCGATTATGACATCGACTCCGCCATCGGCACGATCCGCTTCCGTGAACCGGTGCTCGGCCGCGACGCCGCGAGCAATCCGGTCTTCATCGTCGTGGATTATGAAACCTATGGCAGGTCCAGGAAGCTCACCGCAGGGGGCCGGGCGGCGGTCAAGCTCGCTGATGGCAAGGCGGAGATCGGCCTGTCGGGAATTCGCGACGAGACCGTCGGCGATGGCCTGCTGCTGGGCGCCGACCTGAAGGCCCAGCTGACCGCGACCACCCAGCTGCGGGCGGAGATCGCCGCAGGCGGGCGGCAGGGCATTGGCGAGGGCCGGGCATTCCTCGCTGAAGTCGAGCATCACAGCCAGGGCGCCGACATCCTGTTCTATATGCGGCAGCAGGACGATGCGTTCGGCCTCGGCCAGCAGAATCTGGTGGAGGCCGGCACCCGCCGTATCGGCTATGATACCCATGCCCAGCTGTCCGATCGTCTGTCAGCCACGTCAACGGCCTGGTATCAGGATCAGCTCATCGGCGCGGGCAGCCGTCTGGCAGGCGAAACCAGGTTCGAATATCGCCGTGCCAGCGGCACAGTGTTTGCGGGCGGCCAGATCGCGCTCGACCGCGGGCTGGACGGAGGCGACCGTGATTCGAAGCTCGTGACGCTGGGCGGAAAGCAGGCCCTTCTCGGCGGGGCGCTGACCATAACCGGCCAGACACAGTTCGCGCCTGGGGGAAAGAAGGATAGCGTCGACTTTCCGGCAAGGCATCAGTTGATCGCGTCCTACCGGGTAAAGCCCGGCATTCGACTGATCGGTGGATATGAGATCGCCCAGGGCGGGGATTTCACTGCGAACACGGCGCAGATCGGCTTCGATATCCAGCCGTGGCGGGGGGCGAAGCTCACCACGAGCCTGAATGACCAGAGCGTGGACGAACATGGCGGCAGGGTCTATGCCCAATATGGCATGATCCAGTCGCTACCGGTCAGCGCGCGCTGGACGATCGACGCCACTTTCGATGCCAGCACCACCCTCCGCGGCGTCATTCCCGAAGGCGGCATGGTCCAGCCTTTCCAGGCAGGCTCGTCGGGCAGCATCGGCGGATTGTACGGCAATGACGGCGACTATGGCGCGGTGACGGTCGGCGCTGCCTACCGTGCCGATCGCTGGTCATGGAACGGTCGCGTCGAACATCGCAAGTCCGACAAGAGCAGCCGTTTCGGCATCACCAGCAATGCCGTGCGCGCGCTTGGCGGCGGCAGGACATTGGCGGCCGGCCTGCGCTGGTTCACGCTGGGCCAGGCCAATGGCGCGAAGGCGCGCAGCCTGTCCGCCTCAGCAGCGCTGGCCTGGCGCCCGGTGGACAGCCGCTGGTCGCTGCTGGAACGCCTGGAGCTGTGCACGGAACGCGCCGATAGCGGCATCGGCAACGGCAACGCTCTGGGCGTCCCCGCAGGCAACGGCGTGAGCCAGAAGACAGTGCGCGCCGTCAACAATCTGGCCGTCAACTACCGCGCCAGCAGCGAAGGCGAGGCGCATGTTCTGGAAGCGACGCTCTATTACGGATCGAAATGGGTGCGCGGCAGCTATGGCGGCGACGATTATACGGGGTATATCGACGTCACCGGCATCGACGCGCGGGTCGACCTGAGCCGGCGGATCGACATCGGCATACAGGCATCGATCCAACATGCGTGGAGCCGGGGCAGCCTGGCCTTCAGCGGCGGCCCGTCGGTCGGCTTCTCCCCGGCTGGCAATCTTTGGATTTCGGCGGGATACAATGCCGCAGGCTACCGAGACCGCGATTTCGAGGATGACCGCTATACCCGGCGCGGTCCCTATGTGACGATGCGTATGAAGTTCGATCGTACGAGCGTCGCCGGCCTGCTGGGCAAGGGCCGGTGATGCGCAGGATCGCCGTCCTTCTGGTGCTCATGGCCTGTGCGACGCCTGCGCTGGCCGATCCGATCGCGATCATCAGGACGGTCACGGTCATGTCCGACCCGCTGGGCAGCGTGATCCCCCGTTCGATCCCGGGCGCGGTGCTGGACTATAGCGCGACGCTGTCAAACCCGCTTGGCAATGCCGGAAAGACGGTAAGGGGCATCCAGTATCAGGATCAACTGCCCGCCAACATGATCCTGCGCGTTGCCGACCTCGGCACCGTCGGCAGCGGACCGGCCGCCTTCACTAACGGCGCGATCATATTGGGCATCGGCGACAGCGGGATGACCTACACCTTCTCTGGCCTGTCCAGCACCACCGACGGTATCGATTTCTATGACGGGACGAGCTGGAGCTACACGCCCGTCGCCGACGCGGACGGCTACGACGCCAGCATCCGCGCCATCCGGATCAAACCGGTGACCAATTTCAAGACCGGCGGTTCTTTTACCATCCGCTATCGCGTGAAACTGCGATGATCGCAAAGGAACAGATGATGCCACACCACCCTGAACCGGCCCGGGCCCACCCCGCTCCCATGCCTTTCGGAGCGCCCTGCCTGATCGTCGGCAGGCAAGAAAGGCGGCATGATGCGCTCGCGACCACCGTCTTTACGATTGGCAAGGCGACCATCGGCGGCCGCGCCCTGCCCTGCATGGTCCGCGACATATCGGATGGCGGAATGCGGATCAGGATGCAGAATCCGCCGCATCTGGGCGAACGGGTGCTGATCGAAATGCGCGGGCTCGAACCGCGCTTCGCCCGGACCCGTTGGGTGCTTGCCGACGAGGCCGGCCTCGCCTTCGAACAGCGGTGCAACCTGCCCAAGATTTTCGCGATCAGGAGCAATCGACCGAGCAAGGCGTCACGCCAGCCCCGCTTCGACCTACGCCGCATGGCGATGCTCTTGATCGACGGTCAGGCGCAAGTCGTAGAGGTCGTCGACATATCGGTCGGTGGCGCCCGGCTGGCGCTTGGCGGGCAAATTGCGCGGGGCTCAGTCTGTACGCTTACCCTCGGCGGCTTCCTACCCCAGCCGGATTTGCTCGGCGAGATATGCTGGGTCGACGACCGGCAATGCGGCCTCCGCTTCACCGTGCCCCTCAGCAGCACGGCACTCGCCTGTGCCCTAACGAGCGATCTGGACATCTGACCGGCCGCGCTGTCCGGGGGTCAGCATATTCAACTAGGCAGAGGAGCTTGGCCCGGCACCCCGAGCCACCGATCAATCGCAATCACCGCCGTTTTCGAAGCACGGCGGGCATCCTCAACACGCCCCGCTCCTCGATCCATCGCCTGCCAGCAATTGCTGGCCTCGGTAAATCCCAACGTTCCCGCCAGGCCAGACAGCTTGTGAGCGTCGGGCGCGCCGCCCTGCTCCAGAAGAGGAAGCGCGGATCGCAGCGCGTCGCGCAGACCGGTCACGATCGGAACTAGCCCCTCCCTGCCAAACAGGCTCTCCATGCGATCCAGCGCGTGTGTTTCCGGCGGGAGCCACCGACGAAACGCGTCAGCGAACACCTCCGCCGAATCGGTCGGACACAGGGTGGCGTCGCCGAACGAAGCGGACGGCAACTTTTCTTCCGTCACTGCCACGAATATTGTATCGATATCGATATGAAATGACGGTTCGCCTGTGGGCCCGGTGATGTTCGCGATGAGCATGTCCGCCCCCGCAATGGCGCCTAAATTCCCTGCCTCGGCAGCGGCCCAAGTCCACCCCGACCGCTCCAGCGCGTTCTTGATGCGCGCACGCAGGCCCTCTTGCAGGTCGAGCAGGACGGCCAAATAGATTTGCGGCGCATTCTTCGATGGCATAGAACCTGTCCGTCGGATCCGAAGCACATGCCATGCGCAACCGTTTCTGACCAATGATAAGGCGGGAGAATGGCGGAGTATCAATCTGGCGGCCGTGTGCTGATCGCGGACGATCACCCATTAATCCGCGAAGGGCTTGCGTTGGCGGTTCGCGCGGTGCTTCCCGGCGTCCGCGTCGATACCGTCGGGCTGATCGGCGACGCGATGGCCGCGCTTCAGCGGAAGGTGAAATATCAGCTCGTGCTGCTGGACTTCGTATTGCCCGACGCACGGGGCTTCTCAGGCTTCCTCAGCCTGCAGCATGAGGCTGGGCGTGTTCCTATCGCCGTGATCTCCGCCCATGAGGACCCCATGCTGGTCGAAAGCGCCAAAGCGCTGGGTGCCGCAGGCTTTCTCTACAAGACGCGTCCCTTCGACGATCTCGCTCGCGACATCCGCCGGCTGTCGGAGGGCAAGCAGGTGTTCCCGGACATAAGTGGCGCCGCATCGGTGACAGATATCCGCGACCGGATAGCGACCCTGTCGGGCGCCCAGCTCAGGGTACTGCTCGCCCTGGCAGACGGACGGCTCAACAAGCAGATCGCGGGCGATCTCGGCGTTTCGGAAGCCACGGTCAAGGCCCATCTTACGACGATCTTCCGCAAGCTCGACGTGCTCAATCGCGCGCAGGCTTTGCTCGCCATTCAACCGTTGCTCGGCCAGCTGGCCTCGGAAAGGCTCCAATGAACGGCGTAGCCCCGCGGCGTGCCAATCCGCTTTCCTTCGTACTGTTCGCCCTTCTCGTCCCCCTTGTCTTCGCCCTGCTACTGTTCTGGGTAAATGGAGAATATGGACGCTGGACCAGCCTGCGGGAAAGTGCCGACCAGTCGTTCGAACGGCGGGCGCTGCTGGTCAATATCCTGTCGGAAATGCGCGCGGCCGAAACCAGTCAGCGCGGTTATGTCATCACCGGAGACAAGGAATTCGAGGCCGGTTACCGAGCCTGGCAGGGTCATATCCGCCAGTCGTTCGCCAAAGCGGAACGATTGTATAGTAGAGCCCCGCAGCATCTTGCCGACCTGGTCGAGGCGCGACGCATGGCCGACGCCAAGTTCAGGGAAATGACGGAAGTTCTGGAGCGCTACGACGCCCGTGGCGCCGCCGTCGCACGCACCCGCATTGCCGATGGCGAGGGCAAGAGGATCATGGCCAGGCTGGAGCAGCAGCTGAACGGCATCATTGGCAGGGAACAGGCGATCGGCAATGCGCGTGTGGCCGATTATGATGCGCGCACCGCGGAGCTCCAGCGGGTCATGTGGGTCCTGATCGCGTTGGGCAGCCTGCTGCTCGCGATCGGCCTGACGGCACTCTGGCGCCAACGCGCCGCCCGTTACGATCTGGAAGTACGCGCCTTCGACGCGGCACGGCGAAACAAGACCATTCTCGACAGCACGATGGACGCCATCATCATCATCAACCCGAGCGGGAGCATCGAGACGATCAATAGCGCCGCCTCAAACATGTTGGGCTATGAAGCCGAGTGCGTGGCCAGGCGGGATTTCGCGCTGATTTCGGACATCGCGCCGGGCGCGGGGAGCTTTCCGGAACGGATCGGCCTGGTTGACGGGGCGCTGCAACGCACCCACTGGACCGACCGGCAGGTCCGACACAAGGACGGGCGTCTGCTGCCGGTGGACATAGCGCTGGGCGTGATGCCGCTGCCCGACGGTGAGCATATCGTCGCCTCGCTGCGCGACATCGCCGAGCGCAAGCGCATCGAAAAGATGAAGGACGACCTCATTTCCACGGTCAGTCACGAACTGCGCACGCCGCTGACCTCCATCGTCGGCGCTTTAGGACTGCTTCGGATGGGTGAAGCCGGCGACCTGACGGAGGACAAGGCGGGCCTGATCGCCATCGCCGACAATAACGCGCATCGGCTTATCCGGCTGATCAACGACATGCTGGACGTGGACCGGATTGATTCCGGCAAGTTGCGCATGGCCCTGAAGCCGCTCGACCTTCGCGATACCGTGATGCGCGCTTGCGAGGACAATAGCAGCCTCGCCCTGGCGTCCGGGGTCGCGCTCGACTGTTCGTTGCCGGACGAGGGCCTGATCGTCCAGGGCGACGAGGATCGGCTCATTCAGGTTCTCACCAATCTCCTGTCCAACGCGGTCAAGTTCACCGCTGCCGGCGGGTGCATCGCCATCGGCGTGGCGCGCAGCACGGACGGCAAGCGCGCGTTGGTCCATGTGGATGACGAGGGGCCGGGCATACCGGAAGAGTTCCGATCGCGCATTTTCGGCCGGTTCGAGCGCGCGTCGGTGGACGATGGTGGTGCGGGGACGGGCCTGGGACTGGCCATTGCGAAGGAGATTGCAGGCCAGCATGGCGGCGAAATCTGGTTCGAGGATCGGCCCGGGGGCGGCACGCGCTTCGTCGTCTCGCTGCCGATTGCCCGTCCTGCGGCCACATCGCTGGACATAACAGGGGATGCCAAGATCCTGATCTGCGAGAGCAGCCCGGCCATCGCCCGCGCGCTGCAGTCGCAGCTGTCGAGCGAGGGCTATGCCTGCCGTATCGTCGACAATGCCGCGTCTGCGCGGGAGGCTATCGCTGCTAACGGATACAGCCTCCTACTTCTCGACATGGCGCTGGACGATACCGACGCCTTCGATTTCGCCCGTGAGGTACGGCAACTGGAAGGCCCGGAGAATCTGTCGATCCTGATGATTTCGCCCGATCATCGGGGCTCCGGTTCGCCGCTGCCGCTGGACCTGGTCGACTGGATCGAAAAGCCCATAGATCGGACGCGACTGAGAGCCGCGATCAACGCGTCCGTCAGGCGGACAGGGATCGCGCGGCCCACCATCCTTCATCTGGACGATGACCAGGACACGCTGGAGATCACCTCTGCCGCGCTGAAGGGCGAAGCCTATATACTCAAGGCGACCACCCTGTCCGAAGCGCGCGAGCTGCTCCGCATCGAAACGCCGCACATCGCCATCCTTGATATTCATCTGGAGGAAGGACTGGGCCTCGATCTCTTGCCCGACCTGTTCGACCGGAACGGTCTGGCCATACCTACGATCATCTATTCCGCGCACAATCTGGTCGCCGATGTAGCCGGCCAGATCGATGCGGTGCTGGTGAAGTCCCGAACGTCGCTCCCCAATCTGAAGGCCACCGTCCGCCGGGTGGTAGCGACGCGACACATAGGCGAAGGACCGGGGCATGAGTGATAAGGGCCTCCTGCGCATCCTCTATGTCGATGACGACGACGACATTCGCCAGATCGTCAAATTGTCGCTGATGCTCGACAAGGCGATAGAATTGCGAAGCTTCGCGGGCGGCGCGGAGGCTCAGGCGCTGATGGCCACGACCGACTGGCGACCCGACGTCGTCCTGCTCGACGTCATGATGCCGCGGATGGACGGCCCGACCCTGATGGCCGCGCTTCGCGCCGAACATGATCTGGGTGCCGCGCTCTTTATATTCGTCACGGCGCGCGCGCGCGAGGCCGACGTTCGCCGCTATCACGATGCCGGTGCTGCCGGTGTGATCCTCAAGCCATTCAACCCGGTAACCCTGGCGAGCGATATCCGTTCGCTCGTCAGCGGCGCCCATGCCGTGGCGCCTCACAGGGCCGGCTAGCCTACGGGCAATGCCTCGCCCTGGGCCACCGCGCGGGCCTCTCGATCGGCGATATCCTCTGGCAGGGTGCGGATCGCGCGCAGCAGGAAGAATATGCCGATCGGCGCGAGCAGGTATAGCGAGAGCGCGCCGCTCGCGAGCGATCCCGTCACCGCGGCCAGCTTACCGACCAGATAGGGTCCGATGGCGAAGTTGGATACGATGATCAGCATTGAAAACGCCGCCGACCCAGTCGCGCGCATTCGAGGCAGGATCAGTTCCTGGATCACGGAAGCGGCGGCCGCAGCCCAGCCATTGTGGAAAAAGGCGAAGATGGCGAACGCGACATAATAGGTATTGAGGTCGCTGGTCGTGAACAGCAGAAAGGCCGCCGGCATCGCCGCGAGCAAGCAGGCCAGCGTGATCCACACCGCCGATCGCAGGTCCCGACGGCGGATGATATCAGTGGCGACCCCACCCGCGGCGACCCCCAGTCCGCCGCATATGGCCAAGATGATACCCATGGTCACGCCGCCGGCCACCGGCGACACCGCAAAGGTCCGCAGCAGATTGGGCACCGCCCAGAACAACAGCGCGTTGTGGATACATGCCACGCTTGCCATGCCAGTCACAAGCAAACGGTAGGAGCGGGTTCCGAACGTCAGGGCGAACAGTGGCTTGTCCTGGAATCGGATCGTCTGCGCGAAGGAGAAAACGGCATAGGTCGCCAGCGCGAGCGAAACCCATTGCTCGCTGTCGCCGCTGGTGATGGTGAGCCCCGCCGCCAGCGCGGTCAGGAAGGCGGCGACGATCAGGTTCCACGTCAGCACCGGTCGGCTGCGACCGGCGGCGACGAAGAAGCTGGTCGGGGGCAGCACGGCCGCCACGTCGCCCAGAAAATCGATCCAGGGACTACGCCTGCTGGCGGTGATCGCAGCGGGTATGTTCGACCGCGGGTCGCGCACGAAATAGATCAGGATTGCGAGCATCATGCCCGGTATTCCGCAAATCCAGAATGTCGCCTGCCACGCAGCGGTATCGCCGAATATGCCAACACTGGCGCTGAAACGCTCCCAGTCCTGAAGCACGATCCCGCCGATCGCGAGCGCGCAGCCCATGCCGAGGAAGATGCCCGAAAGATACACCGCATAGGCGCGTGCGCGATGCACGGGGTCGAAATAGCCGGCTATAATCGCGTGACTGCAGGGGTTCGCAGTGGCTTCGCCGACGCTCACGCCGACGCGCGCCGCCGATAATGTCACCAGGTTGGACGCAAAGCCGCTGAGCGCTGTCATGCCGGACCACAGGGCCAGCCCCATCCCCATCAGTCGGGGTTGGCTGATCCGGTCGGCCAGCCGCCCCATCGGCATACCGAAGATCGCATAGAGTGCGGCAAAGATCGTCCCGTACAGGAAGCCGATCTGCGCGTCGCTCAACGAGAGGTCGGCCTTGATCGCTTCGGCAAGGATGGAGATCACCTTGCGGTCGAGATAGTTGAACGTGTTGGCGAAGGACAACAATATCAGGACATAGACCGGATACCAGCGCCGCCATCCTGTTTGCGCCCGCGGCTGTTCCTTCGCTATCGACATGTCCGTTGCGATGCTCATCGACATCTCCCTCTCCGACGCGCAAAATGATGCAACGAAGAGAGTACCGCAAACGATTAATTCGATATCTTTTGGATATGATCGTGCGTGACGTCTCCTCCCGACACGAGTTCCGGATTCTCGGCGACAAAAGCCTTGACCCCCATGACGAAATTGCGCGCAACGGGTGAAAGATGGTGGGGATGCCACACCATGGCGGTTTCCCAGCGGACATTGGTCGGCAGGTCGTCGATCGGCCGGAAGGCGACGCCGCGCATTCCCGTCAATGCGGCTGTTTCCATATGCAGTGCGCAGCCCATGCCGGCCGCCACCAGACTGAGCGATGTATGGGTCTGCATCGCCTCCTGCGCGATATGCGGGCTAACGCCGACATCGCGGAATGCCGCGAGTTGCTCCGACACCCGGTCGGGCGCTTCCGCCTGCGGCGCCATGACGAGCGGCATGGCGCCCAGCTCGCGCAATGTAACGGACGACTGTTTCGCCAATGGCCAGTCCGCCGGGATCGCGGCGACGAACCTGCAACGCTCCACCAGGAACTGGTCTCCGCCCTCGGGCAGATCGACGCTGGGATGAACGAAGGCGACGTCATATTGCCCTTTCATGACGCCGACCATCTGATTGGGCGAACTGACCTGCGACAGGCGAATATGAACGTTGGGATAGGCTTTGCGATGCCGCAGCAGCACCGGTGGAAGGACGCGGAACAGCGCCGGGCCGATGAAGCTTACATGCACCTGGCTGGTGCTGCTCTGCGACGCCCGCAGCGTGACCGCGCGGGTCAGATCAGCCTGCATGAGTGTGCGCTTCGCCTCGTCGAAGAACACCTTGCCGGCGCTGGTCAGCGAAACGCCGCTGCGGGATCGTTCGAGAAGCTGGACGCCCAGATAATCCTCGAGCCGCTTGATCGACTGGCTGAGCGGCGGCTGCGCCATGTTCAGACGCTGGGCCGCCCGCCCGAAATGCAGCTCCTCGGCGACCGCGACCAGGTGGCGCATATGACGCAGATCCATCATTTTAGACATGCTCCATGGGCACGGCGAGACAGCCATGCTTTGTTTCGAAAGGCCGTTGACGATACCGCCATGATATCTAAAACGCCCTATAATATATTTGATATATCCGGACCCAGGCCGGAAGCAATGGCAGGATCGAAAAGCGTTGCCGATGAGCCAGCAGCATCGCCGCGACGTTTTCGACCAGAGGATGAGGACCCGAGACAATGCGCATCTGTGTATCCCCGGACTTGTGCTGCGGCGCGCAGCTGTGCGTGGAGATCGCCCCTGAGGTCTATGCGCTGAACGACGAAGGCTTCAACGCGCTGGTCGGGGCGGACCCCGTCGAGGTCGCGCCCGAGCTTGAGGAAAAGGCCCGCGAGGGCGCGCAAGGGTGCCCCGAAAGCGCCATCCAGATACTTGCCTGAACGGAAAGAGCGAACGATGAGCCGATATAGCGACATTCTCGAGCGCGAAGATCCTCGCGTCGGCCAGATATTCAATGTCGAGGCCGACACCCTCGATTCAGGCTCGGTACTGATCGACGATCCTTACCCTGATCTCAACAGGCTACGGGAACAGGCGCCCGTGCAGCAGGGGTCGCTCGGGGACCTGATGGGCTTCAAGGGCTATCACTTCACCAATCATCTCGAAGACTTTCCGACCTACACGGCTTTCAGCTTCGCTGCGGTCAGCAAGGGCCTGATCGACAACAAGACCTTCTCGTCGCGGGCCTATCACAATCTCGGCACGGTGACGGCGCTTGGCGACTCCATCCTGAACAAGTCCGGTGCCGACCACCGGATGCATCGCAGTCCGATCCAGCCGATGTTCAGCCCGGAATATGCGCAGAGCTGGTGGGACGAGAAGATCATCGCCGAGACGGTGGAAACGCTGATCGCCAAGATCGAGAAGAAAGGCAGCGCCGACCTGTTCCTGGAATTATGCGCCCGGATGCCGGTACATGTGGTGTCGGCCGGGTTCGGCTTCGACGCCGAGGACATCATTCCGTTCCGCATGGCGCTCATCAAGCTCAACCGCCATGGCGCTCCGGTGGAAGAGCGGCACAACGCCATGCAGACGGTGCGCTCGATGCTCGGCCGCGTGATTACCGAACGGCGTAGCCGGCCGCAGAACGATATCATCTCCAAGCTGGTCGAAGCTCCGCTGAAGCAAGCAGACGGCACAACGCGCGGCTTCACCGACGACGAGATCATCGCGCATTGCACGCTGATCGTGCTGGCAGGCGGCGGCACCACCTGGCGGCAATTGGGCATCACCCTTTTTGCGCTGCTGGAAAACCCCGATCAGTTGCAGATATTTCGCGAAAACCGGGCCATGGCGCCGGAAGTTATCCTGGAATCGGCGCGTTGGCATCCAACCGACATCATCTTTCCGCGCCTGATCGAGGCGGATACCGAGCTTGAAGGCTTTCCCCTCCCCAAGGGCGCGATGCTGCACCTGTGCCTGGGGTCGGCCAATCGCGACCCCAGACGGTGGGACAATCCGGACAAGTTCGATATCACCCGCAGCGTACAACGCTCGCTGGCATTCGGCGGGGGCCCGCATTCGTGCCTCGGCCAACATGTCTCGCGTCAGGAAATGGTCGTCGCCATGAATGCCGTGTTCGATCGGTTGCCCAATGTGCGCTGGGACCCGGACAAGCCCAAGGGCAGGCTGATCGGCGACCTGTTCGCACGCGGTCCTTCCGCCCTGCCCGTGGTGTTCGGCTAGGCCCTGCGCGTCCGCTTCGCCGACGTCAGGCGAAATGAACCCTGCGATATTTGCCCTGGAGGAACAATAGCGGGTCGCGGTGCGGCTCGAAATCCGCCCGCTGGACCTCTCCAACGACGATCAGGTGATCGCCGCCATCATGGATCGCGTGGGTCGTGCAATCGAACGACGCGCGCGATCCCGTGAGAATCGGCGCGCCGCCGTCTATCCGCACCGTCCAGTCGATCCCGTCGAAACGCGCCTCGTTCGGCCGCGCGAATTGATCCGATGTCGGCTGCTGCCCGATATGCAGGATATTGATCGCGAAAGAGGACGCATTGCGGAAGATATTGAGATTGGCCGATTTCTTCGCGATGCAAAAGAGCACGAGCGGAGGGTCGAGCGAGACCGAAGTGAAGCTGTTGGCGGTAAAGCCGATCGGCGCGCCCTCGGGGTCGATCGTCGTCACCACCGTCACACCCGTCCCGAAACAGCCCAGCGCGTCGCGCAGCAGGCGCGGGTCGGCGCCACTGTGGAAAACAGGCGGGCGTAATGGCAGGCGGCGCTCCAGAAACTCGAGCAGCGCGGCATTGAACGCTTCCTGGTGATCGGTGACGACATGGTGCCCTCCGCCGTCGATCTCGGTCGTCTCCGCGTTGGTCATCATGGCCCGCATCCGTTCGTGCGCTTCGCTCGAAACCGAATCGTTGAGCGACCCCCGCACCAGCAGCGTGGGCAGCCGGACCTTCGCCGCCGCCGCCGCGATCCGATCGCTCTCGGCGATGAGATCGAACCCGGCCAATGTCGACAGATCGCCGCGCCACCGCCACATGCCGTCCTCGCCCTGCGTATAGGCGCTCAGCAATTGCCGTTCGGCCGATGGCGCCGGCTCGAACGGATGAACGCTGGCGATCGCCGCAAGCACATCCTGCGGGCTGGCGAACGCATCGGCGCGGCGCGTGACCGCGGCCCGGATGCGCGCAGCCGTCTCCGCATCCACCCATGCAGTGACGCCGACCAGCACCAGCGCGGACATGAGATCGCCACCGCCCTCGCCGGCGGCGACTAGCGCGGCAAGTCCGGTGGGGCCCACCCCCACGACAGTCGCCCGCGCTTGCAACTGGCCCAGAATGGCGACGATATCTGCCGCATAGGCACTCAGATCGTAGCTGCCGCCCGGAGCGGCGTCGCTGTCGCAATGTCCGCGCAAGTCAACGGCGATCGCGCGGCGTCCGGCAGCCGACAAGGCCTCCGCCGCATCGACCCAGACATGCCGGCTCTGGCCGATAGGCGGCACAAGCAGCACGGTCGGCCAGTCACTATCGCCATATACCGACGCGGCGATCCGGTTTCCCTGTGCCCCGGCAAAAGCCATGGCCTGTGTCTGGATCATGCTGAACTCCTCTCCGTCCATACCCGAACACTCCGATTTGATATCAAAATAGTTCGAATATGCGCTTCTTCATTATCTCTATCGTTAGTATAGCGGGATCACAATCGAGAGGAGAGCCAAATGGCCAAAGTCCAGATGATGGTGCTGACTTGCGCGACCGGCGACGAGGTGGCCGAGCTTGCCCGCTGGTATGACGAACAGCATATCCCCGATCTCCTGCGGGTGCCAGGCATCGTCGCAGCGCGGCGCGGGTCGGTGAAGCGCCTGGGTGGTCCGGCCGGGATGCCGGACTGGAATTATCTGGCCTGTTACGAAATCGAAGCCGACGACGTGGCGGCCGTGCTCGCCGAAGCCGGCCGCAGGATGGGCACCGACGAGATGCCGCGCAGCCCCGCACTCGACAGCTCCCGCACATTGTCGCTCATTATCACCCCCGAATTCGAAGCGGCCGAGGGCTGATCGACCGGCGACGCGCAGTTATCAGAGGAATGCCAGACATGACCAATGCCGCCCCGATCACCGCACAGCCGCCCAGCGACGGACCGGGGATCGTCGCGCCGAACACCAGAGATCTTGCCGATCTGGCCCGCGACCTGGAAGGTTGGCTGGCGGAACGGATGCCGGACGCGCGGGAAATCAGGATCGACAATCTTTCCTATCCGCTCGGCGCCGGCATGTCGCACGAGACGATCCTGTTCGACGCGCGCTGGCACGAGACTGGGCACACGAAAGTGCAAGGCATGGTGGTGCGGATAAAGCCGACCGGCCATCTCGTCTTCCTCGACGACATGTTCACCGAGCAATATCTGCTGATGCAGGCGCTTCAAAAGGATGGGCGCGTCAATGTCGCCCCGCCCTTCTGGTTCGAAACGTCGTCGGAGCTGCTGGGCGCCCCCTTCTTCGTGATGGAGCGCCGGCACGGCCGGGTTGCCGTCAGCCTGCCGCCCTATGCGCGCCAGGGATGGGTATTCGATGCGACGCCGCAGCAACGCCGCCTGCTCTGGAACAATACGGTCCGGCAGCTTGCCGCGATCCAGACCGTGCCGACATCGATAGCACCCTTTCTCGACCCCTCCGAAGGGCCTTCAGGCTTCGACCATGAATGGAGCCGCTGGCAACGCTATCTCGACTGGTTGCCCGACGACGATGTCGTGCAATGGCTTCGCGGCGCATCGGCTGCGCTTGAAAAGGCACGGCCGAAGATTATCGAGCCAGGCATCGTCTGGGGCGATGCCCGGCTCGGCAACATGCTGATCGACGACAATTTCGAGGTCGCCGCGGTGATGGACTGGGAACAGACGTCGCTCGGCGGTGCGCTGCACGATCTGGGCTGGTGGCTCCACACGGAGCGGATGCAGACCGACGGACGTGGCCTGCCGCAGCTGGAAGGCATGGGTACGCGCGACGAAACCCTGGCCCTGTGGAGGGAGATATCGGGCAAGAGCACCCGCGATATCGAATGGCACGAAGCGTTCGCCGCGTTCAAGATGGGCTGCCTGTCGCGTCGCATGGCCATATTGGGCGCTCGGATCGTCGCCGACCGCGCCCCGATCGACAACCCCAATAACCGCCGCCTGGCGGATATTCTGGGTCTGTCGATCCCGGCCTGATCAGGCTCCGACCAGGGCGAAGCTGCCATGGTCGGCGACAGCCAGCCCCAGCCGCTTGACCAGTTCGAGGATGATATCCGGCCGCACGCGCCGGGTTACGGCCCACAGATAAAATCCGTACAGAATCGACGCGCGATAATGCTGCGCGGCCCGCTCGGGGCTGGCTACCGGATCGCCCAGCGCCGCGCGCTCGGCCAGATAGTGAGCGAGCAGCGACTCCTCATTGGCCCGGCGATCCTCCACGGTCAGCGCGGTGACGATGTGATAGGCAACGTCCTGGGACCAATGACCCTGCTGGACAATCTGCCAGTCGATGATCCCCGCTCCGCCCTTGTGGCGATAGAGATTGCCCGAATGAGCGTCGCCATGGACGATGCAGCGGGGCTCGTCCCGCAGCATGGCGAGCAGTCCCGAAAGCGAGCGATGGAGGCGCGTGGTGTCCCGCACGGCGGTGGGCAACGGGTCGCCGCGCGGGCCGTCCATAAGCTCCTGGAGAAGATCGAACGGGATCATCGGCGCATCGGCCATGCGCGCCAGGTCCAATCCGGCGACCGGCGCGTCATGCAGGGGCTTGCCCGGTCCTGTGGCGACATGCAGCCGGGCGAGCTGCGCCAGGCTGTCGCGCGCCTGATCGGGGGTATAGGGCGTCAGCGCCGTCAGGAATGTCGCCCCGTCGGCAACCATATCCTTCATGATGAGCAGGCCATGCCCGCTCTCGGGGTCGATCGCCGTATAAAGGCAATCGGGCAGATTCACGCCTGCGGACACCAGTTGCGGTGCCATCTGCGCATAAAAGCGCGATTCGGTGACCGACGTTCCGCTCGACAGCCACTTCCCGCCGGACTCGTCCAGCATCCCCTTGATACAGATGGCCGTCGGAGTACCCGGCCGCGCATTGTCCAGCGTGAGCGCGACCCGCACCTTGGTAGCGGTATTCTCCTCGCGCCAGACCTCCTCAGTGGCGACGACCCGCAGGTTGGGCTGATCGGCGAAGACATGCGTTTCCAGCCAGACAGGTTCGAGTATCTCGGCCAGTTTCATGGGCGCGGGCGAAGCGAATGGCATGGCTGGGGTCTTTCGGGGCAAGGAAAAAAGGGATGTGAATGGCCGTTACTTCGCGGTCAGACCGCCATCGACCGGAACCATGATGCCGGTTACGTTCGACGAGAGATCCGACGCCAGAAAAAGCGCGGCGTTGGCGCAATCCTCCGGCGCGATCGGTCGCCCCAGTGGATGCATCGCGGAGTAGCGGGCAACCTCCTCCGCCTTCGATGCCGCCGTGTCGCGTTCGCTTGCCTGGCCGAAATTGGTCATCATGCCGGCGGGGCACACCGCATTCACGCGAATGCCCTCGCTCGCCAGTTCGATCGCCAGCGCGCGAGTCAACTGGACGACGCCGCCCTTGCTGGCGCCATACATCACCCCGCCCCAGCCGATCAGGCCCGCGACCGACGCCGTGTTGACGATAACGCCACCACCGCCCTGTTCCTGAAAGCGGCGCACCGCCGCCTGGCAACCATATATCATCCCGCGCAGGTTGATCGACATGATGCGATCATAATCGCTGTCATTCTGGTCGATCAGCCGGTGCGAGCGACCGTCCGATGCGGTCGCCACGCCGGCATTATTGTACATGACGTCGAGCCGCCCGAACCGCTCGACGGCAAGATCGACCGCGGCGTCGACGGCCTGGCGATCCGTGACGTCGCACAGCAACGCGACCGCCCGGCTGCCATCGGAACTCGCCTGCCGCGCTGTTTCCTGCGCCCATTGCAGATTGATATCCGCGCACACGACATGGGCGCCATGGGCGACGAACAATTTCGCCGCCGCGCGGCCCACGCCCGATCCTGCGCCTGTAATGACGATCGACTTGCCTTCGAGCAGCATTGTTCCTCTCCCTCGTGCCGCTCCAACGCGGCTACCGACCGCGAGAGATAGCAATCGGCAGCTCCCTGCATAATATTAAGCGGCCACATCCTGATATCGTCAATCAATGATCCACGCGAACCGGCTGATATTCGCGCCATATCATAACGGCCGAATTCCATATTAGACGGCGAAGTGCATTTGTATCATTTCCCTAGGCAGCAGCCGGCGCATCCCAAGCGTCAGAGCGGCATTTAAAGGGGAGAAGCGATATGGCACGTCACTGGAAATGGGGCATCGGCATTGCGAGCCTGGCCATGTCGCTCGTCAGCCCGCCCGTGCTGGCGCAGGACTCCGATCTTGCTGCATCGACGCCCGTTCCCACCGGAGACATCATCGTCACCGCCCGTCGCCGTGCCGAATCGCTGCAGGATGTGCCCGTCGCCGTGACGGCAGTGACCCAGCAGGATCTGGAGCAGCGCTCGACGCGCGGCATCGAGGACGTCGCGCAAATCGCGCCCAATCTCAACATCGGCCAGGCGACCCGCGGTGCGGGCGTCGCCACAGTCAATATGCGCGGGCAGGAAAATACCGGCCAGGCGATCACCAACGACCCCGCCGTCGGAATCTATTTCGACGAGGTCTATCTTGGCCGCTCGGCGGGCAACCTGCTCGCTTCCATCCTCGACATGTCATCGGTCGAAGTGCTTCGCGGGCCGCAGGGCACGCTGTTCGGGCGCAACAATACGGGCGGCGCTATACTGCTGACGCCGAACCGTCCGACGCTGTCGGGGTTCAGCGGGTCCGTGCTTGGCAGCTACGGGAGCTTCGACGAAGTCAAGCTGCAGGGCACCGCTGATATCGCGCTGGTCGATGACAAGCTGGGCGTCCGCGGTTCCTTCGAACTGCATCGCCGGGACGGCATCGGCCGGAGCATCACGACGGGGAACGACAATTATGGCGATCGTCATCGCGAAAGCGGGCGCTTGGGCGTACGCTGGCGCCCGGCAGACACGATCACGCTCGATTTCACCTATGACTTCACCGATATCAAGGAAACAGGGCAGGTACTCGGGCCCCTGACGCCGTTCCCAGGCCTTGGCTTCTACGACAACCGGTCGGGGCTGGTAAGCCCGAGCCAGGAGGCGCATATCGACGGATATACGCTGCGTACGGAAATCGAGGCCACGCCCGACTTGGGGTTCAAGCTGATCATCGGTCGTCGACTGCTGACGACCGATCAGGTCTCCGACGTGGACCAGACCCCTGCGGCATCGGTCGATGTCCGCCAGTTCGCCGACCAGAACCAGTGGACGTTCGAACTGCAGGCCAGCGGCACGACATTGCGCGACGCCGCTTCCTGGCTGAGCAGCGTCGATTTTACGGGCGGTGTCTTCTATTTCGACGAGGACGGGTCGGACTCCTCGCTACTTCCCGTCCCGGTGGCCACCCTGTTCGGCACCGGCCGCACGTTGCGCAACTATGCGCGCAATCAGTCCGCCGCGGCCTATCTCCAGATCGAAAGCAATCATTTCGATCGGCTCTTCTTCACCGCTGGCGCGCGCTACACCAAGGATGAGCGCGAGTTAACCATCCAGACGGGCGTCAACGGGGCTTGCGGCCTCGCGGCATTGCCTGTTGGCACGCCAATCGACCTGTGCAAGCAGTCAGCCTCCGCCGATTTCTCATACTGGTCCTATTCGCTGGGGTCTCGCTTCAAGATCAACGACGATGCCAATGTCTATGTGAAGTTCGATCGCGGTCAGCGCGCGGGGGGCCTCGACGACACGCCACGCGCGATCGTGCCATTCCGGCCGGAGGTCGTGACCAGCCTTGAAGCGGGCCTCAAGCTTTCGCTGCTCGACCGCAGGCTGCGCGCCAATCTCGCCATATTCCGGATGAAGGTGGGCGACCTCCAGCGCTCGGTCCTGCTGATCGAGCCAACGACCGGCTCGCCTTATTCAAGCGTGTTCAACGCTGCGAAGTCGCGTGTTCAAGGCTTTGAGGCGGAAGTGAACCTGACCCCGGTGGACGGGCTGACCCTGGGCGGCTCGCTGGGCCTGATCGACGCCGACTATACCCGCTTCACCAATCCCGCGACCGGTGCCGACCAGAGCAGCTTCCGCTTCCCCAACACGCCCAAGAAAACCTATTCGCTATCCGCCAGCTACGACGCGCCGATCACCGACACGATCGGGATGCTCGCCCGGATCGACTATGCGTATCGGTCGAAACTCTATTTCGACGTGTTCAACGATCCACGCGCCGTGCAGAATGGTTATGGTGTGCTGAACGGACGCATCCAGCTGAACATCCAGGACGTGGTCGGCAAGCAGGTGTCGCTGGCCGTTTTCGGTCGCAATCTGACCGATCGCCATTATAGCACCTATGCCACTACGGCAGCGGGCGGCCAGTTCGTCCGTAACGAGACGCCGCGCACCATCGGCGTCGAACTGAAGACGGTATTCTGATGCGATGCCTCGATGCGTGACGACGTCTTCAACCGCCGGGTGGTCTTGGCCGCGCACCCCAGGGGTGACGTCCGGCCGGACGATCTTGCCGTCGTCCGCGACCCCTTACCAGCACTGACCGAAGGCCGGTTCCGCGTCAGGAACCGCTGGCTGTCGGTCGATCCCATGATCCGGCTGTTCATCGATGCCAAACCGATGGGGGCGATCCCGGTCATGCCACCGGGCACGACCATTCCCGGCGCCGCCGTCGGCGAGGTGGTGGAAACGCTACACCCGGACTTCGCAATGGGGACCATCGTCGAAGGGCGCTTCGGCTGGCAGGATTATGCCTTGTCCGACGGCACCGGCGTCCGCCGGGTCGACCCGGCCATCGGCCCCATCGAACAGGCCTTGGGCATATATGGCCTGCCGGGCTTTTCCGCCTATGCCGGGCTCGACGTGATCGGCGGCGTCGCGGCGGGGCAGACCGTACTGGTGAGCGGTGCGGCCGGAGCGGTCGGATCGGCCGCCGGGGCGCTCGCGGCATCGCGCGGCGCACGCGTCATCGGCATCGCGAGCGGCGCCGCGAAGGCGCAATGGCTGATCGACGAGATCGGCTACGCGGCCGTCGTCGATCGCGGCGCACCCGATTTCGCCGCCGCCCTCGACGCGGCCTTGCCGGACGGGGTGGACCTCTATTTCGATAATGTCGGCGGGCCGCTGATGATGCAGGTCGCCGACCGCATGAACCGCAACGGCCGTATCCTGGTGTGTGGGCTGATGGCGCAATATGGCGGCGGCGGCGCGGATGATCGCGATCGCCTGCCCGATTTCCTGTCGGCGATCATGGGCAGGACGCTGACGGTTCGCGCCTTCGTCAATGTCGCGCACGAAGCACTACGGCCAGCTTTCCTAGACGAGATGCGCGCGCTGGTCGCACAGCGCCCCGCACTGGCGCAGATTCACGTCACTGTCGGGCTGGAAAAGACGCCCGCCGCCTTCGCCAAATTGTTCGAAAGCGGCGTGACGGGCAAGCGCCTGGTCCGCATCTGAACGACCCCGATAGACCATAAGGACCGATCGATATGGACCATGTCCCCCGCGAACAGGCCGGCGCCCAGGCGCAGGCGCTCGCCGAAACGGCCGGCATTGTATCGCCATGGCCGGTGGCAATGTTCATCGACGGGCGCGCGATCGCCGGCGATGGCGCATCGATCGCGGTCGAGCATCCCGGCGATGGCCGTATATTTGTTGAATTTGCGGGCGCTTCTCCCGCACAGATCGAAGCGGCGATCGCCGCCGCCCGCCGCGCCGCCGACGCCGGCCACTGGGCCGCGCTGCGCCCGGTCGAGCGCGTAGCGATCGTCCGCCGGTTCGTCGCGCTGCTGCGCGCGCAGGCGGATCGGCTGGAGGCGATAGTGGTCGCCGAAGCGGGCTGCCCGGTCGCATCGGTGGTGATGCCGACGCAGGTTCGCGGCCCGCTCGACACGGTGGAGGCCCAGCTCGACCTCTATCTCACACTGCCCGAAGCCGAGAGCAATCCATTGCCGCTCGACGAACGTATCAACCCCGCCGGCGTCGTGTTTCAGAGCGTGCGGCGCTATGTGCCCCATGGCGTCGTGACCGCGATATCGGCCTATAATTTTCCTTTCTTCCTGGACATCTGGAAGGTCGTGCCCGCGCTCGCCACGGGCAATTGCGTGATCCTGCGGCCAAGCCCGCTTACGCCGCTGTCCGCGCTGGCAATGGCCGACGCGGCGATCGAGGCCGGCATTCCGGCGGGCGTGCTCGGTATCGTGGCGGAAGCAGGCGCGGACGGCGCGCTCATGCTCACCACCGATCCGCGGATCGACATGGTCAGCTTCACCGGCTCCACCGATGTCGGGCGCAAGGTCATGGCCCAGGGCGCGGCGACGATGAAGCGGCTGCAGCTGGAGCTTGGCGGCAAGTCGGCGCAGATATTCCTGCCCGATCGCGTCGCGGCGGCGGCGAGCACGGCGGCCGGCGTTTGCCTGGCCCATGCCGGCCAGGGCTGCGTCCTGGGCACGCGGGTACTGGTGCCCGAACATGAAAAGGCTTCGGTGCTGGCGGCCATGGCGGGCGCGATCGCCGGCCTGGTCCCCGGCGATCCGCGCGATCCTGCGACGCGGATGGGGCCGGTCATCAGCGCCGCCCAGGCCGACCGCTGCGCCCGCTATGTCGAGCTTGCGATCGAAGCCGGCGCGACGCTGGTCGCGGGCGGCAAGCGGCTCGACCGCCCCGGCCATTATTTCGAACCGACGATCCTCGACGTGCCCGATGCGGACAATCCGGCGATGCGCGACGAGATATTCGGGCCGATCGTCGCGGTCATGGGCTATCGCGACGTGGATCACGCGGTCGAGATCGCCAATGCCAGCGAGTTCGGCCTGTCGGGCTATGTCTATGGCGCGGACACGCGCGCTGCGCTCGCGGTGGCCAAGCGCATCCGTTCGGGCACCGTCAATATCAACATGGGCGGAGCGATGAGCGGCTACGGTTCCTCCGGAGGCCACCGGTCGAGTGGCCTCGGCCGCGAGCGCGGCGTCGAGGGGCTGCGCGTGTATCAGGAGATGCAGGTGCTCAACTTCGCGAACTGACCTGGCAGGAGCGATCATGGATCATGAGATCGTAGCCGAGGGCCTAGCCTTCCCCGAAGGTCCGGTCGTGATGAACGACGGATCGGTGATCGTCGTCGAGGTCTTTGGCGGTTGCCTGACGCGGATCGCCCCCGACGGTACGATCGAACGGATCGCCCAGCTTGGCGGGGGGCCGAACGGCGCGGCGACGGGGCCTAACGGCTGCATCTATGTCTGCAACAATGGCGGCATCGCCGCACGGCGGGAAGGCGATCAGGTCATACCGACCGGCACCGAAACGCCGGGCTATGCCGGCGGCAGCATCCAGCGCTTCGATCCGCGCGACGGCAGTTTTTCCACGCTGTACACGCACAGCGGCGGCACGCTACTGCATTCGCCCAACGATATCGTGTTCGATCGCACGGGCGGCATGTGGTTCACCGATTTCGGCAAGTTGATCGCGGGCGCGCGGACGACGGCATCAATCCATTACGCGGCGGCGGACGGCAGCGGCATCCGCTGTCTGGTGCGTGGCCCGCACGCGTTCAACGGCATCGGCCTGTCACCCGACGAAAGCGGGCTGATCGTCGCCGATACCTGGAGTGCGCGCCTGCTCAGGTTCGAGATCGCCGCTCCGGGTCAGCTCGCCAGCACGGAACCCGCCATTATCGCCACCGCATCCGGCAAGGGCCGGGGGCTCGACAGCCTGGCGATAGGCGCCGACGGCGCCGTCTATGTGGGGGCGCTGCTGCCCGGCGCGATAATGGTCGTTCATGCCGACGGCAGGGTCGAAGACCAGTCCCTCCCCGATCCCTACGTCACCAACATCGCCTTCGGGGGCAGCGACATGCGCACGGCCTACCTCACCCTGTCGCAGACCGGCAAGCTGGTGCGTACACGGCATCTGGGCGAGGGATTGCGGCCGAATTTTGCGGCCTGAGGGCCGGTCACTCCGGGCGACCGGCCATCTCGGCTCAGAAGTGGAACAACTGCCTGGCGCGCTCTCCCAGGATCATCCGGCGATCGTCCTCCGGAACGCCCGCGAACAGCTGGTCGATGATCTTGTGCGAGTCAGGGAAGGTCGTTTCCGAATGCGGATAATCCGATGACCACATGATGTTACCCGCGCCTGGCAGATTGCGCATCGTCACGCCGGGCGCGTCGTGGATGAACGATCCATAGACATTCTGCTCCATGAAGAAGCTGGGCGGCTTTTCCAGCACACTCTTGGTCCAGAAGCGCTGCTTCTCCCACGTTTTGTCCATATAGTCCGCTGCGAAGGCGAACCAGCCCACGCCGCTTTCGACCGACACGAATTTCAGGTCGGGGAAACGCTGGAACACGCCGCCGAAGATGAGAATTGCGATCGGCTCGGCCATCGCAAATTTCGACATGAGCAGATCGGGAAGGAAATGCTTCGGTTCGGTAAAGCGGACCGAGCGGCCGCCGAGATGAATCGTGACGGGCAGGCCGAGTTCGATAGCCGCCTTCCAGAAGGGGTCGAACTCCGGGTCCGCATAAGTGCGCGCGCCGCTCGTATCCCCGGTCAGCGCAAGGGTCTGCGCCGCCCCTGCCCCCGCATTTTCCACGCTTTTCGCGGTCATCGGGAAAGCAGGTATATTGACCGCCTTGAGCCCGCGGGCCGCGAAGTCGCGCATCATCGCGATGGATTCATCGACATCCTGCATCGGAACATAGCCCACCCCGCCAAGGCGGCTGGGCGCGTAGCTGCAGAAATCCGCCAGCCAGCGATTATAGGCATGGAAGCTCGCCTTGAAGAGTTCGCTATTGGCTGTGCCGAGCGGCCCGCCCCCGAACAGCACCTGCGCTTCTATCCCGTCGGTATCCATGTCGTCCAGCCGCGCTGCGGGCATCCATCCGCCGCTCCGAGCGTCCGACGCCTTGCCGGTGATCTTGAAGTCCTTGCCCTTGCGGCCTGCCTGCGCACCGATCAGGTTCAGCTTCTTGCGCCGGCCCTCGAACACGACATAATCGCAATCCTCCCCTTCCTCGCCGGGTTCGATCCGCGGCGCCAGTGCGCGCAGGTCGGCTGGGAGATAATCGGCCCAGAAATCGGGCGAAGGGTTCACATGCGCATCGGCGTCGACGATCGGCATGTCGGTCTCGAGGGTCGGCATTGCTCTTCTCTCCTTTGAGCCGAACGTGCCGCGCTTTCGATATCATATCCAATATAGTTATTGTAATTTTCGATACTGGAAGAATATCATCTGCCGTGTGGGCCCTGATACTGGTCTTGGTCAGTTTCGACGCAACAGCAGCGCGCCATAGCCAAAGCCGCCATTGCTGACCACTCCCAGACGGGGGTCCGCCAACTGGCGATCGCCTGCGTCACCCCACAACTGACAGCAAGCCTCGAACAGATGGCCGTAGCCGTGGAAGCGCCCGGCCGACAGCTGCCCTCCGCTGGTGTTCATCGGCAATATCCCGTCCAGCCCGATCCGTTCACCGCCCTCGACGAGCGCCGCCGCTTCGCCGCGTCCGCAGATATTCAGGGCTTCGAGCCACAGCAGGGTCAGGATCGAGAAGCCGTCGTAAACCTGCGCGAAATCGAGATCGGCAGGTGTCAGGTCGGTGCGGGACCAAAGCATGTCCCCGGCCCGATCAGCCGGCAGGGACGTGAAATCACCCTCGTGCAAGCCCGCGCCGAACCCGCCGAGCGCCATGCCCATCGCTTCGATGCCGATCGGCGCACGGGCAAGATCAGGCGCGCAATCGACGTGCGACAGCAGGATCGCGGTCGACCCGTCGATATGCGTATCGCAGTCATAGATGCGGAGCGGGTCGGCGATCAGGCGGGACGCGAGATAATCGTCTATGCTGATCGGCTCGCGGTAGATGGCATTGGGATTGCGCGCCGCCATTTGCCGGCTGTTGACTGCGATCGCGCCGAGCTGGCGCTCAGTCGCGCCGAATTTGTCGAGATAGGCACGGGCATAGAGGGCGAACAGCGGCGCGGCCGACAGAGCGCCATAAGGCAATTGCCATGCCATACCGCCCCATGCGCGCGACGCGACGCTCAACCCGCCGCCGATGATCCCGGCATGATGAACCTGGGCGCGCGCGGTCGCCTGTGCCACCGTGCGGAACACCAGGACATGCCGGCATAGGCCGGACGCAATCGCCGAGATCGCGTTGAAGATCGCGCCCATATGCGCGTGACCCTCGTTCGAGGCGCCGACCCAGGTGGGGCGAAGGCCCATGGCGATCATCAATTCGGTGGCGCCCACAGGCGACATGCCGTCCCCGTTCGCGATCAGTCCGGGATAGGTCGCGATGCCGTCAACATCGCCGGGATCCACGCCCGCGGAACGGATGGCCGCTCGACATGCATCGACCGTGAGCGCCAGTGCGTCGCGCGACGACGGGCGCGCGACTTCCGACTGACCCGCGCCGGAGATGCAGACGCGCTTTTCGGGAAAGGCCGTGGTCAAAGGCTCACCGGAGAGAATATTGGCAGGAATATCCCCTCACGCTCCAGAAAGGACACGGCGACCGACATGCCGGACTTGACTGAATCGACCGGACAATTCTCGATCGTCGTCAGGACATACAGGCCCGCCTGCTCCTCCAGTTCGACCGCCGCAAAGATGAACGGCACTTTCATGCCAGGAAGCCAGCGCTGCCGGTTGATCGTGTAGGTCGCGATCCGACCCCTGCCCGACACCGCTTCAGGCCGCACATCGTCGCCGCCGCATTTCCGGCACACAGGCATGGGCGGGTGCAGGTAGAAGCTGCAACTGCGACAGCGCGCTATCCGCAGCACCTCGTCGGCGCCACTCGTCCAATAGGGCCTGTTGAGCGCGTCGAGGCCGGGCAGGACAGTTGCTACCTGCTCCTCCGCCATGGTCAATAAACCACTCCGGCGACCTTCAGGTCCAGGATGGCGTCCTCGTCATAGCCCAGTTCGGCGAGCACAACGTCATTGTGCGCGCCCTTTTCGGGAGCCGGGCGCGCGATCAGTGCGGCACGATCGAACTGCATCGGCGCGCTCACCATCTTGAGCGAGCGGCCGTCGCCATAGTCGACCTCCTGCATCATACCGTTCGCTTCAACCTGGGCGTCCCGGTGCAATTCGCCAGCCTTCTGGACCACATCCCACTGTCCGTCCTGCGTCGCCAGCGCCGCCTTCCAATGCTCCAGCGTTCCGGTCGCGAAGATGGCATCGATGATGGTGACGCACTCGTCGATATTGGCCGCGCGAGATTCTCCGGTCGCAAATCGCGGATCGGCGGCGAGTGCCTCATGGCCGACAGCCTTGCAAAAGTCCGGCCAGTAGCGCTGACCCTGCAACATGCACAGCGCGAGGTACCGATCGTCGGACGTGCGATAGGTATTGACCAGGGGATTGGGCAGCGCGGTCCGGCCGTGGCGCGGGAGAGTCGGGACACCCCGCAATGTCGCCTCGGTGATTGTCCGCTGCATCGACCACATGCTGGTCCCCAGCAGCGACACATCGACGACCGATGGCTCCCCAGTTGTCGCCCGCTTGTAGAGCGCCGCGCATATGCCCCCTGCCAGGGCCATGCCGCTGGTGGTGTCGCCGAACGCACCCGACGGCATCGGCAGCGGATAGGGCTGCTCGGGGGGTGTCACCGCGTCCGAAACCCCGCCCCGCGCCCAGAAGGTGATTGCGTCATAGCCCCCCTTCTCCGCGTCGGGCCCATGTGCGCCGGTGCCGCTGCCGACCGCGTAGATCAGCGTGGGGTGGCGAGCGCGGATCGCATCGACGTCGATGCCAAGGCGACGGCGCGACGCGGGCAGCAGGCTGGTCAGAAAGACATCGGCCTTTTCCAGCATCTGATGCAGCACGTCGATGGCGCCTTCGACGTGCAGATCGAGCGTCACGCTGCGCTTGCCGCGATTGTAATTTTCCCAGGACAGTACGAAGCCCTGCGCCGATCCGGGCACGTCGGCGCCAGTCACCAGCCCGCGAATCGGATCGCCAGCGGGCGGTTCGAGCTTGATGACGTCGGCGCCCATGTCCGACAATATGCCGCCGGCCGACGGGACGAACGCCCACATCGCCACCTCGACCACCTTTATCCCCGCCAGTGGTCCGCTCAATGCCATCTCCGCCTGCATGTCCGCTGCCATTGCAGCTCATCTGCAACGCTTAGGGGAGCGCGAACTTTGCTGTCCAATACCAAAACCCCGGTTTTTGATATTGTCATGAATAGGCGGGCGACCGCAATCGTCGTCAGCAGCTGCGTGGGAGGCGCTAACCTTCCCAAAGCCATCTGCCCTAACGCCCCAACAAGCTCCGCGCCTGCCCGGCTATTTCAGCCAGCATCGCGACATTGGGGACTGCCGCCGCCCGCGCGCGCTGGACGAGCGCGCGGAACTGACGGACGCGGGCCGCCTTGGCATCCAGCCAGCCGTCCACATCGGCCAACTCGGCCTTGCTCCGGCCCTTGCCCTGTGCCAGGAAATCGAGGCGAACCTGCTGCATATCGCGCGCCACTCCGGCGATCAGCAACCGCTCCCATGGATCGCTCGGTTCCATCCGCGCGGCGGCTGACTGGACCCAATCGATGCCGACCGCTTCGCCCAAATGGGTGAACGCCCGCGTGAGCGCCACCTCGTCCAGCTTCATCCGCCCGGCCAGCGCCGCAATTCCCACCGCTCCGTCCAGCTTGAAGAGCAGAGCGGTCCGACCGACCAGCCCCTCCGGCGCACCCAGCGAAAGTAGCCGGTCGGTGATCGCCGCCGTCCGGCGAAGCGCCTCGCTGGTAAGCAGGTCGTCCACCTGTGCCGCCAGCTTGGCCACGCCTTCGGCCAGCGCGGCGCTGCCCTCGCTGGGCAGCGTTCCGGCCGGCAACGCTCGCAAGATGTCGGCGATCTGCGCGCGCATACCGCTCGCGATGTCGCCGAACAGCGCCAGCCGCGCATCTTCCGACATATCAGCAGCGTCGATATCGTCCCACAGCGCCTGGACGCCGTACAATCGCTCGGCGATCAGGAAGGCGTTGGCGAGGTCCGCGAGCGAACAGCCCTCTTCCTCGGCCAGTTCGAATGGATGGATGATGCCCAGCCGGTTGATGATGCGGTTGGCAACCTCGGTCGCGATGATCGGCCCGCGCAACTGGTGCGCGGCGATGGCGTCCGCTTCCCTTTGTTGCATTTCTGCGGGGAACGACGCGGCCAGCTCCGCGCCCATGCTCGGGTCGCTCGCGAGCGCGCCGTGCTCGATCGCATCCTGCAGCGACAATTTTGCGGTGGAGAGAAGGATCGCCAGCTCCGGCCGTGTAAGCCCCTGCCCGTCCTGCGCTCGGCGCAGCAGCTGGTCGTTCGCGCCCAGCCCCTCGACCCGGCGATCGAGCCGGCCGGTCTCCTCGAATGTCTCGATCAGGCGGACATAGCTCGCCAGATCGGCCGCGCCGCCCCGTTCGGCGATGGAGAGACCCAGCGCCTGGAGCCTGTTGTCCTCCAGCACGATCTCGGCGACCGCATCGGTCATTTGGACGAGCAGTTCGTTGCGCTGGTCGAAGCTGAGCCGGCCCTCCACCATTTCCCTGTTGAGCGCGATCTTGATATTCACCTCATTGTCCGAACAATCGACCCCGGCCGAATTGTCGATGAAGTCGGTGTTGATGCGGCCGCCGCCCAGCGCGTAGGCGATCCGCCCGGCCTGGGTCACGCCCAGATTGGCCCCCTCCCCTATCACTTTCGCGCGCACCTCTTCGGCGTTGACGCGCAGCCGGTCGTTTGCGGCGTCCCCGACGTCGCTATGGCTTTGCGCCGCCGCCTTCACATAGGTGCCGATGCCGCCGAACCAGAGCAGGTCGGCCTGTGCCTTTAGGATCGCGGAGATCAACGCCGCCGGCTCCATCGCGCTCTCGACGACGCCCAGCAAGGCTTGCACCTCGACGCTGAGCGGTACGTTTTTGAGGGTGCGAGGAAAGACGCCGCCACCGTTGGAGATCAATCCCTTTTCATAATCGTCCCAGCTGGACCGGGGCAGCTTGAACAGCCGCGCCCGTTCCTTCCAGCTCGCGGCCGGATCGGGATCGGGGTCGAGGAAGATGTGCCGGTGGTCGAAGGCGGCCACCAGCCTGATCGACTTGCTCAGCAACATGCCATTGCCGAACACGTCGCCCGACATATCGCCGCAACCAACCACGCTGATCGGCTGGGTCTGCACGTCCACGCCCATTTCGGCGAAATGGCGCTGTACGCTGATCCAGGCACCCCTGGCGGTAATGCCCATCGCCTTGTGGTCATAGCCGTTGGAGCCACCGCTCGCAAAGGCATCACCCAGCCAGAAGCCGCGTTCCAGCGCGATGGCATTGGCGATGTCGCTGAACGTCGCCGTACCCTTGTCGGCGGCGACGACGAAATACGGGTCATCGCCGTCACGGACCACGAGACCCCTGGGATGGACGACCTTGTTCTTCGCGATGTCGTCAGTCACCGACAGCAGCGCGCGAATGAAGATGCGATAGCTTTCGGTTCCCTCCGCCATCCAGGCGTCGCGATCCAACTGCGGGCTGGGAAGCTGCTTGGGATAGAAGCCGCCCTTGGCGCCGGTCGGAACGATGACCGCGTTCTTGACGCGCTGCGCCTTCATCAGTCCCAGCACTTCGGTGCGGAAATCGTCGCGGCGGTCCGACCAGCGCAGACCGCCGCGCGCGACCGGCCCGGCGCGCAGGTGGATGCCTTCGACACGGGGACTGTAGACCCATATCTCGCGCCAGGGCAGCGGCAACGGCAGGCCCGGAATCAGCGCACTATCGAGCTTGAAGGCCAGGGCCTCCGCGCCCGAAGGCACGAAGAAATTGGTGCGCAGGGTCGCCCTCACCACGGCGCGCAGCAGTCGCAGGATACGATCTTCGTCGATCGCGCTGACCTGCTCCAGCCCGGTATCGATCGCGGAATCTGCTGCTGCCGCGAGCGCGTCGCGACCTTCCACGGCCGGGTCATGCAGCGCGCCGAACAAGGCGATGATCTCGTGCGCGATGCCCTGCTCATGACGGAGCGTCTCGGCGACCGTGGCAAGGCCGTAGTTCATGCCGCTCTGCCGCAGATATCGGAACAGCGCGCGGAACAGGACGACCGACCGGGGTGCAAGCCCGGCGGCGACTATAAGTTCGTTGAACCGGTCATTCTCCGCGCGCCCCTCTACCACCTGGGCGATCGCTTCGGTGACGATGTCTGCGCGATCTACGACCAACTGCGCGTCGCCGCCGACCGGCAGTTCCAGAATGAAGCGCTGGACATGGCCGAGCGCGCCGCCATCAATCGCGGTCGCCATCTCCTCGATCACGCGGAACCCGAAATTTTCGAACGCCGGCACGACTTCCGACAGGGCGATCGCCTCGTTGCTGTACAGCTTCAGGCGCAGCCGTTCGGCCGCATCCTCGGCATTGCGGTACACCCGGATCGCTCGATCGCTAGCGCCCGTCAGGCCATGCAGCAGTCGGATGTCGATCGCCGCTTCCGACGGTCCGGCGCCGTTGCGATACGCCATCGGGAATCCGGGCGCGAAGCGCTGCGCCAGCGCCGCGGCACGACCGGCATCTTCGGTCTCCGCCAATGCCTCCTCTACGGCGGGAATCCAGCCCCGCACCATCGTACGGATCTGGCGATCCAGCGCTGCGTCGTCCGGCATGACGCCTCCGTCGCGCAGGTCGATGGTGATGCGCAGCATGGCGAGGCCACCCTCCTCCAAGGCGATCGACCAGCTCAACACCTTGCCGTTCGCCGCCTCCGCCAGCATCGTCTGGATCTGTACGCGCCGCGCGGTCGACAAGTCGTCGCGCGGCAGCCAGACAAAGGCGTACAGGTGCCGGTTGAGCGCGCTCGTTGCGAGGGCCAGCTTCGGGCGCGGTCGATCGGTCAGCGACATGAAGGTCAGAGCCAGCCGCTCCAGCGTCTCGCGATCGAACCCGAGCAATATGTCGTGCGGCAGCGCGGTCAGCGCGTGAGCGAGGGTCTTGCCCGCATGGCCGCCTGCATCGAAGCCGAACTTGTCCATCAGCGCCGACAGCGATGATCGCAGCAGCGGCACCTTGTCCGGCGATGCGGCCAGTCCGGCGCTGGTCCAGATGCCGGCATGGACCGATAGCGCGATCACATCCTTGCCCTGGCGGACCGGCAGGATGAAGAGATCGAGCAGGACGGGCCGGTGGACCAGCGACAGACGGTTCGATTTGATGATGAGCGGGGCACGCCTGCCTTCCTCGAACCAGTCGAACGCCGCCGCCAGCGAAGCGGGCGCGATGAGGCCGGTTCCGTCGAGCGCACATATGCCCAGATCGTCCCCGGTCGTGCCGTCCCGGCCGATCTGCTGATAGCCGATCTGGGTGAAGTGTCTTGCGAGCAGCCAGCGCAACAGCGCCGCGCCTTCCTCGTCAGACACCGCGTCGGCATCGGCTGCCATCGCCTCGCGCATCTTTGGCCAGTCGGTCACGGCGGCGCGGACATGGGCCAGCGTATCGCGCAACATGCGGTCCAGCGCGCGGCGCGCCTTCGCATCGGCCCGGTCGGCCTCGATGTAGATCATGGATTCGCGGCGGGCGCCGGGCGCTTCGTCGTTCAGGATCGCCTTCAATGTCCCGTCCCTGTCGCGCTCGACCGACAGGACGGGATGCAGCAGGCGATGAATGGTGATGTCCACCGCAGCCAGCCGATGGGCGACCGAATCCACCAGGAACGGCATGTCGTCATTGACCAGCGCGATCTGCATAAAGCGGCCGTTGGCGCCCTCGCCCAATGTGTCGATGCCGACAGACCCGCCGCCGCCCTTGCGCTGGTGCGCCACGCCACCCAGGAAGGTCGCCGCGCGCTCGACCGCTGCGTCGTCGAACCCCTCGGTCTCGCCAGGCAGGGCTCCGCCGGCCAGGGCGCCTTCCAGCGCCTGACGGATGGACAGATCGACTTTCTTGATTCCGGCTTCCGCGACCGAGGTCATGCGCCTCTCCTGATGTCCGCGCGCGATGGCCGCGCGCCATGACGTGGGAAGGCGGCTATTGGCGGGCCGGCGACTCCCCGACGAGGCCGCCTATATGCTCTTTAGGGTCCGCGGCCTCAACCCCGCGATAGAAATATAGTTTCGACAGAACGTAAGATAATGACTCGGCCGTTGCGCCAGTCAGCGACTCGCCGCGAGCAGCACGCGGGGCGCGAGCTTGGACCCCTGTGGCAGGGAGCCGACGATGGAAAAGCCGCCCAGCGCGTCGCGCCGCGCGACGACGACGGCCAGCCCGTCGGCATCGGCTGCAATGGCCTCAGGCTCCAGGGCCGCCGCCGCGAGCATCGCCGCGCGGGCGCGGACGCCATGGTCGGGGCGCGGCGGCGCTTCGGCACGGCGCAACGCACGCTCATCGCGCACCAGGGCCTTGAGGCCGCCAGCATAGCCTGCAAGATAGTCGGACAGGCTGCCCATCGCCATGCCGCCAGCCCAGCCATGGTCGAGCGCGGTCGCATATTCGGTGAGCCGCGTCTTGTCATAGGTGGACCCGAAAACGAGCTTGGCGATCGCGGTCATTGGGCTGCGCGCCTGTACCTTGATGCCGGCGTCGGCAATCATCGTAGCATAATCATTCGGTGCATCATGGGCCGCCAGGGCGAAGTCATAGGCCAGGCCAATGGCACGATACAGCGCGGCATGGCTGCGCCCTTCGCTCGTGCGCGCCTGCTCCGCGCCGTCGCGGGCGAGCGCAAGCCAGTCGGTCAGGGGTGCATCGGCCGATGGGCCTTCCATCCCGGCCAGATCAAGCGGCTCGTCGCCCAGGCCGGCCAGCGGGCCATCGGCCCAGATCGGGGTGGGCGCGCGAGACAGGGGTGCGTGTGTGAGTGCCGCTTCGACTTCACGCTCAAGCGAAGCGGTGACGTCGCGCGCCGCCAGTTGTTTCCAGTTGATGACGCCGAACACGAAGTCGATCGTATCGTCGTCCGAGGAAAAGGGCATCAATATGCCACGGTACAGTATCTCCGTGCCGCGCTGGTTGACGAACTCCGCCTCGAACCCGATCGGCGCGGCATTCGCGATGATCTGAAGATAATGGTCGGTCAGGCGTGATAGCAAAGACCGTGCCGGTACATCGTCGATATGATTGATCGTCCCCTCGATGTCGCATTCCTGGCGCAACGCAGTGCCGAGATAGACGATGCCGGGATTGCCGAGCCCCATGCTGAAATCCAGCAGGACGCTGTGCGGGCCGAAATCCTCGAGCTGATCGGGGGACAGGTCCTCGATCGAAGGCAGCGTCCGGTCGCCCAGCAGCGACGCCCAATAATTATAGGCACGCACCTGCATCCGCCGTTCATCCGGCCCCAATGCCTGCGGCGAATCAAACGAGGCGTCGTCGGCAAAATCGAAATCGTCCTGGTCGTTGGCGACTTCGTGCCCGTGCAGAGTGTCCATCCGGTCGGCCTTGCGCATAGCTGTGTCTTTGGGACTCACAGTGCCAGCGGATGGTAAACAGGCCGTGAACGCCCGGCCAAAGCGGCATAAGGCCCTAATTGGCCGCTTGTTTCGTGACGCGCGCGCTGTTATCTGCCCCGCCGACGCCACCTCGCCGGGTCGCAGATCATCGCTCGTCCGATGCGCCGCTCTGCCGAAAAGCGAGGTTCCCTATGGAAGCCACTTCCGCTAGGGAGGCGCCACACGTCCGGGTTCATGCCGCTTTAGCTCAGCCGGTAGAGCACATCATTCGTAATGATGGGGTCAGGTGTTCGAGTCACCTAAGCGGCACCACCCCTTCCGCAGGGAAGTTTCTGAAACCGAAGGGAAGTGCCTTTCGGCCTAGGCCGGAGGGATGGCCTTGCTTGTGTGCCTTGGGCCTTCAAACGGAGCGTCGCAGTGGGAGGACGTGGGACGATGATGTCTTAGTCCCGACCCTCTTTCGGTCTCTCAGAGCAACGAAAGCCCCGTCCCGGGGTCGTTTTGTGAAGGGCTAGCACTAAGGCTGATTGATTCTGCGTTCTCGCGGGCAGCCGAAATGTCGGCAGGCAGTCCGTCGGATCACAGTGTCGTGAGCAAGGCCGAGACTGCGGGATCATGACGCCAGGCGTGGCGGATATGCAGTTTGAGGCCCGCGTCTCCCGGTCGTTGGTCACGCTGGCCCGCGACCCGAACGATGCGTCGCAATTGCGCCGCATCCTGGCCTGCGGATGCGATGAGCGCAGGCCAAAGCATGGAAGCCGATGGATTATGCGCCGCCTCGTCCAGGGCTTGGCGCAAGATGACTTGCGGTCCGTTTCCGTCGCGTACGGCGGCATCGACGGCGTGCGCGTTACCAATGAGCCGGGTGTCGCGCTTCAATTCGGCAAAGCGCAGGAAATGGCGTGCATATCCGGCATAGTCGCCCCGTGCCAATGAGATGATCGACAGGCAGTCATGGGCGACAGCGAAGTCGGGATAGGTTGCGATGATCGCATTCAAGGCTTTGGTCGCGGCTTCATCCTGTCCGGCCGACCACTGTGCCCAGGCGAGATCTGTGCGGATCGCGACAGAGCCGGGTTGGAGCAGGCGCGCGCGGTCGAGCGCATGAATGCCTGCACGGTGATCGCCATGATCGGAAAGGATATTGCCGTACCAGAAATGCGAAATGGCATCGTTGGGGCTCTGGATGAGCGCTCGCTGGAATTGGGCATCCGCCTCCGCAAAGTCGCGATCCGCCCAATAGGCGATGAAGCCGAGGAGGCGATGTCCGGCAGCAAGATCGGGCACGAGCCGAACGGCGGTGCGTGCCGCGACCCGCGCTGCGGCAAAGGCCTCCGCATCACTCCGCATCCCGAATTCACGGGATAATATCAGCGCTTCCGCCAGGCTTGCATGGCCAAGGGCATAGTCCGGAGCGCTGCGCACAACCTGTTCGAGGAGGTCGATGGCGCGCTCCAGCCCCGCGGATCGGCGGTCCGCTATCAGGTCGCGCGCGGTCAGAAACTTGCTCGACATCGCCGGGTCGCGCGGCAGCGCCGGTATCGAGATGCGAGGCCCGGACGGTTCGGCAGAGGCGCCGCTGCGGATAGCGACGGCGGCCGCCATTGCCCCCGTCAGTCCCACCATGGCCCATACAGCAAGTCTGCGGGCCGTGCCCTGTGCGGCCTTGCCTGCGCCCGAACGGGGCTGATCAGGGCCGGTTCCCGGCCGGGCGAAAGAAGAAGGGAGGGGAAACGTCAGCACATCGTCGCCCGGCATCGCGGACAATCCGGCCCACAGATCGAGTTCGTGCCGCAAGGCGAAGACCGTTCCGGTGCGCCCGCCTGGCAGGCGATGGACGGGCAGGCCACGCTCACGCGTCCACCGCATGACGGTCGTGCGATCGCGCTTCAGATAGGCAGCGATCGATTTCCATCCGTCCAGCCTTTCCAACGGCATCGCGGACGAGGCTTTCGAATCGGGATGAACGAGATTTCCCATTGTGCACCCCCTTGCGCAGGCGAAATCGCGTGCCGTGCGCAGAAGTTTAGTCCGGGATGCAGACCGCCGCGTCCACCATATGTTTACCCAGCAACCGGGCGCGCGATCATTCCGGGGTCAGTCGGGCAAATCTGTGCACCAGGTTTGACAGGCGCGAAATGCTGCCCGTGTCGGTCTTGTCATAAATCCGGTGCAAATGCGTGCGCGCCGTCGCCCGCGCCATGCCCAGGCGGTCGCCTATGGTGACCATGTCGCCAAATCGCATGGCGTCGCGCAGGACCCTGAGTTCGGTCGGTGTGAGTCGATACAGCGAGGCCATCGCGTCGAACGCGATGGATCGCGGCTGGTCGAGTATGGCGATGTGAATGGCATGGGTCGGGGCCGGTCCGGTGGCCAAGTCGCCGAACTGGTTCTGTTCCAGCGGCCTTGCTTCGATGAGCAGGCGGATCGGCGCATCGTCGCCGGAGGTCAGTTCCACTGCGACCGGATGGCCCTGTTCGATCGCGTCCTGCACGGCTTTGCCCAGAGGGCCTTCGCCCAGTCCGTCGCCGAGCCGCAGACGCAGCAACGATCCCAGCGGCAGATCGATTTCCGCGATGGTCCGGTCTGCGGCAAGCAGGATCACATAGCCGTTCGCACCAGAAAAGGCATGGACGCTGGCGGCATGATCCGCCGCGCGGACCAGGTGGCTCTGAATATATACTGTTCGGCGAAGATGCGGCAGCAGGGGCGACAGACGGTCGCATTCCTCCCGGGAAAATGGTGCCGACGGTTCGCAGCGCAGCAAGGCCAGATGCGCCACTATGCCGGGCCGCTTGATCAGGTTCACCGCCAGATTGTCGACGATACCTTGGGGGGCGAGATATTCGCGATAGAAGATGCTGTCGCGCACCACCTGTGTCTGAAGATGCGGCCAGGCCGTCGTGCATTCTCCTTCGGGCACGGCATGGAGCAGGCCGCGCATGATGTCATGCTGGGCATAGGTGTCGACATAGCTTTGCAGCCAGCGCGGATCATTGCCGAATTCCGCCTGAAAGCCGGCGCCGCGTGCTGTGTCGCTCCAGGCGAGAAAACCTGCCTTCGCGTCGAATGCGCGAACCAGCCGTTCGATCAGCGCGGGAAAAAGCGCCTTGTTGAAAGCGGCATCATATATGTCTTCCAGTTGGACCATGCAGAGGCGCCCCATTCCCGTTGTCGCCGCAACCCAACAGCCGCATTGCCGGGCGATTGTCGAGCGGTAGCACGACCGATGCGACAATTTGCAACATGTTGCGACTGTTTGTCCCGTTCCCGAATCCCCGCACCTCATCAATCTGTCAAAAGTCCCTGCCGCTGCGGGGGCGGGTGGCACAATGGGGGGCGGTTGAACGCCATGACGATCGCGATGGACAGGAGGACAGGGACCGTCGCGTCATGCGCCGCCCGGATCGCCGTGCCGATTGTCACGCTGGGTCTTTCGCCGATGGGGATGGCGCAGGAATCGAATGTCGAGGCCAACGCCACGCTGATCGCCCCATTGTCTATCGTGGCCAGCGAAGGACTGAGCTTCGGCACGCTGGCCGTCAGCATGGGGACGTCCTGCATTTATGAGGTCTTGCCGGATGGCACGACCAACAAGAGTGGCGACCAGCGCTGTGCCTTTCTGTCGGGCGCGCCCACGGCTGCGACATTCGAACTGGATTGCGGGCCCGGCGCGATGGTGCGGATGGAGGTCATCCACAGCAATCTGGCACCGACGGGTGCGGAATTCGCTGCCCTGGCGCGGCCGATGGCGGTGGACAGCGCGCCGGCGGGCGCCGCGATGCAGCTACTGCCCTGCGACAGCGACGGGCGCAGCGTCATTCATGCCGGCGGGCGGCTGACCACGCGCCCCACGGCGGGCATCGGCTTTTCGGGACGTGTCGGCACCATCCGGCTGGAGGTCATCTATGATTAGGGTGTGCGAGCAGTTGGCCCCTGGCGGGCTGAAAATCGCGACAGGCATCGGGTCCGTTGTGCTGGCCATGGTTGTGGCGGGGCAAGGCGTGTCGGCGCAGGTCCGCGGCAACCTGGCGGTGCCGGTCGCCGTCCGCTTCGAGATCGCGCCCGATCCGCCGATGGAATTCCGCATCGTGCGGCCGCTGTCCTTCGGGACGGTGATGATCCCCAACCGCGTCAGCGCCGACACGACATGCACGTACCGGCTGCGCACGTCGGGCGTGTCGCAGGTGGAGGACAGTTTCCGCAGCGCCGTCGATCCGGTGCGGGGCACCTATACCGGATGCCGGATCAACGGGCCGACCACGACCGGGCGGGTCGCGATGCGCTGCGCGGCGGGCGCGCGCATCTATGCCACGGTCTTTTCCCGCAGCGCGCAGATCGCCAACATCCGCTTCGTCGAAAGCACCGAGATAGAGGGCAGTCCCGACCAGGTCGCGCGGGGCGCGGTGCAGACGGTGTGCAACCCCAATGCGCAGGGCGAGATGTTCGTGCTGATCGGCGGCCTGCTGGAGGTCGGCGCCAACTATTCGATTCCCACCGGGCAACTGGTGCAGGTCGCCACCATCCAGTTCGATGCGACCTACCTGTGAGGGCGCCGTTCCTCCTGGCCGGGCTGATCGTCGGCGCGCTGGCGGCGCTGCCCGCCGATGCGCAGGTCCGCAACACCGCAAGCGCATCGCTGCCCGCCTTCGTCCAGATGGAGCAGGCCGGCGATCCGCCGCTGCAACTGGCCGTCGTCAATCCGGTGGATTTCGGCCGGGTCACGATCCCCAACCAGTTCCGGTCCGCCGAGGCCGTGTGCGAATATAAACAGACCGTTGATGCCGGCCGCCTCCTGTCGGAGCCGGGCGCGCCCTTCACATCCGATTCAGGGGTGACCACCAGCGGGTGCCGCTTCATTCAGACGGGCGCCATCGGCAAGCTGGCGCTGACATGCCTGGCCCAGTCCAACCTGATGCTGACCATGACCTATCGGTCCGGGACGGTGGCGGGCCTGACACTCGTGGCCGCCGAAAGGATACGGGTCGCGGACGCCGACGGAGCCAACGCCCAGATCTTTCCCGCGACATCGGGACGGATTCGCTGCTTCCCGACGTCGACCCTGCCGGCGTCGTCGGTGATGACGCGGCATATCTCCTTTGGCGGTGTGCTGAGGATCAGGCGCGTGAACGACATGCCGGTCGGCAACCGTGTCGAGGCAGGCACTATCCTGGTGGAGGCGCAATATGAGTGACGCCGGCGCAACCCTGGCCCGTCTGGCCGCGATTATGGCCGCGCTGGGCACGATGCCCGCCTTGGCGCAGATTCGCGAGACTATGCGCGTGCCCGTGGTCGTCCAGCTGGAGCAGGCGGCCGATCCGCCGCTGGAACTGAGCCTGGTGCGGTCGCTGGATTTCGGAATAGTGACGATCCCCAACCAGTTCGTGCGGCGCGACGCGACATGCGAATATACCGCCGCCGCGACCGATTTCGCCAACGGCACCTTCACCATGACCGAAGGCAGTTCGAGAATATTGCCCGGTTCGGCAACGTCGGAAAGCGGCTGCCACATCTCCACCGTGGGCGGCGTGGCCGTCGTCGCCATACGATGCGAGGCGCGGCGGAACATCCTGTTCACCTTCAGCCTGTCGCGAGTGTCGATATCCGGGCTGGTGCTGCAGCCCAGGCTGACAGCGAAGCTGGCCAATGTGGACGGCAGCCAGGCCGATTTCTTCGCCAATCCGGGCAGCGCGAGCGGGAAGCCCTGTTTCCCGACCAGCGCCACGCCGCCCACGCCCGTCGTCACCCGCCAGCTTTCGATCGGCGGCAGCATAACCGTGCAGGCAGGCCAGAGCCTGCCGACCGGGCGCAGGATCGATGCCGGCGCCATAGTCTTGGAGGCCCTGTACAATTGATGAGGGGACAATCGATGAAGATTTGGACCATCCGGGCGCCCGTCCGCGCGAGCATGATCGCGACGACGCTCTGCGGCGTGACCGCCCATGCGCAGACGAGCACATCGACGACCGTCGGGGTGGACGCGACCGCGACCCTGAAGGACGCGCCGCCTACGCCCCTTTCGCTCAAGACGGTGACGCCGATCAGTTTCGGCACGCTCGCAATCCCGAACAATCCCGCGCGTCCCGACACGCGGTGCCGATACAATCTGCGCGCGCGTGCGAACGACGTGTCGGCGACCGAGACGTCCTTTTCCGAAGTGGATGGTGGCGCTACCGTGGCGGGCGCGCCGTCGGGCTGCGGGTTTGAAGGGGCGCAGACCGTTGGGCAGGTGTCGGTCACCTGCCAGACCGGCCTGTCGGTCTTCTACAAGGTCGCCTACAACCTCTCGGCTTCTTCGGCCATGTCATTTTCGCCGGGCAGCACGACCGTGGCGGGCGCGATCGCGAAGAAGATGCCCTTCAGCGAGTCCGTGCCGCTGGGCGCCAATGGCAGTTTCAGCTGCGATCCAGCGGCGGATAACAAGATGTTCCTGCTATTGAATGCGACGCTGGACGTCAGGAACAGCTCCAGCCTGACACGCGGCAGCAAATTATCGGTCGGCACCGTCACCATCGACGTCAACTATTGAGGGGGGAAGGGGCCATGATGCGCAACCTGCTCTGCCTGCTGATCCTGTCGGGCATATTGTCGGCATCGCCCGTGCTGGCCCAGTCGTCCGACCGGTCGGCGAGCCTCGATGCGATAGCGACGTTCGAGGATGCGCCGATGCCGCCGATCGAACTGTCCGTCCTGGCGGCGCTAAACTTCGGCAAGCTCGCCATTCCCAACAAGATCAAGCCCAGTACGATCTGCCGTTACGAAACCTTTTTCGAGGGCAGCAATACCCTGGCTCTGGTCAATGAGGTCAATGGCAACACCGTGGTTTCCGGGTCGCAGGGGACGGCGGGTTGCTCGATGACGGGCGGCTTCTTCGCTGGCGGTTTCCGGCTGGGGTGTCAGGACGGCATGACCGTTCGCTACAAGATCACCTATGCATCGGCAGGCGTCAGGGGGGCGGATTTCAAGGCGCCCGTCCGACGGCTGGGGGCGGCGATCCCCGCGCTGGACGATCCGCGCCGCATCGTCTTTCCGATCGATTCCCCGACCGGTCAGTTCATGTGCGTATTGGGCCTGAACAGCAAAAATTCCTTCGTCTATATCGGCGCCGTCCTGGACGTCACCAACGAGGCGACCCTGCCGCGCGGCACCAAGGTGAATGTCGGCACCATCACCCTAGACGTCAGCTATTGAGGAGCGGGAGATGCACGCCCGCCTGAGCCCGGTCGCCTTGATCCTGATTGCTCTGCCGGTGGCGCCTGTCGCCGCGCAGACGGCGGCATCGCCATCGTCGGCCACGTTGAACGCCACGACCGTCTTCGAACAGGCGCCGCCGCCACCGCTGAAGCTGACGGTCGGCACGCCGATCAATTTCGGCAAGGTCGCCATTCCCAACAATGCGAAGGCCAATGCGGTCTGCCGCTATCAACTGGTGGTCGAGCGCGACAAGACGGTGACGTCCGCCGACATGCTGAGCAGGACCGGCCTGGCCGTCGACCCGTCCAACCTTGCCGGCTGCGCGATCAGCGGCGCGTCGAGCGTCGGCATCGTGATGCTGGCGTGCGAGAACGGGCAGACCATCCGCTATGGGGCGAGCTATAGCTCGGCCGGCATCAAGGGGGCGCTGTTCCGTCAGGTGTCGCGCATCGGCTCCATCGCGCCGCCCGATCCTGACGCGCAGCGGGGCTATCAGATCATGAGCGACAATGCCGGCAGCTTCCGTTGCGACCTGGGGCGTGACGGGCAGCCGGCGATCATGCGGATCAATGGCGAATTGCAGGTGTCCGCGGAATCCGACCTGCCCAATGGGGCCGCGGTCAATGTCGGCACCGTCACGCTCAGCGTAAATTATTGACAGGGAGAAAGGCATCGTGACCTGGCGTTCTTTTGCGACTGCCGTCGCGCTTACCACCTTGGCGCACTGGTCGCTGCCGATGGCGGCGATGGCGCAGACGACCAGGGACAGCATCACCATCGAAGCGCTGGCGACCATCGTGTCGCCGCCGCCGACGCTGGCGATCCAGTCCAGCGCGTCGCTCGCCTTCGGCAAGGTGACGCTGCCGCGCGGCAATGTGTCGACCTGCACCTATACGCTCGATGTCCGGGGCGAGCGCGCCAGCTATGTCGACGGTTCGCCGGCCAATGGCGCGACCTGCGCCTTTCAGGACAGTGCCCAGACGGTGGGCAGCGTCGCCATCGCCTGCGACAATGGCGGGGTATTGGCCTATAGCTATGGCACCGACAGCCCGTTGCAGGCCAATGGCGTCTCACTGATAGTCGACGAGGATGATATCGGCTTCCTGAGCGAAGAGGATATCCGCTTCAACCAGGCGACCTGCGCCAATGGCGCGGCGACCCTGCATGTCGGTGGCCGCCTGTCGATCGCCAGCACGGCCGATGTCAGCGACAGCCAGGTGACGGTGGGCAGGGTGACGGTCGATGTCTTTTACGACACCGGTCAGTGCCTCGGCTGCCAATGACGGGCCGGGAGGCATTTCGGACTGTCGCCGGCCTGTGGTTGCTGGCAGGCTGGGCGGGCATGGCGACGGCGCAGACGAGCGACAGCGCCACAGTCGACGCGACGGCGACCCTGGCGGCGGCGCCGCTGTCGCTCTCCATCCGCAGCGCGCTCAGCCTGCGGTTCGGGTCCGTGCTACGTCCGTCGGGCGGCGATGTGCAGACGTGCAGCTATCATATCGACACCCGCAACAACGAGGCAGTGTTCGAGGACGGGGTGGCGTCCACCCAGTTCCGCAACTGCGGTTTCCAGGGGTCGGGTCGCGGCAATGGCCGGATCGTGATCGATTGCGAGCCGTCCCATGTGCTGGCCTTCACCTATAGTTTCGACAGTCCGGTGGCAGCGCAGGGCGCGCAGTTCATCGTCCATGACGCGGACATCGGCTTCGCGACCGTCGAGGGCGTGCCGCACAGCATGGCCTGTCCAGCGGGGGGGCGGATCGACCTGAATTACGGTGGCCATCTGGATGTGTCGCGCGACGTGTCCGTGCCGGAAGGATCGAACGTCGTCGGCCACATCACCATGGACGTCTATTATGAGGCCCAGACATGCATTTGCGACTAGGATCTGTCCTGAAGATATCGGCGGCAATGCTGAGTACCGGTCTGCTGCCGGCGCAGGGCGTGGTGGCGCAAGGGGAAGGCTCCAAGCCCGAGACGTTCGACGCCGTCCCCGCCGATGCCGGCCAGCCCTTTGGCGGGATCGCCATATCGCCCACACGGCTGGTGATGGATGCTCGGCGCGGCGGGCAGGTGATGCTGTACAACAGCAGCACAGCGCCGGTCAGTTACCGCGTTGAGTCGCTGGACCTTTCGATCGATGAGACGGGGGCGCACAGCCCGGTCGCCGACGGGGCGATACCCGCCTGGTCGGCCCTGCCCCACATCCGCTACGCGCCGCGCCAAGTGACGCTCCAACCCGGCCAGCGCCAGGCGATCAAGGTGATAGCGCGGGTGCCGGCAGACGTGGCGGCGGGGGAGTATCGCAGCCATCTGCGCTTTTCTTCCATCCCGACCGTGGCGCCGGTGGAGGAGGCGGCCGAGGAGAAGCCGGGGCAGGACCGCATGGTGTCCGTCACCGTTGGCATGGATTTCCGCGTCACCATCCCGCTGCTGTTGCGGGTGGGCGAGACGACCGGCGGCGCCCGGATCGAGCGCAGCCAGGTCGTCAGCAGCGCGGAAAACCGCCGCGCCGTCAATGTCACGGTCGCGCGGACCGGCAATCGGTCGGACTATGGCACGTTGCGGATCATGGGTGTGGACGGGGCGGTGCTGGGCAGCCTGCGCGGCGTTTCGGTGCCCGCGCCGCTGGGGCGGCGGATATTCCCGGTCGCGCTGACCGGCACGGCGAAACCTGCCAGCGTGGCGTATGTCGAGGAATTGCCGGGCATGCGCGACGGTGACGTGCTGGCGCAGGCGGCGATCGACTGATCGCGATGCGTCCAGCGCTATGTGCCAGCCTCCTGGCGATGCTGCCGGTGCCGGCCGTGGCGCAGTGGACGGATCTGTCCGCGCCGGCCGATGCGGACCTGCGCATCGTCGAACTGTCGCTGCGCAATCGCGATACGCTGGTGCGCGAGATACTGGCGTGGCAGGTCGGCGATAAAGGGCATTTATACCTGCCGTTCGAGGAGGTCATGGTGGCGACGGATTTTCGCATCACCATCGACGAGAAGGGCGCGGACGGCTGGTTTTTGCGGGAAGACCAGCGTTTTCGCCTTGATAGAGCGGGCAACTTTGCCCTGTCGGCCGGGCGGCGCTTCGATTTGGCACCAGGCGATCTGGCGGAAATAGATGGCGTTGCCCATGTCGCGGTCACGGCGCTTGATCGCTGGTTCGGTCTTGGCCTCAAATGGGAGGCAGATCGGCAGGTCGTGTCATTGGCCCCGCCCTATCTGTTGGCGGGCGAGGAAAATGCACGACGGTCGGGTAGCGCGGCGCGTTCCGCCGACCTGGAGGATTATAGCGACCTCCCGCGGTTGGCGAGCCGTCCCAGTTGGCTGTCCTGGCCTTATCTCACCGCCAATTTGGCGCTGACCGCGCAGAATAATGGCGGCCGGGCTTTTACTGGACAGGGCAATCTGTTCGCGCAGGGTGACCTGCTGGGCACCACGGCGCAAGTCGCGCTGTCCACGACGATACCGGGCAACGTCGACGGGCGCATCACTTTGGGGCGCTATGACGCGGCGGGACGATTGCTCGGGCCCTTGCGCGCCACGATGGGGGAAATCGGGGACATCAATCTTCAGGCGATCCCGCTATTGCTGCGCAACGGCAGCGGCATCGGGGTGCAGATCGGTCGTGCGCCGCTGAACACGACCGGACGGTTCGACCAAACGGACATAGTCGGGGGCGCGTCCCCCGGCTGGCAGGCCGAGCTGTATCGGGACAATCAACTGCTGGGCTTTCAGACGGTCGGGAGCGATGGCCGCTATCTGTTCGCAGCGGTGCCGCTGCAATTCGGCAGCAACCAGTTTTCGATCATCCTCTACGGACCATCGGGCGAACGACAGACGGTCAACCGTTCCATCGCCATCGACAGTGCGCAGATCGTGCCCGGGACGCTTACCTATTCAGCGGCGATCATGCGCCAGGGGAGAACATTGCTTCGCCGGTCGCCTTTCGGCATCGATCGTAGCGATGGCAGCGTTCAAGACGATGCCGTCAACCTGCTGGCTAATCCGACCGGCCTGCATGCGCAGATCGGTCTGGGCTATGGTCTGTCGCGGTCGCTGTCGGTATCGGCGCTCGCCGCGCGGCGGCAGGAGGATGGCGGCGTGCGCGCAACCTATGTCGGGGGCGGTTTCGCCTGGTTGGCCGGACCCGTGCTGGCCAGCGGCGACCTCTTGGTGCAGGACGGTCGCGCTACGGCCCGGAGGTTGGCGGTGCTGGCCAGCATCGGTGGCATGAGCCTATCCGCCGAACGGGAGGAATATGATCGCGATTTCGTCAGTGACGACAGCCGTCTGGCGGCGGGGGTGACGACATTGTCGCGGGACATGATGCGGCTGGACGGCCGGATCGGCACGGCCGGATGGAGCCTAGGGGCAACGCGGACGCGACGATCGGACGGGGCAGCAGACCGGTTTCTGAACGGCCGGATCAGCTTTGTCGCGGGCCCTGTCTCCTTCAGTCCGCGCCTGTCCTATCGCGACATTCGGGTGGGGGTAGCAGGGCGCCAGAAGCGTTTGGACGGTGGCGTGTCGCTTGCGGGATCGACTGGCGCGTGGCGGTTGCGGGCGCAGTTCGACTATGACATCGCGCCGCACTTTCGTGTTCGCAATGCCGGCGCCGAAGCGGGGCTGCGGCTCAACAGCTGGTACCTGGCCGCCGGCGCGGATCATGATTTCCAGCAGGGTTCGACGCGCGAACGCGTTTCGATCAATCGCGACTGGAACGGCGTTCGTCTGGGAGCGGAGGGGCGGCACGACAGCAGCGGCAAGGCGTGGGCCGGGCTATTGACGCTGGCCTTCGCGATTGATCGCGATCCGCAATGGGGCGGCGTTCGCCTGGGTCGGGACGCCCGCTCCAACAGCGGTACTGTCGTGGCCCGGATGTTCGAAGACCGCAATGGTGACGGCCGCCGCGGGCAGCACGAAGCGCTGGTCGAGGGCGGCGAGATTATCAGCGCGCCGCGCGGGCAGGTGAGCACGCGCAACGGCGTCACGGTTATCGAGAATTTGCCGGTGGACCGCCCGGTCGCCATATTGCCGGATCTGTCCAATGTGGAAAATCCGTATCTTGCTCCATCCCTCCCCGGACGCCTGATCACCGCGCGGGCCGGCGGTGTCGTCCATGTCGACATTCCCGTCGTCGAAACGGGCAGTATCGAACTGACCCTGCGAGACGAAAAGGGGGGCGGGGTTTCGGGCAGCGTCCTGTCCCTCGCCCGATGCGGCAACGATCGGGCCGTTGCCCGGCGTGCCCGCACGGCCTTCGATGGACTGGCGGCGTTCGACGGCGTCATGCCGGGCTGTTATCGGGTCAGCATCGGCGACCGACAAATCGGTGCGGTCGAAGTATCGAGCGGCAACCTGACCACCGCCATCCTGACGCTGCCGTCGGGTTGATATCCTTGGCTGGCTCGTCGACAATCGCACGAACAGCCGGCGATATGGCCGATTTGGTCGAGCGCCTGGCCAGTCGCCGCCGTCTCGTCAGTCCCACAGCCACTGTTGACCTAAGGCGCGCAGTTATAATGAACAGGCCGCAACAAGCACCTATTGCGAAGCTGCCCTAACCAGCCAAAACCGCTGTGCCTTCCGTGAAAGCCGGGGGGCGAGGCTTGGAAACCCCGCTCATCAAGCTCGGTCGCCTTCTAGGATCAGGACTCATTGATTACAGCCAGAAGCAGAACAGTACTCCGATAGTGATGGCTAACATGAAAGTGTGGGCGCATCGGTCGTAACGGGTGGCGATGCGTCGCCAGTCCTTGAGGCGTGCGAGCAGGTTCTCGATCTTGTGGCGCTGGCGATAGATCTGCTTGTCGTAGGCGTGCTGGACCTTGCGATGGACAGTTGGTGGGATGCAGGGAGTGATACCGCGCCTGGCAAGGGCATGGCGGAACCAGTCGCTGTCGTAGCCTTTGTCGGCCAGCAGTTCCTTGGCCTGAGGCAGTCGCGAAAACAGCAGAGCTGCGCCTTTGTGATCGCTCATCTGCCCTTCGGTGAGTAGCATGATGATCGGCCTACCCCGGCCATCGCAGACCGTGTGCAGCTTCGAGTTCAGCCCGCCCTTGGTGCGTCCAATACATCGGGAAAGAGCCCCCCCTTTAGGAGACTGGATGCCGTGCGATGCGCCTTGAGATGCATGGCGTCGATCATGATCCGGTCGGGCTCGCCAGCAGCGCCTGCCGGTTCGGCGAAGATCCGGTTGAATACCCCAAGCCGGCTCCAGCGCGCGAACCGGTTGTAGATCGTCTTGTTCGGGCCATACCCCTTGGGAGCGTCACGCCACATCAGACCATGCTTGATGACGTAGACAATGCCCGAGGTAATCCGGCGGTCGACCACCCGTGGAATGCCATGCGACAGCGGGAAAAATGGCTCGATCCGGCGCATCTGCGCCTCACTCAGCACGAACGGAACATCCACAATCAGCGCCTCCTCAACGCTGACCTTGAATCAACCAATCGCTGCCAACGCAAGCAATTTAATGGATCCTGATCCTAGATTGCGCATGCGGGCATGCCACCCAGCCTCCTAGGGTCAGGACCCATAAACAGGATTCCCTTGGCGGCGCGAAAGTGATTCATGCTCGCCGACAGCAGGAGCGTGGATTTGAGCGAGTTCTAGTTGAGTGAAGAGCAGTTCGAGCGGCTTCGGCCGTTGCTGCCCAACAAGGTGCGAGGCGTTGCCCGGGTCGATGACCGGCGTGCGATCAGCGGCATTATCCATGTCGTGAGATCTGGCAGTCGCTGGGTCGATGCGCCGGCCTGCTATGGTCCAAGGAAGACGCTCTACAACCGGTTCGTGGTGTGCTGCCAAAGGCATCTGGCAGGAGATGTTCGTCACGCTGGCGGCAGCGGGTGAACCGCCCGCCGAAGTCCTGATCGACAGCACGCACATGAAGGCGCACCGCTCGGCAGTCGGCGAAAAAGGGGGGCGCTCGTCCAGGCGATCGGGGTCAGCCGAGGTGGCCGCAACAGCAAGCTCCACGCGCTCACCGACGGCGAAGGCCGCCCGCTCCGCTTCCTGCTGACCGGCGGTAACGTTGCCGACTGCCGTGCTGCCGATGTCCTGCTAGACGATCTCGCGCCGCGTACCATCGTACTCGCCGACAAGGCCTATGACAGCAACGCGATCCGCGGCCTGATCGAGCGCCAGGGGGCCGTGCCCAACATCCCCCCCAAGGCGAACCGGCGCTGGAAAAGCCGCTTCTCGCGCACGGTTTACAAAGGCCGAAACGCCGTTGAGCACATGTTCTCCCGCCTCCAGGATTATCGCCGTATCGCTACTCGCTACGACAAGCTCGCCACCTCCTCGGCGCCATCTCCTCGTGGCCGCCATCACCTGGTGGTTATGAGTCCCGACCCTAAGACAAGCTCGCCGAAAACTCTCTCGCCATGGTCCAACTCGCCTCAATGCGGCTGTGGTTGCGCGTTTATGAGTCTACGGCCTAATGCCCGAACCGATATGTCGCGGTCATGCCGTAAGCTCTCGGCTCACGCAGCGTTTCCGACACATAATTGATGCCCGCAACATATAGCGCGCTCACCCTCTTCCGATTGTTCGTAAGGTTGCGCCCGTAAATTGCTATTTCGAGCTGCCTGTCCATGAACGTCAATGCCGCGCGCGCGCTCAGCACGCCCTGCTTGGGGGACGTGGTTGCGTCTATTATGTTCCGTGAGACGGTCTTTCCATTGAACGGATCAATCGTCACGCCTTGTGGATCGCCGAGAAAGGCAACGTAACTTTGTAATGCATATGCACTGGTCCAGGAATAGTCAGCGTTCAGGGCTATTCTGGCGAACCCAAGATCTCGATCATAGTTAGCACTCAGGGAGAATTGATACTTCGGAATGTTCTCGATCCGCTCGCTGCGGCGATCTCCGGTAAGGTTGGTTCGGCTCGGAACCTCTGCGTAGCGTAAATATTTCGGATTGGTGACTGCGCCGGTTGCGCCGAACTCGAAGCCTTCGAACAGCCGGACCGCAAGATCACTCTCGAGCCCATAGACGCGCAGCTTGCCTGCGTTGCTCAGGATTGTTGAGGTTGTGCCGTTAGCGAATCCGACCAGGGTCGAACGTTGGATATCGTTGATTTCGCTATAGTAACCTGCCAGGTTCAGCCGAACACGTCGATCGAAGAACTCGCTTTTGATACCTCCCTCATAGGCATAGGCAATCTCCGGCCGGAAAGGCAGTGCAGACGCTACGGTGTTGGCCCGCAGATTTTGGCCACCGGACCGGAAGCCCTTGCTGGTCTTGGCATATACGAGAACGTCGTCAGCGATCTTGTAGTCGAGTCCTGCCAGATAAGAAACCCCGGCAAAATCGTCGTTCCGGGTAAGCGCGCAACCTGCCGCAACCGATGCCGTCGGAACGGAGCACGTCAATATTCCAGTAGTACGATTGAAACTAGTATTGCGTGTCGTAAGCCCTTTGTCGTCGACAGAATATCGAAGGCCGCCGGTGAATGTTAGGCGATCGCTAATGTGCCAGTTGGCTTGGCCATATAAGCCGGAACTATCATTATCGATGCTGCCGGAAAACTCGTTGGTAATGGCGTTCAGCGTTGGTATGCTTGTTCCTCGAACCGAAGCGTCGACCCCTTTCTCGTGGAAGTAGAACGCACCCGCAGCGAAGTCTATCAAGTCAGAGAATGCCTTTCCCGTTATCTGAAGCTCTCCTGACGCCTGGCTTAGTCGCTGCACTCCCGTCGATTGATGTACGGCGAACGGCGAACCCTCAAGATCATTTGCGGAGAATGATCTGATGCGACGATAGCCGCCGATGAACTTGATCGCGCCAAAGAACGTGTCGAGCGTGGCCGTGCCGCTGTAAGTATATGTCTTGACGGCGGCAGTGGGATCGGGCGTCACCGAGTCAAGGAACTGACCGGCCGCGTCGGGATTGCCGGCAATACTGTTGATGAAGCCCCGCAGGTTGGCGTTACCGGCGAACGCCGCGGCTGATGCCGATATGGCGGGATAGCTTGCAGGAAAGCCACGGGCGGCGGCGGAGGCGGCAACCTCCGCTGATGCGACAGGAGGCGTGAGGCCGCTCGGAACAAACTAGGAAAGTCGCCGCGTCGGCCCGTTCAGGTCGCTCTTAAAATACTCTGCCGAGCCGAGAATACTGAGGTTGTCCGTGGCTTGGATCAGGACTTTGCCGCGGGCTGACCAGGAATCGCGATTATTATATTTGCGCCCAGGGAGGACTGGGCCGACATCTGTCGTAATGCCGTCTCTAAGGTAGCGTTGGACGGCCGCCCGGACCGCTATCCTGTCGTTGACGATCGGAAGATTAACGATGCCGGTGGCGCTCCGTTCATCGAAACGTCCATATGTTCCTGACACGAGCCCGCTGATGCCGGAGAAGTCGGGATCGTTCGTCTGCACCAGGATTGCGCCGCCCGTGGTGTTCCGGCCAAAAAGCGTGCCCTGGGGGCCCTTGAGGACTTGGACGCTCTGCAAGTCCAATAGGTTACTGTTGAAGCCGTAGGCGCGCGCCCAATATAAACCATCGACATAGGTTCCGACAGACGGGTCAAGCGTGGCGAGGACATCTGTTTGAACCTGACCGCGTAACGCAATGGTCGAGGCGGCCGGGTTCGAGTTGGCTTCCCGGATATTAAGACCGGGTGTCGTTCGCGCGATATCTGACAGCCGGAGCGCATTCTGGCGCTGCAACGTCTCACCGGAGTAAATCGTTATCGCAACCGGGACGTCCTGCAGATTTTCGGATATTCTGCGCGCGGTTACGACGATTTCTTCCAGCCCCCCGGTGGCAGGCCCGACTGCTGCGGCAACGGCCGGAGATTGCAACTGAGGGCTCGCCTGCTGGATTTCCTGCCCGCGTATTTCCTGAGCCGATGCGGGAACGGCGATCAGGCCGGCCGCGAGCGCAGCGGCCGAGCTCGTCTCGAGTTTAAACATCACTTACCCCACGTTGATTATGGCTTTTGATCGGCAGGCGTACTCACCACTTCTCGGATGTCGCCGCGGAGCCCGAGCGCTCGTGCATGCCCGCGCCGGTTTCGCCGTTGCACTCGAAAGTCGCTACGGCCTGACGCATGATCATCGGCGCGGCCGGATCGATGCCGTAGCGCAGTCTGTTCGATCGCGTCTGTTCGCTTACCGAAGGCTGACCGCTCCATCCGCTCATGGCCCAGTAGAACGTGCGCCGGTCTTCGCCCACGAAACGGGTGCGCCCGAGTTCGTCGCAAGCCAGTTCCACGACAAATCTGCGCACTGCAGGATCTCGATTGAACCTACTCGCGTAAATAATGCGATTTGGATAAACGATCCCATCCTTGTAAATATAGGCCTCGCTCATCGCGTAACCGCCATCGCTGCGCGGATATGCTTGAATTCCCATGCACATCCCGCTCGGGAAGACGGCGCCAATCCAGCTATGTCCTTCCATGCCGTCCATCACCCGGACGCCGCGGACGTGTCCTCGGAGCCCGAAGCCGTGGAAGGTGTAGCTCTGGTCGCCGACAGTGATGGTCCCGTTACCTTCCAGTGCTTGATCATAGCGACGCGCTACCGGCGAAGGGCCGCTGGTCAGGCGGCTCGCCATCCAGAGGCCGGGAATGTCCTGAAGAGCCACTTTCGCTTCCGGCAGTAAGGTTCCTTGAATATATGGGGGGGCTTTGGTGATCGCATCAATGTCGAACGACACTTTAAGGGTGGGCTCAGAGGCCTCCACCGCCCCGCGGCCTTGTTCGATATCGGAAGTGACAAACACCGGCACATTGCGCCCGGAGTATTTCCACCGGCGGAAAGGCTCCTCGCAGGTGTATGTGATATTCTTGCTGTGGGGTTGTTTTGGTGACGTAAACTTGGCGCGCTCGTCGAGTCCGCGCAAAATTTTCCCGTCGGGCAAAAACACCGTGATGTATGTCAGCATCTCGCCGTGCTGCAAGGTGGGATGCAGGTTGATCGCAACATTCTGATCGGGATCGAAAAGCCAGACGTTATAGGTTTCGATCGCGGCGGGATCTTCGCGTAATGGTGCGGTCAGTGCCAGGTCATCAATAGGCTGAAGTGGTCCGGCGAAACTACTGAATCGCTTTGCGGACGGCCCCTCGCACGGAGAGGTGGAAGTTGCAGCGCTCGCTATGGACGCAGTTCCCAAGACACCGGCCATCGTCACCGTGTTTAGGAGACCTCGTCTGCTGACGGAATGCCCCGTCGATCCAGTATCCATTTATCTCTCCTGTTCTAGTCCGTCGTTCATCATTTTTAGACTACTGACTTTATCGAGAATGATGTAATAACCCACATAAATCTAATGAGCGGGAAGCGCGTGAACATCCCAAAAATACCTTCGGCGCCAGAAGCAATAGCCGGCCAACTCCTCGAAGAGGTAATCCGTCATTCTGAAGAGACGCTTCTGGGTTCGGAAAACGAACTTGTCGCGCGTTTTGCCGTCAGCAAGCAGACATTGCGCCAAGCGGCACGGCTCCTTGAATATCAGCAACTCCTCACCGTTCGCCGGGGATGGCACGGCGGCTACTTCTCTCGTGTTCCGGACACGACGGGTGTCGCTAAATCCGTGGCAATATTGTTGCGAGCAAAGGGGGTGGCTGTCGCCCAGACTACGAGGATGATGCGCATACTTCGTCGCGAGGCGGCTTTTTTGGCGTGCGAGAAATTGAACGAGGCATTTTCCGCACGACTGGAGATTTTTGCAAATGATCGAGGAGACGGCAGTGCCGACCGCCTTCGGGAATCTCACGTAGAATTCTGTTCGCTTGTGGCTGAAATGAGCGGTGACCCTGTCCTGCACGTTTTCACCGAGATCATCCTTGCCTATGCGGGCATTCCGCATGAGGATCGACTTTGGGAAAATCCGGACCGCCTGACATTTGCTGTAGATCATCATCGAAGGCTCGGACGCGCTATTCTGAGCCGAGATGCGGCTACAGCAGTGGCGATCACCGACGGGTTCTACGATCAGCTCGAATCCTGGGCTGCCCGCTCGAAGTGAGTGGTGGCACCCCATCTTTGGCACCTCAATGCGCCCAACCATAATTCGACGCCCCTCCATCTCGCCCTTTACACGTCAACCTTTTGGCCGATCTGCGAAATGGCATGCTTTGGTTAATTCAACTGCCCACCCAACCTGAGCCATCCATCTTAGAACCAACTCTAAGATGGATATGCGACATGATGGCATCGTGTCAACTGACAATGACGGATTGATCTGCCCCCACCGAGTGGACCGATTGGAGTGTCATACCAGCCTCCAGTGAGGGCGACTCAGGAGGGGGTCCCCAAGGCGGTAAATTTCTGAATCTATGGCTCCCCGTTGTGGTGCATGGCCATGGGTGCAGCGATCGGATGCGGGATGACTTTGACGCGGTGGGCTTGAGGCGACTCGAACGATGCGCCCACGCTGTGCTGCTGATGGATTAAGCCGGGTGGCACATGACCGGAAAGCTCGAAATGCCCGAAAACATCAGCATCATTCCGCTGCCGGCCAAATGCCCGGAACTCAACTTGGTCGAAAATATCTGGCAGTTCATTCGCGACAACTGGCTGTCCAACCGGATCTTCACCGCACACGACAACATTGTCGACCTTTGCTGCGAAGCTTGGAACCGGCTGGTCGATCAGCCGTAGCGCATCATGACAATCGGACGTCGCAAATGGGCGCGTGGGTCGTGATCAATGGAAACTCTGCTTCAGCAAGCGGCTCTATCGCGAACGCAATCTGATCGAACGCTTCTTCAGCAAGCTCAAGCACTTCCGCCGCGTCGCGACA
>JBEVME010000103.1:0-39369 GCA_040508785.1 Sphingobium sp.
TGGCCTCGTCGCTCATCTTCTGGGGGTCCCATGGCGGGTCCCAGACGAGATTGACCTGCGCGTCGCCCACGCCCGGCACCGCGCCGACGCGCAGCTCGACCTCGCCCGGCATGGATTCGGCGACCGGACAATGTGGCGTCGTCAGCGTCATCGTCACCACGGCGTGGCCGTCCTGCGTCACGTCGACCCCGTAGATCAGGCCGAGATCATAGATATTGACCGGGATCTCAGGGTCGTAGATTTCCTTCAACGCGTCGATGATCGCCTCATAGAGGTCGCCACCCGGCTCGCCGCTGGGAACATCGGCCGGCTTCGCATTCAAAAAGCCGTCCAGATAGTCGCGCTGGCGGGTGGCAGCTCCGGTCCCGTCCTCGACCCGCGCCTTTGGCGGCGCTTGCACGGCATCGACTTCTTCCACCATGATCTTTCGCTCTTCGTTCATCCGAAAATCTTCCTGACCCGCTCTATGCCCCGCACCAGCGCAGCAACGTCACTCTCGTCGCTGTAAAGCCCGAAACTCGCCCGCGCCGTCGCGTCGACGCCCAGATGCCGCATCAGCGGTTGCGCGCAATGATGGCCGGCACGGATCGCCACCCCTGCCTCGTCCAATATGGTGCCGACGTCGTGCGGATGCACCCCCTCGACCTCGAAGCTCAATATGCCCGCGCTATCCGCCGGCCCGAAGACGCGCACGCTGTTCAGCCCTTCCAGCGCGGCACGCGCCTGGCCGACGAGCGCGCACTCATGCGCATGGATCGCATCCAGGCCGATCGCCTGCACATAGTCGATCGCGGCGGAAAGCCCGACGACGCCGGTGATATGCGGCGTTCCCGCCTCGAACCGCGTGGGTGCGGAGGCGTAGGTCGTCCTTTCGAACGTCACCTTGTCGATCATCGACCCGCCGCCCTGATAGGGGGGCATGGCGTCCAGCAGCTCCTTGCGTGCCCACAGCACGCCGATGCCGGTGGGGCCGTACAGCTTGTGCGCGGAGAACACGTAGAAATCGCAATCGAGCGCCCGCACGTCGACAGCGAGGCGCGGCACGGCCTGGCATCCGTCGATCAGGATCTTCGCGCCAACGCTGTGGGCAATGTCGGCGGCTTGGCGGGCGTCGAGTACGGAACCCAGCACGTTCGACACATGGGCGAGCGCGACCAGCCTGTGCCGTGGCGAGATCATCGCCGCCATCGCATCGAGATCGATCTTGCCGTCATCGGTCAGGGGAATGACGTCGATCTGCGCGCCGACCTTTTCGGCGACCATCTGCCACGGAACGATATTGCTGTGATGTTCGAGGGTCGAGAGCAGGATGCGGTCGCCGCCTTCGAGCTGTTCGCCCGCCCAGCTGGTGGCGACGAGATTGATCCCCTCGGTCGCGCCGCGGACATAGACGATCTCGCTGTCCGATGCGGCGCCGATGAAGTCCGCGACCTTGCGGCGCGCGCTTTCATAGGCGAGCGTCATGTTCGCCGAGCGCGCATAGACCCCGCGATGGACCGTCGCATAGTCCTCGCCATAGGCGCGGGCGATGGCGTCGATCACCTGCCTCGGCTTCTGCGCGGTGGCGGCGGAATCGAGATAGTGCCAGTCGGCGATGCCGGGGAAGTCGGCGCGGGCCACTGAAATACCGTTCGGACGAATGGCGCAGGCATCAATATTCATACCAGCGCCTCCAGCTTGGCGATCGCCGCCGCTTCCAGACGCTCCTTCACCGTCTCGTCCGCCACGCCATCAAATACCCCCGCCACGAACGACCGCAGCAGCAGCGTCTTGGCCGTGGCCGGGTCCATGCCGCGACTTGCCATGTAGAAAAGCGCCGCCTTGTCCAGCTCGCCCACTGTGGCGCCGTGCGCGCATTTCACGTCGTCGGCGTAGATTTCCAGTTCCGGCTTGGCATTGGCGGTCGCGGTGCGATCGAGCAGCATCGCCTTCACCGATTGGAACGCGTCGGTCTTCTGCGCGTCGCGGGCGACGGCGATCTTGCCCAGATAGCTTCCCGTAGCGCGTCCGGCCAGCACCGTGCGGACGGTCTGGCCGCTGGTGGCGTTCGCCTTTGCATGGGTGAGAGTGGTGACGATTTCCAGACTTTGCTCCCCGTCCCCGATGATCGCGCCGCCCAGCTCGAAATGACTGGCTTCGCCCAACGTCACGTCAAGCGTCACGCGACCGAACTTGCCGCCGATATTGAGCACATGGAAATCGCAGCGCGCGCCATCGGCGATCGTCATGACATAGTCGTGCACCGCAGCCGTGCCGTCAGCGGCATCCTGCAACAGATGATGATGCGCGCGTTCACCCGCCGCCACGTCGATGCGGGTAGCGGGCGCGATCGGCCAGACGGAGGCAACAGCTTCCAGATCGCTGTAGCGCCAGGTTTCGTCCCTGCGCGTCGGGAGAGCGAGCGCGTTCACGCGGCCGCCACCTCGGCCCCGGTCACCTCGGCATATCCTTCGCGTTCGAGTTCCAGCGCCAGCTCCGGCCCGCCCGACTTCACGATACGCCCGCCCGCGAGCACATGAACGAAATCCGGTCGCACATAGTCGAGCAGGCGCTGGTAATGAGTGATCAGCAAGACGGCCCGGTCGGGCTTGCGCATGATCGCGTTGATGCCGGCGCCGACGATCTTGAGCGCATCGATATCGAGGCCGGAGTCGGTTTCGTCCAGGATCGCGAGCTTGGGGTCGAGGATGCCCATCTGCACCATTTCCGCGCGCTTCTTTTCGCCGCCCGAAAAGCCGACATTCACCGGACGCTTCAGCATCTCCATGTCGAGGCCGAGCAGCGCCGCCTTTTCCTTGGCAAGCTTGATGAAGGCGCCGCCGTTCAGCTCCGCCTCGCCCCGCGCGCGCTTCTGGCTGTTGAGCGACTCGCGCAGGAATTGCAGGTTGGACACGCCGGGGATCTCGACCGGATACTGGAAGCCAAGGAAAAGCCCGGCGGCGGCGCGTTCGTGGGGTGCCAATGTGAACAAGTTCACACCGTCGAAGGAGGCCGTGCCGCCCGCCACATCATAGCCGGGCCGGCCGCCCAGCGTATAGGCGAGCGTCGATTTGCCCGCGCCGTTCGGACCCATGATCGCGTGGATTTCGCCAGCGTTGATCGTGAGCGAAAGGCCCCTGAGGATCGCCTTGCCATCGATCGCGTTCGTCAGATTGTCGATGCTGAGCATGGTCATCCCTTGTGCGCCCGTTCGAGCGTCCGCGCGGTCCAGAAGGCCATGTCGCGCACGTCGCCGGGCGCCGGAAACAGCGTGTCGATATGGCGCTTCACCGGCATATAGGGCCACCAGTCGGCCTCGCCCTCGGGCGGCCCTTTCTCCAGCAGCGCGACGACGAACTCGCTCACCGGCCCCATGCGCGCCAGGTTGGGCGCCTTCGCCTTGTGGAATGCCTTGTCGGTGCGCAGCTTCTCGGTCATCGCCGCGTCGGCCTTTTGCAGCGCGGCGCGGCATTCCGCCTCATAGGCGTCGAGATCGCCGAAATCCTTGCGGGCGCGCGGCTCCAGCTCGCCTTCTTCCAGCTCATAATCCTCGGTCAGGATGCGGATCGCGGCGGTCCATGACTGGCCATTGCCGACATCCTCCGCGAAATCCGCGAGGGCATCCTGAATATCGTCTTCGTCGCTCATTCGGTCAGGTCTCTTGTTTCGAAAAGCCCCTCCCCTTCAGGGGAGGGGTTGGGGTGGGGTTTCGCCGCGTTGCGCAGCGTATCGGCGATGAGGCGAAGCACGCCTTCGATATTCGTCATCACATCATGATTCGATACATGGATGACCCGATAGCTGTGCTGCGCAAGGGCCTGGTCTCTTATGCCGTCCGCCGCTTCCTCATGCGTGTCACCATCCACCTCGACGATCAGTGTGCACGACGAGCAAACGAAGTCCGCGATATGATGGCCGATCACCTGCTGGCGACGGAACTTGAAGCCTTCCAACTGGCCGTTCGGCAGATGCCGCCACAACCGCTTTTCCGGCTCAGTCGGATTGTTGCGCATCTGACGCGCACGGCCCTGCAAGTCATCGATGCGCTGAGCCGAGAGACCCCACCCCCGGCCCCTCCCCTGAAGGGGAGGGGAGCCCAGCTGTCGCGCCTGATCGCGGACGGTCCAGATCACCCCACCGACCCCTCAAGGCTGATCCCCAGTAGCTTCTGCGCCTCGACCGCGAACTCCATCGGCAGCTGTTGCAGCACTTCCTTGGCGAAGCCGTTCACGATCAGGCTCACCGCGCTTTCCTGATCCAGGCCGCGCTGCATGGCGTAGAAGAGCTGGTCGTCGCTGATCTTCGACGTCGTCGCCTCATGCTCGATCTGCGCGCTCGGGTTCTTCACCTCGATATAGGGCACGGTATGCGCGCCGCATGTGCTCCCCAGCAGGAGCGAATCGCATTGCGTGAAGTTGCGCACGCCCTCCGCGCCCGGCGCCACGCGGACGAGGCCGCGATAGGTGTTGTTGCTGTGGCCCGCGCTGATCCCTTTCGACACAATGGTCGATCGGGTGTTTTTGCCATTATGGATCATCTTGGTGCCGGTGTCGGCCTGCTGCATATTGTTGGTCAGCGCGACCGAGTAGAACTCCCCGACGCTGTTCTCGCCATTCAGCACGCAGGACGGATATTTCCAGGTGATGGCCGAGCCGGTTTCCACCTGCGTCCACGACACCTTGCTGTTCCTTCCCTGGCAAAGCGCGCGCTTGGTCACGAAATTATAGATGCCGCCCTTGCCGTCCGCGTCGCCGGGATACCAGTTCTGCACGGTCGAATATTTGATCTCCGCATCGTCCAGCGCGACCAGTTCCACGACCGCCGCATGCAGCTGGTTCTCGTCGCGCATCGGCGCGGTGCAGCCCTCCAGATAGGAGACATAGCTGCCCTCGTCCGCGACGATCAGCGTGCGTTCGAACTGCCCGGTATTCTCCGCGTTGATGCGGAAATAGGTGCTGAGTTCCATCGGGCAGCGGACGCCCTTGGGGATGTAGACGAAGGTGCCGTCGGAAAAGACAGCGCAGTTGAGCGTAGCAAAATAGTTGTCGTGCATCGGCACGATCCGGCCCAGCCATTTGCGCACGATGTCGGGATATTCGCGCACCGCCTCGCTGATCGAGCGGAAGATGACGCCCGCCTCCTCCAGCTCCTTGCGGAAGGTGGTCGCGACGCTGACGCTGTCGAACACGGCGTCCACCGCGATCTTGCGGCTGCCCTTCACGCCGGCGAGCATCTCCTGCTCGGCGATGGGTATGCCGAGCTTCTTGTAGGTGGCGAGAATCTCGGGATCGACCTGATCGAGGCTGTCCAGCTCCACCTTCTTCTTGGGCTCGGCGTAATAATAGGCGTCCTGATAGTCGATCGGCGGGACGTTGAGCTTGGCCCAGTCGGGCGGCGTCATCGTCTGCCACAGCGCGAACGCCTTCAGCCGCCAGTCGAGCAGCCATTGCGGCTCCTTCTTCTTGGCGGAGATGTAGCGGACGGTATCCTCGGTCAGGCCCTTGGGCGCGAAATCCTGTTCGATTGCCGACGACCAGCCATGCTCATAGGTGGACGCGCGGTCGGCGGCCTCCTGCGCCTCGGCATTGCGGGCGGTGCGTGTGGTCGCGTCGGTCATGCGGGTACTCGGCTGAGGCTGGCGATGCTCACACCCGCCAGTGCGGAGCGCACGGCGGCGTTGGCAATGTTCATCTGCGGCTTGATGCGGCAGTCCGTTTCCAGGTTGCAGTCGTGCGCCCCGGCTTCGGCGCAGGCGGTCATGGCGATCGGCCCTTCCACCGCCTCCACCACGTCGGCCAGACTGATCGCCGAAGGCGGGCGCGACAGGCGCACGCCCCCGCCGGTGCCGCGCGACGATTCGAGCAGGCCGGCGGACGACAGCCGGCTCACCAGTTTCTGCGCGGTGGGCAGCGGAATGCCGGTTTCCGCGCTCAACGTCGTCGCGTTCATCTTCGTGCCCCCGCAATGGCGGGCGGCGGTGGACATGAGCACCACGGCATAGTCGGCGAAACTCGACAATTTCATGCTGTATCTGCGAACCATTCTCAAATCGGATCGATTCGATCCGATTGGCATGTGGTCGCTTGGGTCGCGATAATCAAGCCGTTTGTGAGCCGAGGGCAGCCCCCGGGGTCAGCTCAGCCGGTTGAGGACGGCCACGTCGCTGCCGAGCGAGCGGCGCAGCAGGGTCAGCTGGGCCACCGCCGACGGTTCGGTCATCAGCTGGTGGGGGGTCAGCCCAATGAAATGCTTGATCTCGCGGATGAAATGCGACTGATCGTAGAAGCCCGCATCGTCGCACAGTTGCTGCCAGCTCACGCCGTCGAGCGCGATCCGCGCCGAGCAGCGCAGCGCCCGATATTTGCGCGCGAGCAACTTGGGTGCGGCGCCATAATATCTGTTGGTGAGCCGGGCGATCTGACGGTCGGACAGGCCTGCGCTCCGCTTCAGTGCGTCGATGCGGGGCGAGCCCTCGTCCATCAGCCAGTCATCGATCGCCTCCAGCAGGGTCCATGTCGCGTCGGGCAGGGGCGCGATGCACTGGTTCAGCGCGGCCCAGGTCCGGGCGACCATCTCCTCGGGGTCGGTCAGGTCGCGCAGCCCGTCCAGCAAAGCGCCCAGGCCCGGCGCCAGCTTGCGAACGTCGCACAGCCGGTCCGCCATGGCGCTGGCATCGCCACGGTGGAACGTTATCCAGCCTGCCGGCAGCAGCGACACTCCTACCACCCGCGCCGGCCGATCCAGCAGGAAACGCGTCGCACCCATCGTCGGTCCGAGCAGGCAGATTTCGGGCGTCGGCATCTCCGTGCCGTCATGGAAATGATAGGTGCCACCGCCCTCCAGCATGAAACGCAGCTGCGGCACGTCTGCCCTCGTCACATCGGCATAGTCTGGCGCGTCGACGTTGAAGATGTAGAGCGCGCCGAAATAGCGGCGCAGATTTCCGGGCGGGGCGAAATAGCGCAGGCGCACGGGACCTTGCGCAGCATCCACCCTGTAAGAGAGTGGACCGCCCTCGTCCGGCGCGACGGCCGTTGCCGCCCCGCCGGGCCTGTCGAACTGATGCGACCCCATGATTTCCGCCCCCGGCACCGTTACTATGCGCGCGCGGCGGCGCTAAGCAAGAGCCAACCGATGGAATTGCGCTGTTGTGGAAGAAGCAGACAAAAAATGACCCGGTGGCAAGCCACCGGGTCAGGAAAAGGTCTCTTCGGCCATGGGCCTTGGAGCCTTCGGGTCGCATCATCGCCTTAAGCCCGAATCGCGACGGCTTGATTGGATGGATTCGACATTCCGGGCATGAATGTCGCCGGGTTGATGACGTTTTATGTCATGCAGGGGCTGGATTGCGAACGAACCCGCATCTCGGCGACTCGACGGCCCGACGACCCGCTGGCATAGGCCGGCCATGTCCTATCGCCTGCTCCGCCCGCTCATCTTCGCGCTCGATGCCGAGCGCGCCCACAAGGTGTCGATCACCCTACTCCGCCTGATGCCGGCGGGACCGCGCCCGGCCGCGGACCCGATGCTGGCGCAGACAATCGCGGGCATAAGCTTTCCCAACCCGGTCGGATTGGCGGCCGGCTACGACAAGGACGGGCTGGTCGCGCACAAGATGCATGGCCTGGGATTCGGATTTGCCGAGCTGGGCACGCTGACGCCGCAGCCGCAGGCGGGAAATCCGCGTCCGCGCCTGTTCAGGCTGGCGGAGGACCGGGCGGTCATCAACCGCATGGGTTTCAACAATGGCGGACAGGCGGCGGCGGCCGAGCGGGTCGCCAGGCGCAGGCGCCCCGATGGCGCCGTCATGGGCATCAATATCGGCGCGAACAAGGATGCGACCGCAGCGGGCCTCGCCAACGCCGATTATGCGACCGGCGTCGCCTGCATGGCCCCGCTGGCCGACTATCTGACCGTCAATATATCCTCCCCCAATACGCCGGGCCTGCGCGCGCTCCAGGACCGCGCCGCCCTCGACACGCTGCTGGGTGCGGTGATGGCCGCGCGCGCCGGCGGAAGGGCGCCGGGAGAGCGCTGGCCGCCGATCTTCCTGAAGGTCGCGCCCGACCTGGAGCCTGCCGATGTCGAGGATATCGCCGCCGCCTGCCTGTTCCACGGGGTCGATGCGCTGATCGTGTCGAACACGACGATCACCCGTCCGCCGCTGCGATCGGCGTTCGCAACCGAAGGCGGCGGGCTGTCCGGCGCGCCGTTGCACGATCTGGCGCTGGGGCAGCTGCGCGCCTTCCGCCGTCTGGTGGGCGATCGGCTGCCGCTGATCGGCGCGGGCGGCATCGCCACCGCCGACCAGGCCTATGCGCGCATCCGCGCAGGTGCCAGCCTGGTCCAGCTGTACAGCGCGCTCGTCTACGAAGGGCCCTATCTGGCGCGGCGGATCAATGCCGGCCTCAAGTCATTGCTGGCGCGCGACGGGCTGGCGACCATCGGCGATGCTGTGGGTCTCGACGCCTGATCCGTTTCGTCTAGATATGCACGGCATGACATTCACGCTTCTGCGTCCGCTGGCTGCGTTCGCCCTGCTCGCCGTCGCCACGCCCCTCGCCGCGCGCGAGCCGGTGTCGACCAACACGACGGTTTCGGCCGCCGATCCCCGCGCGGCGCAGGCGGGGCAGGAGATATTGCGCAAGGGCGGCAGCGCGACCGATGCGGCGATCGCGATGATGCTGGCGCTCAACGTGGTGGAACCGCACAATAGCGGCATCGGCGGCGGGGGGTTCATCCTGCATCATGACGGAAGGACGGGTCTGCTCGAATCGATCGACGGGCGGGAAACGGCGCCGGCGGCGGCGCGGCCGGATCGGTTCCTGGGACCGGACGGCAAGCCGCTCTCGTTCCGCGACGCCTGGCCCGGCGGTTTTTCGGCAGGGGTGCCGGGCAATGTGCGGCTCGCCTGGGAAGCGCACCGGAAATGGGGGAAATTACCCTGGGCGGACCTGTTCCAGCCGGCGATCAAACTGGCGGAGGAAGGCTTCGAGCTGCGCCAGCGGCTGTTGACGGCGATCGGCGCGGTCGCCCCGATATGGGCCGACTTTCCGGAGATAGCGAAGCTCTATCTGGTCGATGGCAAGCCGCCGGAGCTTGGCGCGACGCTGAAGAACCCGGCGCTTGCCGCGCTGTTCCGCCGCATCGCCGCGGAGGGACCCGACGCCTTCTACAAGGGCACAACCGCCGCCGCCATCGCTGCCGCGGTGACCAATGCCCCCAGGAACCCGGTGCCGATGACGCTCGACGACATCGCCGCCTATCAGGCCAAGCCGCGCCGGCCCGTCTGCGGCCATTACCGGGTCTATACGGTGTGCGGCATGGGACCGGCATCGTCGGGCGGCGTCACCGTGCTGCAGATACTGGGCATGGTGGAGCGCTTTCCGCTGGGGGCATGGGGCAAGGACGATGTCCGGTCCTGGCATGTGATCGGTGAAGCGATGCGGCTTGCCTATGCCGATCGCGACATGTGGCTGGGCGACCAGGATTTCGTGTCCGTGCCGATCGCGGGCCTCATCGATCCGGCCTATCTCAAGGCGCGGTCCGCGACGATCGCTCTCGGCCATGCGCTGGGCAGCTACATGCCCGGTACTCCGCCCGGCGCCCAGCCACGTACCGCCTCCCGGTCGCAGCCGGAAGCGGGCACCAGCCATTTCGTCGCAGTGGACCGCAATGGCGACATCGCCGCCTGGACCTCGACGATCGAAAGCTTCTTCGGCAGCCAGCTCGTTGCGGACGGAGTGGTGCTGAACAACGAACTCACCGATTTCAGCTTTACCCCCGAGCGAAACGGCGCCCCTGTCGCCAACCGGGTGGAGCCTGGCAAACGGCCGCTCTCGTCCATGTCGCCGACCATCGTCTATGACGCGGCGGGCACGCCGGTCTTCACCGTCGGCGCCGCCGGGGGGCGCACGATCATCATGCAGGTCGCCAAGGCGCTGATCGCGCATTTCGACTGGGGTCTGTCCGCGCAGGAGTCGATCGCGCTCGGCTTCCTCTTCTTCGACAAGGACGGGCTTGCGGTCGAACAGGGCACGTCGACCGAGGCAATGAAGGAGCAGCTCGAAAAGCTGGGGCACAAGGTTGCCGTCACCCGCTTCGGGCTGAAGGCGAATGCCGCCGAACGCCTGCACGACGGCCATTGGCAGGGCGCGGCCGATCCGCGCAGCCCCGGCGTGTCGCTGCAGGAATGAAACGCGCGCTCAAGGCCGCCGTCCTGCGCTGGCCGACAAAAGCAGCATAATCCTCAACTTAGATATGGCGAGTCGCTTGCAGGCTCGCTAGGCTCCGACTCCGCGCCGGACCCGGAAAGGGCTCGCGTCGTCATGCAGGGGTCGCGCTGCATGGCAAACACAGGCTGGCTCCATGCCGGCGCCAAGAGTGTTTCGGGGGTTTCGTGCGACAACGCAATGCGCTGCCATGGCTTTGTGCCACCGCCATGCTGACCGCGACCGGCACGCCTGTTTTCGCGCAGGCGCCGGCCGGCAGCGTCCCTACCCGTGAGGAGATCACGCGCCCCGTCGAGCCGGCCGCGCCCCGCCCGCCGCGGGTACGAATCGACGGCGATATCGAGCGCGCACCCTGCGCTCTGGCCGATCCGCGCTATGCCGACATCAGGGTCACGATCAATCGTGCGACCTTCAGCCGGCTGATCGGAATCGACGCGGCCGACCTGGAACCGCTCTATCGCGACTATCTGGGCACCGACCGGCCGGTCAGCGACATATGCGAGATCCGCGACGCGGTGGCCACGGCATTGCGGCGGCGCGGCTATCTGGCGGCGGTCCAGGTGCCGACGCAGGAGATCAAGGGCGGGGAAGTCCGGTTCGAGATCCTCTACGCCCGGCTGACCGCGATCCGCGTGCGCGGCGATGCGGGCAATAGCGAGGCGATCGTCACCCGCTACCTCGACAAGCTGACGCAGGACGAAGTGTTCAACATGCGGGAGGCTGAGCGCTATCTGCTGCTCGCCCGCGACCTGCCCGGCATCGACATCCATCTGGCGCTCAAACCCACCGGCACGGCGGGCGAGGTCTATGGCGATGTTACGGTCACCAATGTACCGGTGGAGGCCGAGCTCAACGTCCAGAACCTCAATGCCGAGACGACCGGGCGCTGGGGCGCGCAGGGGCGGGTGCAGATCAATGGCCTGACCGGCATGGGCGACCGGACGACGCTGGCCTTCTATTCGACCGCGCCCTTCCACGAACAGCATGTGCTGCAACTGGGGCACGAGATGCGGCTGGGTGGCGAGGGACTGCAGATCGGCGGGCGCTTCACCTATGCCTGGAGCCAGCCCGACCTGCCCGCGCAGCCGGATCTTGTCCATGCGCGCACCCTGTTCGCGACGCTGGAGGCGCGTTATCCGCTTGAGCGGACGCAGGCATCGACCATCTGGTTGTCGGGTGGCATGGATTTCGTGAACCAGACGGTGCGGTTCGACCAGACGCCGATCGCGCATGACAAGCTGCGCATCGCCTATCTGCGGATCGACGGCGACCTGCTGGACCAGGTCGGCACCGGAGCGGACTGGCACGCCGCCTATTGGGCGGAACTGCGCCAGGGGCTGGACATATTGGACGCGACGCCCGGCCTGGTCGCCGGCACGACCCCCCCGAGCCGCGCGGATGGCGAAGGGGACAGCACGCTGTTCCGCGGAGGCCTCAGCGGTGAGCTGGTGGTCGCGCCCAATGTGTCGATCGCCGCGAACGTGAGCGGCCAGCTGTCGGCCGATCGGTTGTTCGCATTCGAGGAGTTTTCGGCGGGCAATTACACGATCGGGCGGGGTTATGATCCGGGCACGCTGATTGGCGACGACGGACTCGGCGGATCGCTCGAGATCCGGCTCGACCGGCTGACGCCGATCCGCGCGCCGCTGGTGCTCCAGCCCTTTGTCTTCATCGATGCGGCACGGGTTTGGAACCGGGGGACGGGCGGCGAGACATTGCTATCGGTCGGCGGCGGGGTGCGGGCGAGCTATGCCGAGCGGTTTCGGCTGGACCTGACCCTCGCCGTGCCTACCCGGCGGGTCGGGCTGCAGACCGAGCGGGAGGACCCGCGCCTGCTGGTCTCCTTCACCACCAGATTATGGCCCTGGCCGTCGGGAGGCGAATGATGTCCGCGAACAGCCACAAGCCCCTGCGCGCGCTGCTTGCGCTTTCGTCCCTGCCGGCGCTTGCCGTGGCGCTGGCGTCCGCGCCCGCCTGGGGGCAGGCGGCGCCGGCGCTGTCCTACAACGCGACCAACCCGACCGTGGTGTCCGGCGGCGTCACCTGGGACCGCGGCCTCACTACCCCCGGCGTCGAAACCTATAGCGTCAACACGCCGACCGCCGTGATCGACTTCGTGCCGGACGATGCCGCCGTGGGTGGCGGGCCGATCAATTTCCAGAATACCGGGACGACCGTCAACTATGTCGCCGGCCCCAACAATCCCGGCAGCTACACGATCCTCAACCGCATCGTGCCGACCGATCCGTCGCGGCAGATCGTCTTCAACGGCACGGTGCGCAGCCAGTTGCAGCAGGGCGCGAGCGGCGGCAATCTGTGGTTCTACAGCCCGGGCGGCATCGTGCTGAGTTCCACCGCCGCCTTCGATGTCGGCGGGCTGCTGCTGACCGCGCGCGACCCCACCGGGGGCACCGGGACGATCGGGTCGACCACCAGCTTTGCCGGCGGCGGCGCGGCGGGCAGCGTCATCCAGATCAACCCCGGCGCGACGATCAACGCCACGCCGGAGGGCAGCTATGTCGCGCTGATGGCACCCGGCATCCGTCAGGCGGGGGCGGTGCGCGTCAATGGATCGGCGGGCTATGTCGCCGCCGAACAGGCGACGCTGACGATCAACAGCGGGCTGTTCAGCATTGTCGTCGGCACCGGCACCGACACGATCGTGGGCACCGGCATCGGCGGCGAGCAGCTGCCGCTCTATCATAGCGGCACGACCACGGGGCCGGCCAGCACCGGCGCGGGCGACGCGCAGGGCATCTACATGGTGGCCGTGCCCAAAAATACGGCCATCACCATGCTGGTCCAGCCGACCGGGCAGCTGGGTTTCGACCTGGCCGGGGCGGCGCAGCTCGTCAACGGCACGGTCGTGCTGTCGGCCGGGCGCAACATCACCGCCGGTCAAATAGACAATGGCGCGCCGGTCGGCGGCACCGGCGCGGCCAGTGTCGCGCTGGAGGGCGGAAATTACACGTCCGACGTGGTCGTCCGCGCAAAGACCGACGCGCTCGCCGCCTATACCAGTGCGACGCCGACCTTCCTAGGCGATGTGACGTTGCAGGCTGCGAACCGCGCGCTGCTGGCCGGGCGGCAGAATGGCGTGACGCTGACCGTCGGCGGCGACGTCACGCTGATCGGCGACGAGAGCTTCACCAGCGTGCCGGTATCCACCGTCACCGGGGGGACGGCATCGCTGTTCACCGACAATGGCGGATCGCTGTCGATCGCCGGCAATGTCGTGATGCGCGCCGATGCGACCGCGCAATCCTCCACGACCGGATCGACGGCAACCGGCGGCCGGGCGCAGATCCGCGCGATCGGCGGCACGATCGACATTGACGGCAGTGTCACCCTGTCGGCCAACGCGATCGGCGGCGCCGCAGGGCCTAACGGCACCGGCGCGACGCTGTCGGGCGGCTTTGCCGAAATGGTGGCGGAGGCGGGCGGGACGATCGACGTCGGTGGCCGGCTGGATTCGAGCGCCAATGCGATCGGCACGCTGGCGCTGGCGGGGATTTCGGGTGCATCGACAGGCGGTCAGGCCTATGTGCGGACCGAAACGACCGGCGGTACGATCATCCTGCGCGGCGCGGCGACGCTGGGCGCGGCGGCGATCGGCAATATCGGCAACGCGGTGGCCGCGACAGGCGGCAGCGCCTTTGGCGGCACGGCCTATATTCGCGCGCAGTCCGGCTCCATCACGGTCGCCGGCGCGGCGACGCTGGACGGCACGGCGACCGGCGGTGATGGCGCGTCGGGCGGGGACGGCGGCGACGCGACAGGCGGCAATGTGTTCGTGCAGGCGGATGCGGGCACCAGCGTGGCCCTCAACAGCTTCGTCTCGCTCTCGTCCACCGGGCGAGGCGGCGCGAACAGCGGCGGGGGGGACGGCATCGCCGGCGCGGCGAACGGCGGCGCGACCAACATCCAGGCATTTGGTGACATCAATATCGGCGACGATGTCGTGCTCTCCTCGTTGGCGACCGGGGGCGGCAAGCTGGCTGGCGCGAACGGTGCGGGCGGCGCGGCGCAGGGCGGCCGCGCGCGCATCATGGGGCAGGGCGGCGACCTCACGATCGCCGGCGATGTGACGATCGATGCGTCGGGCTTCGGCGGCTTCGTATCGCAGGGCGCGACCGGCAATGGCGGTCTCGGCCGGGGTGGCGGGGCGCGGCTGGGATCGACGGCGGCAACCTCCACCGTCATAGTGAACGGCGATGTAGACCTCAGCGCCGACGGCGCGGGCGGCGACGGGTCGGGTGCGGGCAGCGTGGGCGGCGCGGCCATCGGCGGCAATCTCGTCAACGGCAATCTCTTCAACGAAGGCGCCTATCTGGTCGTCGACGCGGGCGCGATCACCGTGAACGGCCTTGCGCGCCTTAGCGCCAACGGCTTTGGCGGGCGCGGCGCGACCGGCGGCGACGGGTCGGGCGGCCTGTCCTACGCATCCGGCTTTGCCGGGCCGCTGACCGTAACCGACACGCTGGCCGCCGATGTGGACGGCAATGGCGGCGACGCCTTTGCCGGGACGGGCTTCGGCGGCGGCAATGGCGGCACCGGACGCGGCGGCGAGTTCCATCTGGGCACCTTCGCCGCCAACGGCATCACGGGATCGGTCGATCTGCAGAACGTCGCCGTCACCGGCGTCGGCATCGGCGGCCAGGGCGCGGACAGCTTCAACGGCGCAGGCGGTCGCGGCGGGGACGGCATTGGCGGACGCCTGTTCGCGACCGCCGACGCAAGCGCGGGCGCGGTCAGCACGGGCCTGCTGATCCTGACGGCGGAGGGCCAGGGCGGCGATGGCGGAGCGGGCGCGGCGGGCGGTGCCGGCGTGACCGGCTTCGCGGGCGGCGCGGGTGGCAATGGCCAGGGCGGGCAGACGCAGATCGGCACCACGTCGGGCGCGAACCTGCCCTCCAATACCGGATCGGCGACCTTCGGGCAGGTCACCCTTTTCGCGTTCGGCCAGGGCGGCATCGGCGGCACTGGCGGCGCGGGCGGCAATGGCACGACCGGCACCGCCCCCAATCAAGCGGGCGGCGATGGCGGCGACGGCGGCGTGGGCGGCGTGGGCGGTACCGGCACCGGCGGGTTCATGGCGGTGCTGGCGCGGGGGACGCCGCTGACAGCGGACAGCATCCTGGGCCTCAACGTCGGTATTGGCGGAGATGGCGGCACGGGCGGGACCGAAGGGGCGGGCGGCGCGCCGGGACCGGGGGGTACCGCGGGTGTAAACGGCACGACCGGCCTGCAGGGCGATGGCGGCGCGGGCATCGGCGGCGGCGGCGCGACCGGCGGGGCGGTGCTGAGCATCCTCAACCGCGCCAACCGGCCCGAGCGCGGCAGCGCGACGATCGGATCGCTCAGCTTTTCGTCGTTCGGCATCGGCGGCTTCGGCAATGTCTTCGGCGCATCGACCGCTGGCGAGGGCCTGTTGACGGTCATCAATTCCGACCTCGATCTCGACAGCTTCGGCTTTGCCGGCAATATCGGCGGGCAGACGCTGGCCAGCCCGGCCTTCGCGATCGAGGTGGCCAACGGTACGGCGGACATCGCCGGCTCCTTCGACGTCGGCGCGGTGGGCGACATCTGGCTGGCGGTGCGTGACGGCGGCCTGTTGCGCGCGGACACGCTCAACCTCTTCGGCACGGGATCGCTGCTCAACAGCGCCGCCAGCGGCATCATCGGTGCGCCGGGGCGGATCGAGATAGGCACGGACTTCAGCGCGTCCTTCGACAGTTCTTTCGGGTCGGGCACGACGCTGGAGATCGGCGCTGACCTGATCGTTTCGGGCTCCACCTCCATCTCCGGCGATCAGGTGCGCCTGGCCAATGTCGCGTCCAGCGGCTTCCTGTCGATCAACGGGCAGGATCTGCAGGCCGGCGATCTGAGCGGCGATGCGGGCGTGCAGATCAATGTCGACGCGCCCGAATTCGCGCAGCCGATCGGCGGGGAGGTGCTGACGGGCACCATTTCCTCCAGCGGCGGGTCCGTCACGGTCCTGGCGGGCAATGGCGGCGTGACGACGCAGGCGATCGACGCGCTGGACAGCATCGGCATCAACGCCCTGCGCGCCATCGCGACCGGCGACCTGCTGACCACCGGGCAGGGGATAGACCTCTTTTCGACGCTGGGATCGGCCGCCACCGGCGCGATATCGGCGGGGCAGCAAGTCACGGTGCGGGCGTCCGGCAATATCCAGACCGGCGATATCGCCGCCGCCACGGCCGGCTATACCGATCCGGCCACGAGCATCATCAACCTGGCGTCGCTGGACGGCGCGATTACCACCGGCAATGCGAGCGCGATCGACATCTTGGTGCGCCAGGGCGGCGGCGATGGGGAAATCGGCGACATCGTCATGGGCGACCTGACGGCGGAGCGGGCTACCGTCGTGGGTCTCGGCTCGATCGCGCTCGGCAATGTCAGCGGGAGCGACCTGGCACAGGGCTTCGATCCCGCCAACGGGCTGCAAACCGTGGTGAATGCCGGCGGATCGGTGAGCGTGGGCGACATGACCGGCCAGGCCGCGCTGATCCTGAGCGCGCGCAACGGAGCGGTGACAGCGGGACAGATGGCCGCGCCGACGTCCGCCGTAATTCTGGCAACCGGCAATGTCACGCTGGGCGGCGTGACGACCGGCACCGGCGCGGAGGACATTGCCTATATCTCCGATGTCCGCTTCCCGGCCTATGACGACACATTCCGGATCGGTGGCGCACCTTTTGATACCAGCCAGCTGTTCAGTGCGGGCCTGGGCGCGACCGACGGGTCGAACCTGACCAGCGGACCGATCGTCACCGGCACATTGCGCGCCGCTGCGCAGTTCATGACCTTGGGCGATGTCAGCGCAACGCGGCGCATCGACCTGTTCGGCACACGCAGCGCAGGCTTTACCGGCCGGGTAGTTTCGCCCGATATTTCGGTGGATTCGGGCGACATCGTCATCAATGACGGGGCGCTGTTGGGCGACGATGCCACGGACAATCTGCGCCTGCGCGCGGTCATATTCGAAACGCCCGTCACGATCGGCGGGGACAGCGGCGCGGGCGGCTATCACCTCAGCAATGCCGAGGCGCAGCGAATCCACGCGCATGACATAGTCATCGAGGCGGTGCGCTCTGGCGGGGCGACGGCGTCCACCGACATGCTCGTGCGCGCGCTGACCCTGACCGGATCGCTCGCCGGCGAACGCGGCAATATCGAGGGTGCGGGCGGTACGCTGACGCTGGATGCCGACGGCCCGATCCGGATCGAGGGCGCGGTCGCGCTGCAAAGCATGGGCGATACCGACCAGTTGACCATCACCAGCCGCCAGCGCCTGTTGATGGCCACCGATGCCGGCGGTTCGATCGCGCTGACGGGGGCGGATGCGGGGGTGCTGGGCGGCCAGCTGGCGCTGAATGCGCCGGTGATCGCGGCCGGCTCGGGAACGCTGCTGGAGCAGCTGTCGGCCAACCTGAACTTCGCCGGCCGCGACGCGCTGCTGGCCACCGCGCCGCAGGTCGCACGGCCCGAGGGCTTCATCCAGGCGCGTACGCTGGGCTTCACCGTCGCGGATCTGCTGGCGATCCAGAACAGCGGGAGTGGGACGCTTGCGGCCGGCTTCACCGCCGGTCTCGGCGGCATGACGGTGCGCACGGCCGAGCGGGCGAATGCGACGCCGACCGACGTCAATATCTGGGGCCGGGCCCAGCAGGCGGATGGCACCTACCTCACCAATCTGCGTACGGTGGACGGCATCACCTTCACCGCCATCGGCGCCGGCAGCTTCAGCCCAGCGCCGCTGGTCAATGGCTGCCGCCTGGGGAGTGTCTGCGGCGGCAACGCCGGCCCCGACACGCCGGGCGAGATTGTGAGCACGATCGCGGCGATCGAGAAGCTGCTGACGGTGGATGTGGCCGAAGCGCTCAACATGCCGGAAATCCGCTTCACCCGCGTCGTCGATCAGGACGGCCTGGTCACCGAGCAGCTGATTACCGAGCCGGTATCGGGCGCCGGCAATCCGAGCCTTTGGCAGGATGATGACAGCGCAGGGGAGAAGCCATGATGCGCGCCCTCCTCGCAACGCTCGTGTTGGCCGCTGCGGCGCTTGCCCCTGCCGGTCAGGCGCAACAGCGGCCACGCGACAGCCTGTCGGCCCGCGACAGCTTCCCGATCGGATCGGCGGGCGTCGCCTGCACCGCGCAGCTGCGGCCGCTTGGCGCGGATGCGCCGGTGCCGTTCGATCGCGCCTATGCCATCGTCTGCCGCGATGCGGCGGCCGAGATAGGGTCGCTGCTCGCCCTGCGCGCCAGTGGGCCACAGCGCCTGACCGGCCTGCTCGAGAAGCGCGGCGAGACCCTCGTGTGCGAACCTGCGGTTGCAACGACCGTCGAGGGCGTGCCGGGCGTGATGCTCAGCGAATGCACGCGGCGCGGCGACGGCTTGCCCTATCGGCTCTACAGCGTGCTGCGCGGACGAACCCTGTTCGTGTCGGAAGGGCTGCGTGGCTATGATTCGGCACTTCTGCTGGCCTTGCGCGCCCTCGTCGCCAACCGGGCGGTGCCGGGCACGGTCGAGGTCGCGACGACGCAGGCGGGCGATCCCGCCGCATTCGCGCGGACGCAGGCCGGCACGCTCGACGCGCGGACCGCGCTGAACGAAGGCTACGCCCGCAACAATGCTGGCAGCTATGCCGAGGCGGCGGCCTTCTTCGCGTCGCTGCTGGAAAGCGGCACGTCCGGCGGCGCGCCGGCGGATGCGGCCGAATATCATCTGAACAACGGGCTTCAGCAATCGAATCTCGGCAATGCCGGCGCCGCCGAGCGGGCGTTCCAGGCGGCCGAGCAGCGCGGGGCGGCGGGCGATCCGCTGCTGGGGCGCCTGCTGCGCAACTATCGCGCGATGGCGCGCCTCAACGAGCGCGACGTGCGCGGCGCGGTCGCCATGCTCGATACCCCGGTGGTGCCGATCGCAGCGCCGGTCGACGACGGGCTGCGGCAGGGGGTCATCAGCCCGGCGCTGGCCGAGCGGATCAACAGCGCCAATAGCGGCAGCCGCCGGCTGGGTGCGGTCGACGGCGCGCTGCGGCCGGAGGAGCGGGCGCAGATACTGGATGCGCAGGCGCTGCTCCTGCGCGGCACGGCGCTACGGCTCGACCGGCAATATGACCCGGCGCTGGCGGCGCTGGGCGAGGGCGGCAGGATGCTGGCCGGGGTCCGCGACGGGCGGGTGGCAAGCGCCGCCTTCCTGCGCGCCGAGATCATGGCCGAGACCGCGCTGGTGGCGGAGGCGCGGCGCGACTATGCGGCGGCCGATCGGGACTTCGCCGAGGCGCTCAAGCTGACGCGGATCGCCTATCCCGCTTCCGCTTCGGTACTGATGGCCAGGGCGCGGCTCGCCGCCTATCGCGCGCGCCGGGGTCAGACCGACGAGGCGATGACGCTCTATGGCGAGGTCGTGGCCGACGCCGCATCGACGCCGGGCGCAGCGCCTTTGCTGCGTCGTCAGCTGGAACCCTATTTCGCACTGCTGGCCGCCCGCGCCAAGGCCGCCCCCACCGCCGTCGCGCAGATGTTCGATGCCGCGCAGGTGCTGATGCGGCCCGGCCTCGCCCAGACCCAGGCGGTGCTGGCCCGCGAGTTGTCAGCCGGCGACGACGAGGCCGCGCGGCTGTTCCGCGAGGCGACCAATAGCGGGCGCGAGGTTGCCCGCGCGACGGGCGAAGTCGCGCGGCTTGCCGACCTGCAGCCCGCCGAGGGATCGGCCGACGCCACCGCGCTGGCCGTGGCCCGCCAGCAACTGGCCGGATTGCAGCAGCAGCAGGTGGCGATCCAGTCTCGCCTGTCCGCCTATCCGCGCTATCGCGTGCTCGATCCGCAGGGCATTTCCTTCGATGCTCTGCGCGCCACGCTGCGGCCGGGCGAGGTCTATTATGCGCTGCGGGTGATCGGCAACGGCGCCTATGCCATGTTGATCACGCCGGCCGACGCGCGCGCCTTCAAGCTGGACAGCACGGCGCGGCAGCTGGACGCCGACGTGGCCGCCCTGCGCGCAAGTATCGTCCGCATCGATGCCGGCCGGTCGGTCACGGTGCCGTTCGATGTAGCGCTGGCGCACAAGCTGTACGGGACGCTGTTCGGGCCAGTCGATGATCTGATCGGCAAGGCGACGCACCTGATCTACGAACCGGACGGGCCACTGCTGCAGCTGCCGCCTAATCTGCTCGTCGTCGACCAGGCGAGTGTCAATGCCTATGCGGCTCGGATGCGGCGGGCCGGGGCCGATCCGTTCGATTTCACCCATGTCGCCTGGCTCGGGCGCGGGCGCGACATCACGACCGCCGTGTCGCCCAAGGCCTTTGCCGATGTGCGCGCCGCGCCGCTCTCGCGCGCCGGACGGACCTATCTTGGCCTCGGCCAGAACCTGCCGCCCGATCCGATGGCGAGCTTCCTCGCACCCCGGCCGGACGTCTCGCTGACCGATGCCTGCGCCTGGCCGATGGATGCCTGGCGCAACCCGATCGCGGCGGACGAGCTGGTCGCGACGCGCGACCTGCTGGGCGCCGGCCAGAGCGCCTTGCTGACCGGGCAGGATTTCACCGACACCGGCATCGCCGCGCGCAAGGACATGGCCGATTATCGCGTGCTGCATTTCGCGACCCACGGCCTGGTCACGGCTCCCAAGCCGCAATGCCCGGCGCGTCCGGCGCTGATGACAAGCTGGGGCGGCGCGGGATCGGACGGATTGCTGAGCTTCCGCGAGATTTACGACCTGCGTATCGATGCCGATCTGGTTTTGCTGTCGGCCTGCGATACGGCAGGCATGGCGACGATCGACGCGACGCGCGAAGCGGGTGTCGAGACCGGCGGCAATTTCGCGCTGGACGGTCTGGTCCGCGCCTTTGTCGGCGCTGGCGCGCGCACGGTGGTGGCCAGCCACTGGCCGGTACCGGACGATTATGCCGCGACCAAGCGGCTGGTGCTTGGCCTGATGGGCGCCAGGCCGGGTGTGCCGGTCGCGACCGCGCTGCGCCAGGCCGAAACCGCGCTGATGGACGATCCAGCGACGTCGCACCCCTTCTACTGGGCGGCCTTCGCGGTGGTTGGCGACGGCAGCCGGCCGGTCTCCGGCGCGCGGTGATGCCCGCGTCGACGAGCGCGCGCGAGGGCGATCCCCGCCGCGCCGTCGACCTTCGCCGCACTGCCCGGCTGATCGGCGCGCGGCGCGCGGCCATCGCGGTGCTGCTGCTGCTGGGCGCGATATTGATCGCACGCTATGCCTGGGACATCCGGCTGGTGGTCGAGGCCGAGCGGGCGATGTACGACCTGCGCAGCTTCGCCTTCACGCCGACGGTGCCGACCGACCGGCGCATCGAGCGGATCGTCTACGACAACAACACCTTGGAAAGCACGCAGCGCTATTCGCCGCTCGACCGGGGGCTGCTGGCGCGGGCGCTGCCCAATATCGACGCGCTCGGGGCCAAGGCCGTCGGCATCGACATATTGGTGGACAAGCCGCAGCCCGAAGACGCGGCGCTCATCGCCGCGCTGCGGGCGATGCGGACGCCGACGTTCGTCGCGATCGCGCGCGAGGCGACCAATGGCGGCGACGTGGTAGAGGGGCAGGAGCGCTATCTCGAGGCGTTCGTGCGCGCGGTGCTGACCGACCGGGTGCGGGCCGCGAGTGTCCGGCTGGAGGTGGATGCCGACGGCGTGGTGCGCAACTGGCCAGTGCCGCAACCGGGCGACGCGCCGATCCTGGTCGATCAGATGTCAGGCACGCGAACCAGTGCGGTGCCGCATAGCATTCGCTTCCGCTTCCCGGTGGACAACCCGCCGGGGCTTTACCGCGCGACTCCGATCGACACGTTCGAAGCCCCGCTGCTCGCCAATTTCGTGCGCGATCGGGTCGCGGGGAAATATGTGCTGATCGGTGGTGACATTGTGGGCGCCGATCAGTTCGACATGCCCGCGACCCGTTTCTACAACCAGACCATCTCGGGACTGGAAGTCCATGCGTCGATGCTGGCCCAGCGACTGGACGGTGCATTCCCGCCGCGCGTGTCTGCGCCCATGCTCTGGTTCATGGCGCTGCTGGTGGTGCTCGCCGCGAGCGCCACCGGCTCGCGCGAATTTTCGATCTGGGTGGGCGGGCCGCTGCTGGTGGGCCAGCTGACCTTGCTGGGCGGCATTCCCTTCGCTCTGCAATGGGCGGGGATGGACACGCAGGGTCTGCCCGCCTTCGGCTGGATCGTCGCATGGATCGTCGCCTATACCGCGTCCAACGCGGCGGCGCGGGGCGTGGGGTCGGAACAGCGACGCTTCGCGCAGTCGGCGCTGGGCAAATATCTGCCGCCGCAGGTCGCGAAGGAAATTTTGCGCGATCCCGAGCGGCTGAAGCTTTCGGGCGAGCGGCGCACCATCTATGCGCTGTTCAGCGATATCGAGGGCTTCACCAGCATGACCCATGCGGCCCAGCCTGAACTGACGGCGTCGCTGCTCAACAGCTATCTCGACCGGATGAGCGCGATCGTGCTCGAACATGGCGGCACCATCGACAAGTTTGTCGGCGACGCCGTGGTCGCGATCTGGGGCGCGCCGATCGCAAGGGACGACGATGGCGCGCAGGCGCTGCGCACGGTCGTCGCGATGGTCGATGCCGGGGACGCCTTCGTCGCGGAGGCAGCAGCCGTCGGCGCGAAGGTCGGCCGCACGCGAGTCGGCCTGCATCGCGGCGACGCCATTGTCGGCAATTTCGGCGGGGACGGGCGGATGCAATATACCGCGCTCGGCGATGTCATGAACTGCGCGGCGCGGCTGGAAGGGGCGAACAAGCTGCTCAAGACCAGGGCGCTGGTCAGCGAGGATGCGCTGGCCGGCTTGCCCGACGTACCGCTGCGCCCGATGGGCCGGGTCGCGGTGCGCGGCCGGTCTTCGCCGATCCAGGTCTTTGAGCCGGTGCCTGCCATGGCTGCCGCGGAGTTGGGCGCCCTGTCGAGCGCACTGGACGCGTTCGAGGCGGGGCACGCCGATGCCGCCGGTCAGCTGGAAGACCTCATATGCGCGCATCCCGATGATGCGGCGCTCGCCAATCTGCTCTATCGTCTGAAATCCGTCGGCCCGGGAGGTTGCTTTGCACTGGATTGATCGCATGAAGATGGTGGCGGGGCTCGGCGCCCTGCTCATTGCGCCAGCTGTGCAGGCGCAGATACTGGTCGTGCGCGCGACCGGTCCGTCCGCGCCGAAGTTCAAGGCCGGCAGCGTTCTGGCCGCGACCGCGAAGGTGGCGCTGAAACCGGGCGACCTGCTGGTGTTGCTAGACGAGCGCAGCAGCTGGTCGCTGCGCGGCCCCGGCAGCTTCCCCGTGCGCGCGCGGCAGGCACCGGCCGCCGCGCCCCGGCTGATGTCGGTAGACGAGCGCCGTGCGCGTATCGGGGCGGTGCGGACGCCGGACGCGGATTCGACCACGCGGCCCAATCTATGGCTGATCGATATCGCCCAGCCCGGCCCGACCTGCATCGTCGATCCGGCCGCGCCCTTGCTGTGGCGCGCAGACGAGAAGGCAGCGGCGAGAACGTCCATCACCGGCCCGACCGGCGCCAGCGCCACGCTGGACTGGAACGCGGGCCAGGAAACGCGCGCCTGGCCTGCGACGCTGCCGATCGTTCCGGGCGCCACCTACCGCATCACCGGCGGCGCGAAGGAAACCAGCGTCATCGTGAAGCCGCTGCCATCCTCGCCCGACAGCGTGGCGGGGGCGGGAAAGGCGCTGCTGGACAATGGCTGTTCGGCACAGCTCGACCTGCTGGTGGCGCAGATGGGCGCGGCGGGCAGGCAGGCCGGCTCCTGACGCCGCCGCGCTTGCGCTTGGCGAAGGGTACCGATAGGCCGGCGCCACGATGCTGATCGCGCAGATCACCGACCTGCATATTCGTCCGGGCGAGGATGGGCGGCGCAATGACGCGCGCCTGCTGCAGGTGCTGGACCGCGTCGCCGATGCCGGGCCGGATCTGGTCATCGCGACCGGCGACCTGACCGACGAGGGCGACGAGCCTTCCTACCGCCGTCTGCGTCAGCTGCTGGGCGCATTGCCGATGGATGTGCACCTCGCGCTGGGCAATCATGATTGCCGCGCGGCGATGCTGCGAGTCTTCCCCGAAACCCCGGTCGAAGACGGGCTTGTCCAATATGTCATCGACAGCGGTGCACGCCGGATCATCGTGCTGGATACGCTGGCGGAGGGCAGGCATGGCGGCCATTTTTCGCCGGCACAAGGCGCGTGGCTGGCCGCGCGGCTGGCGGAGGCGCCGGACCGGCCGACACTGATCGCGCTGCATCATCCGCCGGTCGACAGCGGCATCGGCTGGATGGACGCGGAATCGGAAGAAGGCTGGGCTGCTCCGCTGGAGGCGGCCGTTGCGGGCCACATGCAGGTCGCAGGCTATATCACGGGGCATATCCACCGTCCGTCGGTGGCACAGTTTGGCGGGCGGCCTTTGGTCATCGGCTCCTCGACCGCGCCCCAGGTCGCGCTTGATCTCGCGCTGATGCCCATCGCGCGCGGCGACGGACGGCCGCTGATCGTCGAGGAAGCGCCTGGATTCGTCCTCCACCGCTGGACCGCGCAGGGGCTGGTCAGCCATTTCGCCGACGCGCGCGACAATGCGGTGCTGGCGCGCCATGCCGACATGCTGAGCATCGACGAGGCCGATCCCATGGCATGGCACATGACCCACGAAACGGAGCGATAGATGGAGCCGACCCCGCCAGCCGCCCCGCCAGCCGATCCCGCCGCGACATCGCCCGTCATGTCGAGCCGGCCCCCGGTCGGGCATCCGGACTATGAATTCCCTAAGGAGGTCCACAACCTCCTCGTCACGGCCCAGTCCAACCATCTGGCGCTGTCGGAAATGGCGGACAGCAAGGCGTCGATCCTGATGGGGGCGACCTTCGTGGTGTTCACGCTGACCATCGGGGAGATCATGCAGCACAAGGCGACGGCGTCGCTGCTGCTGCTCGCGGGTTTCTCCTTTGCCGCGACGATCCTGTCGGTGCTGGCCGTGCGGCCCAATATGCGCAAGCCCCCGAGCGAATATCAGCCGGGTCTGAACCTGCTCTTCTTCGGCTCCTTCGCGGGCTTGGACGAGGAGAAGTATATCGACCGGATCATCGGCATATTGCGGTCCGAAGAAGACACCTATCGCACCATGGCGCGGGATCTCTTCCAGAACGGCAAATTCATGTATCTGAGCAAATATCGCTACCTGACCCAGGCATATACCGTATTTCTGATCGGGCTGATGGCGACGCTGATCGCGTTTGTCATCGAACTGGTCCTGAAATAGGGCACCTGTCGCAACGGCGTCGCCGCCTGCCTTGCGCCCAAGGGAGCGCACGGCTACGGCCAATTCGCGCCGGAGGTTGGCAATGGGCGTCCTTTTGCCTAATAACCGTCGGTGAATGATGACTAATTCGCGAAGGGCATTCAATATGCCCCGCAAATGGATCGATTCGCCGATCGGGCGATAGGTTGTTGGCCGGCGCGCCGGAGGGTTCAGAGGCTTGGCCGGCAACGGCCGCAGCCCGAATCCGCCGGCAAGCGGGGCATTGCCATGAGGATATGCATGACGAGCGTTCAGGCCCCGGTAGCGACTTCCCCCTCGACGTCCGTACCCCCGACTTCTCATCGGCAACTGATCGCCTGGGTGGATGAAATCGCCGCGCTGACCAAGCCGGACTCGATCGTCTGGTGTGACGGTTCGCAGGAGGAATGGGACCGGCTGACCACGGAACTGGTCGATGCAGGCACGCTGGTTCGGCTCGATCCGGCCAAGCGCCCCAACAGCTTCTACGCCCGGTCAGATCCGCGCGACGTCGCACGCGTCGAGAGCCGGACCTTCATCTGTTCGGAAAAGGAGGCCGATGCCGGCCCGACCAACAACTGGCGCGATCCGGCCGAGATGCGGGAGAATCTGGGCGGACTGTTCGACGGCTGTATGCGCGGTCGTACGCTCTATGTCGTGCCCTTCTGCATGGGGCCGCTGGGCTCGGACAAGAGCGCGATCGGCGTCGAGCTGACCGACAGCCCCTATGTCGTGCTGTCGATGCGGATCATGACGCGCATGGGCGCGGGTGCACTCGACATGCTGGGCGAGGACGGTTTCTTCGTCCGCTGCGTCCATTCGGTCGGGATGCCGCTGGCGCCAGGTCAGGCCGATGTCGCCTGGCCCTGTTCCGACGACAAGTGGATCGTCCACTATCCCGAAACACGCGAAATCTGGTCCTATGGATCTGGCTATGGCGGCAATGCGCTGCTCGGCAAGAAGTGCTTCGCGCTGCGCATCGCCAGCATCATGGCGCGCGATGAGGGATGGCTCGCCGAGCATATGCTGCTCCTGAAGCTGACCTCGCCCCAGAATGAGGTTCATTATATCGCGGCCGCCTTCCCGTCCGCCTGCGGCAAGACCAACATGGCGATGCTGGAACCGTCCATCCCCGGATGGAAGGCCGAGACGGTCGGCGACGACATCGCCTGGATGCGCTTCGGCAAGGACGGCCGCCTCTATGCGATCAACCCGGAAGCCGGCTTCTTCGGCGTCGCGCCGGGCACGTCGGCCAAGACGAACCGCAATGCGCTCGAAACCCTCTATGCCAACGCGATCTTCACCAACACCGCGCTGACCGCCGATGGCGACGTGTGGTGGGAGGGGCTGACCGACACCCCGCCCGAGGGCATGACCGACTGGCGCGGCAACCCCTATGACACGTCCAGCAGCGAGCCTGCCGCGCACCCCAATGCGCGCTTCGCCGTGCCTGCCTCGCAATGTCCGTCAATTGCCGACGAATGGGCGGACCCGGCCGGGGTTCCTATCTCCGCCATCCTGTTCGGCGGCCGCCGCGCGACGTCGGTGCCGCTGGTAGTGGAATCCTATGACTGGGCGCAGGGCGTCTATCTCGCCGCTAATATCGCGTCGGAAGGCACGGCCGCAGCGGAGAATGCGGTCGGCGCGCTGCGGCACGATCCGTTCGCGATGCTGCCTTTCTGCGGCTATGACGTGGCGAGCTATTTCACCCACTGGCTGCGCCTGGGCGCGGCGGCGGACAGCGATGTGCGCCAGTTGCCGGCGATCTATCTCGTCAACTGGTTCCGCAAGGACAAGAATGGCCGCTTCATGTGGCCGGGCTATGGCGACAATCTGCGTGTGCTCAAATGGATCGTCGATCGCCGCGAAGGCCGCGCCGATGCGGTCGACACGCCGATCGGCCGCCTGCCGACGCGCGAGTCGCTGGACCTCGACGGACTGACGCTGCACGACGGCGCGCTGGACCAGCTGCTGTCGGTCGATCCGGTCGCCTGGCGCGGCGAAGCGCAGTCCAATGCGGCCAACCTGGCGCGGCTGGGCGAGGTTCCGGCACGGCTGGAGACCGAGCAGCAGGCGCTCGAAGCGCGGCTCGCCGCGGTAGACTGACGGCGGCGGGCGATGTGCGAGGCATCGCCCGATTACCGCATCGTCGCGGGCGGCCTTGAACGGCCCGACGTGATCGCGATGTTGCACGAGCATGTCGCGCGGGCCCGGTCCGAAACGGCGCCGGGCAGCGCCCATGCGCTCGACCTGTCGGCGCTGGACGCGCCCGATATCCGCTTCTGGAGCCTGCGCCGCGATGGCAGGCTGCTGTCGGTCGGGGCACTCAAGCGGCTCGATGCCGATCATGGCGAGATCAAGTCGATGTTCACGGATGAGGCCGCGCGCGGCCAGGGCGCCAGCGCGGCGATGATCGGCCATATCATCGCGCACGCGCGCGCCGACGGCCTGTCGCGGCTCAGCCTGGAAACCGGGAGCTGGGCCTATTTCGCACGCGCGCGGGCCTTCTACGCGCGGCATGGCTTCGCGCCATGCGGGCCGTTCGGCACCTATGCCGAGGATGCGAACAGCGTCTTTCTCACGCTTGCGCTATAGGGCAGGCGCGTCGGGTTGCATCGACGGATGCGCGGCCGCGAATGCCGGCGACGCGCGCGCCGCCTCTCCAGCCGCGACCAGGCGCGGATATGGTGTGACGTCCACTGCGAACCGCTCCGCATTGTAGAGCTGGGGGACGAGGTAGCAGTCGGCCAGAGTTGGTCCGTCACCGAACGCATGGGTGCCGCCATGGCGCGCGACCAGCTGCTCCAGCGCCGCGAACCCCTCGCCGATCCAGCGCGCAACCCAGGCATCGACCTGCGACTGACGCGCGCCGAAATCGTCCCTGAGCGCGCGCAGTACACGCAGATTGTTGAGCGGGTGGATGTCGCAGCCGATCAGCGCGGCCATCGCCCGCACGGTCGCGGCGTCGTCGATATCGCGGGGCAGCAGGGCCGGCATGGGCCAGCGCGCGTCGATCCATTCGAGGATGGCGGGGCTTTCGATCATGACCTGGCCGTTATGCTCCAGCGCCGGGACCAGGCCGTGCGGAGCGATCGCCAGATAGGCGGGCGCGCGCTGTTTGCCGTCGGCGAGATTGTGCGCGACCTGTTCGAAGGCCAGCCCCTTGAGGCCGAGCGCGATGCGGACGCGATAGGCGGCACTGGAGCGCCAGTAGCCGTGGAGCAGCAGGCCGCTCATCGCGCCGGCTCCACGACCGCGCGGCATTCGCCGAAGCCGATCGAGATGAAGCCGGACGCCTCCGCGCACGCGCGCAGGATGATCTCGTCGCCATTCTCCAGGAAGGTCCGGCTTTCGCCGTTCGGCAGCGCGACCGGTGTCCTGCCGCCTTCGCTCAGCTCCATCAGGCTGCCATAGCCGTCGCGGGTCGGCGCGGAGATGGTGCCGGTGCCGAGCAGGTCGCCCGGCGCCAGATTGCAGCCGTTCGACGCATGGTGCGCGACCAGTTGCTGTACGGTCCAGTACATGTGGCTGGCCGGGCCGATGCTGAGGCGCGCGGGTGCCAGCCCGGCGTCGTGCATCCCGGCCGTCGCGATCAGCACTTCCAGCGTCAGGCCAAGCCCGCCATGGGCCTGATCGGCGTCGTTGGACAGATGCGGGAGGGGCGCGGGATCGCCTTCGGGTCGTGGCGGCTGGGCAATGCGGAACGGGGCCATCGCCTCGGGCGTGATGACCCAGGGCGAGACCGTGCTGTGGAAATTCTTGGCGAGGAAGGGCCCGAGCGGTTGATATTCCCACGCCTGGAAATCGCGCGCCGACCAGTCGTTCAACAGGCAGAAACCCGCAATATGCTGCGCAGCATTTTCGATCGCGATGGGATCGCCCAGGGCATTGCCGCCGCCGATCCATACGCCCAGCTCCAGCTCATAATCGAGGCGGGTGGTTGGGCCGAAGACCGGTACATCAGCTTCAGGAGGCTTGCGCTGGCCCTTCGGACGCCGCAGCGGCACGCCGGACGGGCGTACCGATGAGGCGCGGCCATGATAGCCGATCGGCACATATTTATAGTTGGGCAGCAGCGGATTGTCCGGGCGGAACTGGCGGCCGATATTGTTGGCGTGATGAATACCCGCGTAGAAGTCCGTATAGTCGCCGATCCGCGCTGGCAGGTGCAGCGTACAGCCTGCAGCATCGTGCAGCATGGATTCGATATCATGGCGATGTGCGGGATCGGACAGCAGCGCGCTCACCCTTTTGCGCAGCGCGATCCGGTTGGACGCGGGCAGGGCGAGCAGTGCGTTGAGCGCATCGCCCGCATAGGGTCCCGGCGGAAGCAGGGCGCCGCAGGCTGGCAGGTCCAGTATCATGTCGCCGATCGCGACGCCGGAACGCGGCGCACCGCCGGCCGGAGAGAAGATGCCCAGCGGCAGGTTCTGGATCGGGAAATCGGCATGGCCGTTCGCGCTTTCGACCCAGCTCGTTCGGGCGGGATCATGGGTTTCGTCAGTGGTCCACCAGCTCATCGGGGAAGCTCCGCCTTGGGAAATCCGGCCCATGCCGCGTCATAGTCGGGCTGCGCTTGGTCGAGCGCGAAGCGGGTCGGGCGGTAGGGCCAGCAGCTTTCGACCATGAAGGCCATCGTGTCCTCGATCCGCTGCGGCCGCAATGCGGCATGGCTCGCCGCCTGCCAGCTGGCGACGTCAGGCCCGTGCCCGGCCATCATATTGTGCAGCGACAGCCCGCCAGGCACGAAGCCGTCGGCCTTCGCATCATAGGCGCCGTGGATCAGGCCCATCGCCTCCGACATGATGTTGCGGTGGAACCAGGGCGGCCGGAACGTATCCTCCGCCACCATCCAGCGCGGCGGGAAGATCACGACATCGGCATTGGCGCGGCCAGGCACGTCGCTGGGCGAGGTAAGCAGGGTGAAGATCGACGGATCGGGATGGTCGAAGCTGATGCTGCCGATCGTGTTGAAGCGCGCCAGTTCATAGCGCCAGGGTGCCAGATTGCCGTGCCAGGCGACGACGTCGAGCGGGCTGTGGTCGAGCGTCGTCGTCCACAGGCTGCCAAGATGCTTCTGGATCAGCTCGAACGGCTCGTCGCGATCCTCATACCAGGCGACCGGCGTTTCGAAGTCACGGGCGTTTGCAAGGCCGTTGGCGCCGATCGGACCGAGTTCGGGTAAGCGGAAAAGGCTCCCGTGATTCTCCGCGACATAGCCGCGCGCCATTCTATCCGGCAGCAGCGCCCTGAAGCGCACCCCGCGCGGAACCAGGGCGATCTGACCAGGGGCGATGTCAATGCGGCCGAGTTCGGTCAGCAGCGTCAGGTGGCCGGCCTGGGGAATGAACAGCAGCTCGCCATCGGCGTCGACGAAGGCGCGGGCCTCCATGTCGCGGTTGGCGGCGTAGAGGTGGACGGCGACGCCCTCAAGGGTCGCCGGATCGCGGTTGGCGAGCATCGTCGTCATGCCGTCGATCAGGTCGGTCGGTTCGGTCGGGTCGGGGACGGGGTCCCAGCGGAGGCGGTTGGGCGCTAGCGGCGCGTCGCTGGTGCCGGGGGCAAAGCGGGGCGCCCCGTCGTAGCGGGCATAGGGCGGATGCGCGGCGCTCGGGCGCAGGCGGTAGAGCCAGCTGCGGCGGTTCTCGGCTCGCGGGGCGGTGAAGGCGGTGCCGGACAGCTGTTCGGCATAGAGGCCGAAGGCCGGGCGCTGGGGCGAATTGCGGCCGAGGGGGAGGGCGCCGGGCATCGCCTCGGTCTGGAAATGGTTGCCGAAGCCGGGCTGGTATTCGGTCATCTGTCCTCTCCCCTTTCACCCTTCTCCCTTGAGGGAGAAGGATATGGAGCCTTGTGAGCGTAGCGAACTAGGCGGAGTTGGATGAGGGTGTGCGGCCTCTCGACAGGGCGCTTCACCCTCACCCAGCTACGACTAGGCAGCAAGCTGCCAAGTCTGCGCAACCCTCTCCCTCGAGGGAGAGGGGCGAGTGTCAGGGATCGACACTCACCACCCCCCTGCGAATCTGGTCCAGCTCGATGCTTTCGAACAGCGCCTGGAAATTGCCGTTGCCAAAGCCCTCATTGCCCTTGCGCTGAATGATCTCGAAGAAGATCGGGCCGAACATGGTCTCGGTGAAAATCTGCAGCAATATGCCCTCGCTCTCCACGTCGCCGTCGATCAGGATGCGGTTTTTCTTCAGCCGGTCCAGATCCTCGCCATGGCCGGGCACGCGGGCGTCGACCAGCTCATAATAGGTCTCGATCGTATCCTGCAGCCGCACGCCGCGCGCGCGCAGTTTCTCGACCGTGGCGTAAATGTCGTCGGTGGTGAGCGCGAGATGCTGGATGCCCTCGCCATGATAGTCGCGGATGAACTCCTCGATCTGGCTCCTGTCGTCCTGGCTTTCGTTCAGCGGAATGCGGATCGCCCGGTCGGGTGCGATCATCGCCTGGCTGGTAAGGCCGGTCGCCTTGCCCTTGATGTCAAAGAACTTCTGTTCTTCGAAATTGAACAGCGTGCGATAGAATTCACTCCACACCTGCATCTGTCCGCGCCGGACATTGTGGGTCAGGTGGTCGAGCAGGTCGAGCCCGACATTGTTGTGCGCCTCCGCCTCGCGCCAGCCGGGGAGTTCGGCCCAGTCGGCATAGAGGTCGGCGCCGTCCTCGATGAAATAGAGATAGGCGCCGCCGATCCCCTGGATGACGGTGTCGTCCTCTTCGGTGGCCTTCGCGCCATGGGCCAGCGCCCATTGCATCGCGGCTGCCGGGTCGGCGACGCGGAAGGCCATGGCGCTGGCCGAGGGACCATGAACGCCGCGAAAGGCGGCGACGCGGCCGGCATCGTCGCGGTTCAGCATCAGGTTGATGCTGCCCTGCTTGAAGCGGGTGATGTTCTTGGACGGGTGACGGTGGGTGGGGGTGAAGCCGAGGGCCAGGAACTGGTCCGCCATCGCCTGCGGATCGGGCGAGGTGAACTCGACGAATTCGAAGCCGTTGAGACCCAGGGGGTTATCAATCATGAGGCTTCTCCTTGTCATGCGCATAGGCCTGCGTGCCCCGGTGCAGCACGCGGTCGGTCGGCAATATCGTGTCGGGGTCGAGATCGGGCGCGCCGTCGAGCGCGGCATAGAGCGGCGCGAAGTCAGTCTCGACCGTCTGGCGCAGCAGATGCTCGAAGCTGTCGACGACGAAATAGCTCTGCTGGAAATCGTCGATCCGGTAGCGGGTGCGCATCAGGCGCTTCAGGTCGAACCCGATCCGGTTGGGCGATATGTCCTCCAGCGCGAAGAGCGATTCGGCATGGCTCGATACGATGCCCGCGCCATAGACGCGCAGACCCCCGGCGGTGCGGATCAGCCCGAACTCGACCGTATACCAGTAGAGCCGCGCCAGCCGCGCGATCGCGCCCAGCCCGTCGGCGCGCAGCCCGCCCTTGCCATAGGCCTGCATATAATCGGCGAACGCCGGGTTCGCGAGCAGGGGCACATGGCCGAATATGTCGTGGAAGACGTCCGGTTCCTCCAGATAGTCGATCTGGTCAGGCGTGCGGATGAAGCGGCCTGCGACGAAGCGGCGGTTGGCGAGATGGTCGAAGAATATATTGTCGGGGACCAGGCCGGGCGCGGCGACGACCTGCCAGCCGGTCGCCTTCATCAGCCGGTCGTTCAATGCATCGAAATCCGGGATGCCCGGTCTTTCCAGCCGCAAGATGTCGAGCCCGGCCATGAATTCGGGGACCACCCGGCCCGGCAGCAGCTTCGCCTGCCGCTCGAACAGCCGGTCCCACATCGCATGGTCGGCGGCGCTGTAGCGATCCCATGCCTGAGGGATCGTCCAGTCAGCATTGGCCCCGTCGGGCGGGATGAGCGTGGTGCCGGACATAAACATATTATCCCACGTCGAGCGCGCGAATGCCGTTCAATCACCCGGCCATTTTACCATTTTGTGATATGCGTGTTTCGCATATGGTTCGATCATGAAATCCGAACTCGATGCCATCGATCGCCGTATCCTCGACCAGTTGCAGCGCGACGCGACGCTCAGCAATGCCGATCTCGCCGAGCGGGTGGGAAGCTCCGCCGCCTCCTGCTGGCGCCGGGTACGCCGGCTGGAGGCGGCGGGGGTGCTCAAGGGCGCCGTCCGGCTGCTCGATGCCGATCTCATAGGTTGCGGGGTCAACGTGCTGGCGAACATCCGGGTCCGCAGCCACGCGCGCGACGTGCGCGGCGCGTTCGAGGAGTTCGTGCGCGATCGGCGCGAGATCATCGAATGCTGGTCGATCTCGGGAGACTGGGATTATCTGCTGCGTATCGTGGCGGCGGATGTTGCCGACTATGAGCGCTTCCTGATGCGGGTGCTGCTGGACCATCCCTCGGTCGGCGGCGCGTCGTCGCACTTCGCGCTCAGCCAGACCAAATATACGACCGCCCTTCCAGTATAGGGCGCCCGCCTTCCACCCGGAACGCTCGCCCAGCCCGACCGTTAGAGCAGCGCAATGAAATGGCTGCCCTTCCTCTTCTCCCTGTTGCTGGCCGCCTGCGACGCCTTGCCGCGAGATCCTGACGGCACGTCGCGGCGGGTGACGGAGGGCGGCAGCTTCGCCGTCATCATCGATCCGGCCGTCCGTCAGGATCGGGCGGCGCGCGCGCTCTTGCGCGAGGTCGAGCGCCGCGCCGGCGCGCGCGCGCGCTTGTCCGGCGGTACGGGCGAGGACGCGCTGCGCCGCCTGCGCGAGGGGCAGGCCGATCTCGTCATCGGCCGCTTCGGCAAGGCCAGTCCGTGGGCGACCGACGTGGCGTTCGCCCCGCCGCTGACGTCCACCGGGCCGAAGGACGATCCGCTGGAATTGAAGGCCGCGATGGCCAATGGTGAAAATCGCTGGATCATGACGGTCGAGCGCGCCAGCCGCGCGGTATCGGCGGAGGCGCGCGCGCAATGACCGACAACAGCCTGCCCGCCGAACTGGAGGAGCCGCTGAAGCAGGCGATCCGCCTTGAATATTGGAACATCTTCTGGACCATCACCATCATCGTCGCGATGGGGCTGGTGCTGGGCCAGAGCGAGACGATGAAGACCGCCTGGGTCGAGGATACGCTGGGCCTCGTCCCCCCGATCATGTTCCTGATCGCCGCTCGCATGGAGCGCAAGGGCGAGCGCTCGGAACATTTTCCCTTCGGTTTCGAGCGGGTGAACGGGCTCGGATTTTTCCTGGCCGCCGTGGCGCTGGCGGCGGTGGGCGCGCTGCTGCTCTACAATGCGTTGATGGCGCTGGCGTCGGCCGAACATGCGACCGTCGGGTCGATCGTGATCCTGGGCCAGGACATCTGGCTCGGCTGGCTGATGATCGCGGCGCAAATCTATTCGCTGATCCCGCCGATGCTGATTGGCCGCAAGGAATTGCCGCTGGCGGAGAAGCTGAACGACAAGCTGCTTCACACCGACGCTCTGATGAACAAGGCCAACTGGCTGACCGGCGCGGCCGGGCTGTTCGGCGTCCTCGGGCTGGGCATGGGCTGGTGGTGGGCCGATGCGCTGTCGGCGGCGATCATCTCGCTCGATGTGCTGAACGATGGCTGGAAAGCGCTTCGCTCTTCCACCGCCGAGCTGATCGACGGTGCCCCGCGCGCCCTGTCGAGCGCCGAACTCTCGGAGGATGCGCAGCAGCTGTGCGAGCGGCTGCGTAGCGAGTTCCCCGGCTCTACCGTTCGGCTGCGCGAGACCGGACGCCTGATCCGCGCCGAGGTGCACGAAACCCATTCGCCCGCCGAATGCCGCCACCCGCGCCACTATTGGCCCGGCGACGATGCGCGGGCCTGGCGCCTGGCGCAGGTCAGCTTCATCCCACCCGCGGGCGATGTGCCGGGCGATCCTGGATGACCGCATCCTCATGCTTTTCCGGACGGATGTAGATCGACGTCAGCGTCGGGATCGCCACCTTCATGGCGCGTTCCATCTCCTCGATCAGGCTTTCGGCGCGGCCCATGGGCAGGCTATCGTCGAAATCGGCGCTGATCGCGACGAATACCGCGTCGGGAGCGGTGTGGATGGTGCGGACGTGGTTGACGGCGGTAATCTCCGGCCGGTCGTCGAGCAGGCGCCATACGGTCTCGATCAGGGCAGGATCGGCGCCCTCGCCGATCAGCAGGCCCTTGGCCTCGCGCGCCAGCAGCACGGCGACACCGGCCAGCACGCAGCCGATCGCGATCGACGCCGCGCCGTCGATCCGCGGGTCGGCATAATGGTGGCTGGCCCAGACGCCGACGCCCGCGATGACCAGGCCGATGAGCGCCGCGCTGTCCTCGAACAGGACGATGAAGCCAGCCGGATCCTTCGACCGGCGAATCGATTCCCACCAGCTGCGCCCGGCGCGCGCGCCATTGAACTCGCGCACGGCGATCGCCCAGCTCGTCCCCTCCAGCGCCATGGCGATGGCCAGCACGACATAGTTGACCAGCGGATCGCGCAGCGGCTCCGGCTCCGCGATATGCGCCCAGCCTTCATAGATCGATACGCCAGCGCCGACCGCGAAGATCAGGATGGCGACGACGAAGGACCAGAAATACAGCTCGCGCCCATAGCCGAAGGGATGCGCGGCATCCGCCGGCGTCTTCGCGCGGGCCTGGCCATAGAGCAGCAGCATCTGGTTGCCGCTGTCGACCAGGCTGTGCACGCCCTCGGTCAGCATGGACGACGAGCCGGTGATCGCGGCAGCGCCGAACTTGGCGATGGCAATGCCGACATTGGCGATCAACGCGCCATAGAGGACGATATTTTCGCGGAAATGGCCGGCGGCTCGGGCCATCGCTCAGCCCGGATAGGGGCTGGACTTGAGCAGGCCCGCAAGATGCGCGGCATTGGTCGCCAGCATCCCGGCCGTCTCGGTCACCTTGTCGGGCGTCTTCGCGAGGTCCTTGAAATCGACCGACCCCATCGCTTCGCCGACCCAGTAGCAGGCCGCCACTGCCGGGATCGTCCAGCCGGCATCGTTCAGCGCCTGGAATAGCTGGGCGGAACAGAAATGGGCGCCATCCTCATTCCCGACGATCGCGGCGACCGCGACCTTGCCATAGCTGGGCATACGGCCCGGTTCGTCAGCTTCGGACAGGAAGGCATCCATCCGCTCCAGCACCCGCTTGGCGACGCTGGATACCTGCCCCATCCAGATCGGGCCGCCCAAGATCAGTATGTCGTGCTCCAGTATCTTCTTGCGCAGCGCCGGCCAGGCGTCCCCATCGCCCTCGTCGGAGGAGACGCCGGGCAGGATGTTCAGCGCCGCGACGCGGACGGTCTCGCTGATCGCGACATCCTTCGCGGCGAACGCCCTGGCCAGTACCGCGATCATCGCGTCGGTCGAGGAGGCTTCGCTGCTGTCGGGCTTCAGCGTACAGTTGAGGGCGAGCGCCTTGATCGGCATCGGCTTCTCCTTTGGTGGGATATCTTCGCCAACGCGCAACCCGGCCGTTGGTCTCCCGCAGATCGGCTTGGGGCTTTGCAGGACGCCCGCAATCCGCTAGGCAGCGCGCCATCCACCCATCGACCGGACGCGCGCGCAGCCGGCGGCATGGCCATGTGCCGGTCGCCGGGGTAGCGGGCCTTGCGCATAATCGAGGGAATGAGATGTCGAAGCTGGTGGACCGCGAAGGATTGAATGTCGCCGAGGAGCTGGCGCGCTTCCTGGAGGAGGAAGCACTGCCGGGCACGGGCGTGGAGGCTGCCGTTTTCTGGGCAGGCATGGCGGCGATCTTCGCGCGCTTCGCCCCGCGCAACCGCGCGCTGCTGGATGTGCGGGCTGAGCTGGAAAGAGCGATTGACGCCTGGCATGGGGAGCGGCGCGGCCAGCGGGTCGATGAAGCTGCATATCGGCAGTTTCTACGCGATATCGGCTATCTGGCGGCCGAGCCCGCGCCCTTCACCATTGCACCGCCGTGCGTCGATGCGGAGGTGGCGACGACCGCCGGTGCGCAGCTGGTCGTGCCGGTGCTGAACGCGCGCTTCCTGCTCAACGCCGCCAACGCGCGCTGGGGCAGCCTGTATGACGCGCTCTATGGCACCGACGCGATTGCCGGAGCGGCTGCGCCAGGTGGCTATGACAAGGAGCGCGGCGATCAGGTCATAGCGAAGGCCAAGGCATTTCTCGACAAAGCGGCACCTCTGGCGGAGGGCAGCCATGCCGATGCGGCGGGCTATGCCGTCATCGACGGGGCGCTTGTCCCGGCGCTGCGCGATCCGGCGCTGCTGGCCGGCTATCGCGGCGATCCGGCGACACCGGCCGCGATCTTGCTGCGTCACCACGGCCTGCATATCGAACTGGTGATCGACCGCACGCACGTCGTCGGCCGCGATGATGCCGCCGGGGTGGCCGACATGATCCTGGAATCCGCCATCACCACCATTGCGGACCTGGAAGATTCGGTCGCCGCGGTCGATGCGCCGGACAAGGTGGAGGCCTATCGCAACTGGCTGGGCCTGATGCAGGGGACACTGTCGGCCAGCTTCGAGAAGGGCGGGCAACGCATGACGCGGACGCTTGAAGCCGACCGCGCCTATGTCGCGCCCGACGGCGGCGCGCTCCTCCTGCCCGGCCGGTCGCTGATGTTCGTGCGCAATGTCGGCCATCTGATGACCAGCCCGGCGGTGCGGCTGAGCGATGGGACCGAGGCACCCGAGGGCATATTGGACGCGATCGTCACCAGCCTGGTTGCGTTGCACGATGTACGGGGCGCGCGGCGCAACAGCAGGGCCGGCTCCATCTATATCGTAAAGCCCAAGATGCATGGGCCCGACGAGGCGGCGCTGACCGACGATCTGTTCGACGCGGTCGAGGATCTGCTGGGGCTCGATCGCCACACGATCAAGGTCGGGCTGATGGACGAGGAAAGGCGTACCTCCGCCAATCTCGCCGCCTGCATCCATGCGGTGAAGGACCGTATCGTCTTCATCAACACCGGCTTCCTCGACCGCACCGGGGATGAGATTCACACGTCGATGCAGGCCGGGCCGATCATCCCCAAGAGCGAGATGCAGGCGCAGGACTGGTTCAAGGCCTATGAGGACCGCAATGTCCGCATCGGCCTCGCCAGCGGCTTTTCCGGCCGGGCGCAGATCGGCAAGGGGATGTGGGCAATGCCCGATCGCATGGCTGACATGATCGAGCAGAAGATCGTCCATCCGCGCGCTGGAGCCAGCACCGCTTGGGTGCCGAGCCCGACCGCTGCGACCTTGCACGCGATGCACTATCATCTGGTCGATGTCGCCGCCCGGCAGACGGAGATAGCGCGGGAGGCTATCTCGCCGCTGGATGCCCTGCTGCGCCTGCCGGTCGCGACCGGGCGCAACTGGACCGATGCGGAGGTTCGGCGCGAACTGGACAATAACTGCCAGGGCATATTGGGCTATGTCGTGCGCTGGATCGACCAGGGAGTGGGCTGCTCCAAGGTCCCTGACGTCGACGATATCGGCAAGATGGAGGATCGCGCGACGCTGCGCATATCATCCCAGTTGCTCGCCAACTGGCTGGCACATGGCGTCTGCTCGGCAGCGGACGTCGACGCGGCACTGCTGCGGATGGCGGCCAAGGTCGACGCGCAGAATGCGGGCGACCCGCAATATCTGCCGATGGCCGGCGGCGACACCATCGCCTTTCGCGCGGCGCGCGCGCTGATATTCGAGGGAGCGGCGCAGCCAAACGGCTATACCGAGCCGTTGCTGCACCAGTTCCGCGCGCAGGTGAAGCAAGGCTGCTGAACCTTTTCCGCTTGCGTAACGGCGGCGTCCTGTCAAGTCTCTCCCTGTTCCGTTAGAGAACAGGGGAGATGT
>JBEVME010000010.1:0-46196 GCA_040508785.1 Sphingobium sp.
GCAGATAATCCTCGACGATCGTGTCGCGCGGCACCCCCAGCAGGGCCAGGATCAGCGCTGCCCCCGTGCCGGTGCGGTCCTTGCCCGCGGAACAGTTGATCAGCATCGGCGCCTTGCCCTCGGCAAGCCGCGCGAACATCGCATGATAGGCTTCGGCATGATCGACATGGATGGTGCGATAAAGATGGATCATCGCGGTGCGCATATCGTGCGCCGTCGCGGTCCCGTCCTTGATCATCTCGGCCAGCACGCCGCTCGAACCGCTATAGTCGCGGGCATAATAGTCTACATCGGCGCCATGCCATCGGGTCGGCTCGTGCCGCCGTTCGCTCGGCCGTCGGAAGTCGCAGATCGACCGGATGCCAAGTCCGCGCAGATGCGCGCAATCCGCTTCGGTCAGCAGTGACATGGTGCCCGATCGGAAGAGCATTCCGCGCCGAACCATGCGCCCGTCGGCGGTCGCATAGCCGCCGAAGTCGCGCAGGTTGAAGCCGCCCGTCAGCGGCAGGAGCCGATCGATGCTGTCCGTCATCTCCACTCCGCTTCTCACATCACCATCGCGTGCTTGCGGCCTATCCACAGCACCTGCCAGTTTTCGCGCCAGCCGCCCAGCCAGTCGATCGGCGGACGCTGTTCCAGCGTCTCGCCGCGCCGGTTACGCCGCCTTTCGCGCGCATCATAGGCAGACACCAGCGTATCGACCCCGCCGACACGCTGGAACAGATGCTCCAGGCCCTGCGCGCTGAAGCGCCAATAATCGTTGGGTTCGGGATGATAGCGATAGGCAAAGAGCGTGCGGCAGACGATCAGCCCGCCGGGCTTCGCCACCCTGATGCATTCGGCCGCCGCGTCCCAGGGACGATCGACATGTTCGAACAGGTCGAAGCTGAACACCACGTCCTGGCTGTCGCTCGCGATTTCCGGGCAATGGCACACGTCGCCCTCGATGACGTCCCCGCCGCGCGGCAATATGTCGACGCCCAGATAGTCGCAATGGCGCGCAAAGCCGGAACGCACGCCATCGCGCGCGCCGAAATCGATGAAGCTGGGGCGCTCCCCGCGCGCGAGCATCGGCGCCAGATGCGCGTCGATCCTGTCAGCCACCACGATCCGGCTCTTGTCGTCCAGCAAGGTGATGCCGGGTGCGTGGGGGCGGCGCCAGGGCAGCCGCCCGATCGTGTGCGCCCAGGCGCGATCGAACAGCCACGCGGGCTCGCGCCATTTGCTCAGCACGGTACTAGTTCGCCTTTCCGACGATGCTTTCGGGCAGGTCCTTGCCGAACACGCGCTGATAATATTCGGCGACCAGCGGCCGCTCCGCCTCGTCGCACTTGTTGAGGAAGCTCAACCGGAACGCGAAGCCGACATTCTTGAAGATGAGGGCATTCTGCGCCCAGCTGATCACGGTGCGCGGGCTCATCACGGTCGAGATATCGCCGTTGACGAAGCCCTGACGGGTGAGTTCCGCCACCTTGATCATGTCCTCCACTTCCTTGCGGCCGCCGGCATGATCATATTCGCCCGACTTGGCCAGCACCACCTGCGCTTCGGTCGCGGCGGGCAGGTAATTGAGCGCCACGACCAGATTCCAGCGGTCCATCTGGCCCTGGTTGATCTGCTGCGTGCCGTGATAGAGGCCGGTCGTATCGCCCAGGCCCACCGTGTTGGCGGTCGCGAAAAGACGGAACCAGGGGTTCGGGCGGATGACGCGATTCTGGTCCAGCAGAGTCATCTTGCCGTCTGTCTCCAGCACGCGCTGGATCACGAACATGACGTCGGGGCGACCCGCATCATATTCGTCGAACACCAGAGCCACCGGCCGCTGCAGCGCCCAGGGCAGCAGCCCTTCGCGAAACTCGGTGACCTGCTGGCCTTCCTTGAGCACGATGGCGTCGCGGCCCACAAGGTCGATGCGACTGATATGCGCGTCGAGGTTGATGCGGATGCACGGCCAGTTGAGGCGCGCGGCCACCTGCTCGATATGGCTGGACTTGCCGGTGCCGTGAAACCCCTGCACCATGACGCGCCGGTTGAACGCAAAGCCCGCCAGGATCGCCAGCGTGGTGTCGGGATCGAACACATAGGCGGGGTCGAGATCGGGCACGCGCTCGTCGGCTTCGGAAAAGGCCGGGATCTTCAGGTCGACGTCCACGCCGAACACCTCGCGCGCGTCGACCTCGCGATCGGGCGAGTCGAGCAGCGTGTCGGCGCGCGTATCGGGCTGGACATTGGAAATCTCGGTCATGCAGGTCTCGTGCATTATATGGGGAGTCGGATCAGCCCTAACGCCCGGGTCTGGGACTGTCGAGTGAATGGGGCCAACGCACGAAGCGATCAAGCGGCCCATTCGGCCAGATTGGACTCCTGCCCGATCAGCGCCAGCCCATGCGCGATCGAGGTCAGTTCGCCGCCGGTCGCCAGCCGTATTTCGCCGAACCGCCGGGCGAAAATGGCGCGAATGGCGGGGATCAGCGATGTGCCGCCGGTCAGGAAAACCCGGTCGATCGCGTCGCTGCCGATGCCGGCCCTGGCCAGCGCGGCGTCCACCGTCGCTTCGATCCGCGCCAGGTCGGGTGCGATCCAGCCTTCGAACTGAGCGCGCGTCACCGGCGCCGCGATCGACAGGCCTCCGCCCTCGAAGCGGAACACCGCTTCCTGCGCCATCGACAGGCTACGCTTCAGCGTCCCTACCGCATCGTAGAGCGGATAGCCCAGCTCCTTTTCGATGACAGTTATCATGCGGCCGATCGCGGCCGGATCCTTCGCCGCCTTCCGCAGCCGCTCCAGCTCCGCCATGGTCCGCCGGTTGCGCATCAGCGCGAGGCGCGACCAGTCAGCGAAATCGGCGAAATGGCTGCGCGGAATCTCCAGCTCCTTGTCGAAGCTCTGGTAGAGCCCGCCCTTGCCCAGCATCGGCAGCACCAGATTATCGAGAATCCGATAGTCGAACCGGTCGCCGGCGAGGCCGATACCGGCCGATCCCAGTGGTACGCATCGCCGCGCAGCGCCCGGTGCCTCGACCCGCACGATGGAGAAGTCGGACGTGCCGCCGCCGAAATCGGCGACCAGGATCGTCGCCGGCTCGGTCAGGCGGCTTGCATAGCTGAACGCCGCGCCGAGCGGTTCGTAGACATAGTGGATGTCGGCGCCAAAGCTGCCGAACATCGCGTCGTAGCGGCGCCGGGCGAGCGCGGCGTCAGGCCGGGCGCCGGCATATTCGACCGGGCGTCCGACGACGATATGGTCGGGCCGATCTGCCAGCGCGCCGCCGGCATGGGCTACCATATGCTCCAGGAACATTTGCCCTAGCTCCTCGAACCTGAACCGCTTGTCGAACACGCTCGCGGTGTCGAAGATCGGGCTGGCCGCGACCGACTTGAACGACTGGATGAAGCGGCTGTCCTCGGGATATTCCAGATATTCCGCGATCGCCCAGGGCCCTGCTTCATGCGCGAGACCAGCATCGTGCCAGAAGCACAGCGCCGACCGGAATATCGGGTCCGTGCCCTGCGGCCCGGCGAAATCCACGAGCCGCGATCCGTCCGCGCCCGCCAGCGCGACGACGCTGTTGGTCGTGCCGAAATCGAGGCCTAGCGCCTGCATGATGCTGTCTCCGGGGGGAAAGGGGGCTGGCGCCTATGGCAGCAGGAGTCCCTTGCGGCAAGGCAGGTCGATAACCAAAATTCAAGATTATCGCGCCATCCCATCCAGAATGGTCTCCGCGATCATTTTTGGATTATTCCTGCTGATTAATGGCTGGACCATTCTGCGTTTTGGGCAGGACAAGGCGCGTGCCGTGGCGGGCACACGCCGCATTCCGGAAGCCGACCTGCTCACGCTGGCGCTTCTGGGCGGATCGCCTGGAGCGTTGATGGCTCGCCATATGTTCCGGCACAAGACGCGCAAGGAACCGTTTTCGACCATCCTGATCGTCATCGCCACGGCACAATTGGGCCTTGGCATCGGCTGGTTCCTGCTCTGACCCTCAAGCGAAGGCCGGGGCCTTCCTCAGCAGCGCATAGGCCTCGATCACGCCTTGCAGGGCCGTTTCATGGCTGCGGTCGCCGCCATTATGGTCGGGGTGATAGCGGCGCAGCAATTCGGTGTAGCGGGTACGCAGCGCCTTGCGGTCGGCGTCGATGGACAGGCCCATGACGCCCAGCGCCTTCCGGTCATCCGATGACAGGAACTTGCCGTCCTGCCGTACCTGCGCATCGGCGCGCGCCTTGGCCACCCGCTCGCGGAATTTGGCCCCAATCGCGTCGAGCGGATCGGAAAAATCCTGCCATTTGGGCGGCGGACTGTGCGCATTGCTGGAAAAGGCGCGGGTCTCCCGCTCCCACCCGGCATAGGGGCGCTGCGCGGCGGCGATCTCGTCCGGTGTCATGCCGGTGAAGAAGTTATAGCCCTGGTTGAACTGACGCACATGTTCCAGGCACAGCCAGCGCCAGCGTGGCCCTTCGCTCGTGGGGGACGACCCTTCCAACGGAGGCGCGCGGAATTCGCCGGGCTCGGGGCAGCCTTTCACGGCGCAAGGCCGCTCGCCTTCCACGCGGCCGTGAAAGCGGTTGAAGCGGCGGGTCGAAAAGGGATCTGTGGACAAGAGCTTCCTGCGGTCTGGCCTGATGCAACTTCGGTCGAACCCGCTATATAGGACGGATGACTACCCACCTCAAAGGCCCCGTCGCCACCGAAATCGAGGCGCGCCTGCGCGCCGCCCTGTCGCCCGAACGGCTTGCCGTCATCGACGACAGCGAAAAGCATCGCGGCCATGCCGGGCATGACGGGTCGGGCGAAAGCCATTTCACCGTGGAGATCGTCTCGGCCCGCTTCGCCGATGAAAGCCGTGTCGGCCGCCAGCGACTGGTCAACGCAGCGCTCGCCGACTTGCTGCGGGAAAAGGTGCACGCCCTGGCGATCAAGGCCCGCGCGCCGGGCGAGTGAGGCCCCTTTTGCATCGGCACGGCGTTACGTCTTCCATAGCGGAAGGAGAAGCACGTGTCCTATGACTTCTGGTACTGGCCGACCATTCAAGGGCGAGGCGAATTCGTGCGCCTGACCCTGGAGGCGTGCGGCATAGCCTATCGCGACTGCGCGCGGGAACTGGGTGCGGACGCGATGACGGCTGACCTGCGCAATCACGACGCCGGCCCTGCCTTCGCGCCCCCTTATCTGGCGATTGACGGCAGCACCGTCGCGCAGACCGCCAATATCCTCTTCTATCTGTCCGAACGCCACGAATGCGGCCCCGGCGGCATGAAAGCGCGCTACTGGCTGTCGCAGCTGCAGCTGACGATCATGGATCTGGTGGCGGAGGCGCATGACGTTCACCACCCGGTCGGGACGAACCTCTATTACGAACAGCAGCGACCGGAAGCGCTGCGCGCCGCGCAGAACTTCCGCGAAGAACGCATCCCCAAATTTCTCGCCTTTTTCCATCGCTCGCTTTCGACCAGTCAAAGCGGGTGGCTGGCCGGCCAGCGATGGAGCTATGCCGACCTGTCCCTGTTCCAGCTGATCGCGGGCCTACGCTATGCCTTCCCACTGTGCATGGACACGCTGGAGGATAAATACCCGGCTATCGCCGCCCTGCACGACCGGGTTGCTCGGCTGCCTGAATTGCACGATTATCTGACCAGCGACCGACGCCTCGGCTTCAATGAGGAGGACGTGTTCCGCCACTATCCCGAACTGGACGCGCCATGACCTTAGACGATCTCGTCATCCACACCATCGCCCCGACCACCCACGATCTCGGCGACTTTCGCGTCCATCGCGCGCTGCCGGCGAAAGGGCGGACAATGGTCGGCCCGTTCATCTTCTTCGACCAAGCAGGGCCGGCCACGATCGGCGCGGGGCAGGGGATCGACGTGCGTCCGCACCCCCATATCAACCTCGCCACGGTGACCTTCCTGTATGAAGGCGCCTTTCTGCACCGGGACTCGCTGGGCAGTACGCAGCTGATCGAGCCGGGGGCGGTCAACCTGATGACGGCGGGCAAGGGCATCGTCCATTCGGAGCGATCGCCTGACGATGCGCGCGCGAAGGAAAGCAAGCTTTCGGCGATCCAGACCTGGCTCGCCCTGCCCGACGCCCGCGAGGAGATGGACCCGGCGTTCGAGCACGTCTCCGCCGGTCGCCTGCCGGTGATCGATTATGACGGCGCGCGCGCCCGCATCATCATGGGGTCCCTGTGGGGCGAGACCGCGCCGGTCACCACTTACGCCCAGACCATCTATGCCGACATCGCGCTGGCGCCCGGCGGGACGATCCCGATCGATCCCGCGGCGGATGAGCGCGCGCTCTATGTCGCGACCGGCGATGCTATTCTCGATGGTCTGCCGCTTGCGCCGCAGGCGCTTTATGTGCTGCGCCCCGGCGTTGCCGCAACGCTATCCAGCGACAATGGCGGCCGCGTCATGCTCTGCGGCGGCGAGGCCTTCACCACGCCGCGCCATGTCTGGTGGAATTTCGTATCATCGACACAGGAGCGGCTGATGCAGGCGCGCGAGGACTGGGAAGCCATGCGCTTCCCGCTGATACCCGGCGATGACCGGGAGTTCATCCCAATCCCGCAAGGGCGTCCCAAGACGGTGAGCTATCCTTAGTCCTCGCAGACGCGGTGCCGATTATTCGACGAAAGTCAGCGACAGATTCTCGGCATTCTTGGGAATATCCAGCCGGCTCTCGTTGATCGAGGCTTCCTCGCCGGGTTTCAGGCGGCTCTTGTCGGCCTTGGTGGTCCAGCTGAACACCTTCCGGTTTTGCCGGTCACGCAGTTCGACGAGGACCGGAGGCACCGGCATCACCTGCCTGCCGCCGTTGACGATCCTTGCACCGAAGGCGAAATATTCCTCGCCATTTGGCAGCTTGCGTCGTTCGGCGGGCTTGGAGAGGTAAAAGAGCAGGTCGGGGTCGCTCTCTTCGGCGAACAGCCCGAGATTGACCGCCCAGTCGGGCGGACCCAGGAAATGCAGTGCAGCGCCGGTCCCCGCGATCGCGACGCAGAAAGCGGCGGCCGCATAAGTCAGGATTTTCAGCCGATTGCGGCGGGGGCGGCGGGGCGGCGTGTCGTCCGCGACGACTTCGCCCACGCGATCGCCGCGATCGACCCCGGCATATATGTCGTCGAAGCGATTGTCCGGCGCGGGCGGGGTCTGCACTGCCGGCGCTGCCGGCGCTGCCTCTTCGATGACGGGCGCCTCGACGCTGCTTTTCTCAACCGCTGCCACGGATTCCACCACAGGAGCCGGTGGCGGAGACGGCACTGGCGCGGGAGCGGCTGGAGCCGCGACCGGCTCGCGCGGCGCCAGCGCGGGTGCGTCCTGGAACCAGCTATGCTTGCAGGCGGCGCAGCGCACCTGCCGCCCCGATGATCCGACCGCGCTGTCGGGCACGATGTAACGCGTGGCGCAGTTCGGACAGACGAGGATCATTTCGCTTCATAGGCATGGCAGGGACTCAAGGGCAAGCGGTCAACCGCGCCGCTACGCCCAAGGTCGATCGACGGGCACGAAAAGGGCGTCGGGCTTTACGGCTCCCTGCCCGCTGTGCCATGGCTGCGGCTTCGGGGAAGCAGCAAAAAGGCGGCGCAGCGTTCGGGCATGTCGACCATCGTCCAGTTCGAAAATGTCGGCCTGCGCTATGGTCTGGACAGCGAAACGCTTTCGGACGTCAGCTTCTCGCTGCATGGCGGCGGTTTCTACTTCCTGACCGGCGCATCGGGCGCGGGCAAGACGTCGCTGCTGAAGCTGCTTTACCTCGCCCAGCGCCCGAGCCGCGGCGTCATCCGCCTGTTCGGCGAGGATGTCGTGACGCTTCCCCGCAAGCGCCTGCCCGGCTTTCGGCGCCGCATCGGCGTCGTGTTCCAGGACTTCCGGCTGGTTCCGCATCTGTCCGCCTATGACAATATCGCGCTGCCGCTGCGCGTCGCGGGCATGGAGGAAAGTGCGGTCGACGCGCCGGTCAGCGAGATGCTGCAATGGGTGGGCCTGGGCGACCGTGGAGACGCACGGCCCGCTACGCTGTCGGGCGGAGAGCAGCAGCGCGTCGCCATTGCGCGCGCGGTGATCGGACGTCCCGACATATTGGTGGCGGACGAACCCACCGGCAATGTCGATGCCGACATGGCGCGGCGCCTCATCACCCTGTTCGAGGCGCTCAACCGGCTGGGGACCACTGTCGTCGTCGCCACACACGACCTGCCGCTGATCGCGCAGGTGAAGGGTGCGCAGATGATGCGGCTGGACAAGGGCCGGCTTGCCGACCCGACCGGCGCGCTGCGCTATCCGGCGCCCCCTCCTCCGCGCCCCAGGGATGCCGACTGATGGCGGCGGCACCCGAACGGCAGGATGCGGCGGCGGCACGACGGCGATTGCTGCCGGAAGGACGAGTCGCGGGTCCGATGCCCTGGATCATCGCTATCATGATGTTCCTGACCATATTGTCGGCCGCCGCCGCGCTCGGCCTCGGCGCTGCCGTGCGGTCGATGAGCGCCGATCTTGCGGGCCGCGCAAGCGTGCAGATCGTCGAGGCCAATGCGGAAAATCGCACTGCGCTGGCGGCCAAGGTGCTGGCGGCGCTGGAAGGGTCGGCCGACGTGCGCCGCGCGAAGGCTGTCGATCCGGCGACGCTGGCCGATCAGCTGCGGCCCTGGCTCGGCGAGGAGGCGACCAGCGGCGACCTGCCGATCCCGGCGCTGATCGACATCGACCTGGCACCGGGCGATGCCGACGCGCGCATCGGCCGCGTCCGCCAGTTGCTGTCCGACCTGTCGGCCAAGGTCCGGCTTGATCCCCATGCCGCCTTTCTCCAGCCGCTCGCGGGGCTGCTGGTCGCGTTCGGTTGGCTGGCGATCGGCATCGTCCTCCTGATGGCGCTGGCGACAGGGGCGGTGGTCGTCCTGGCGGCGCGTGGCGCCCATGACAGCCACAAGGCGACGATCGACGTGCTCCACCTCATGGGCGCGACCGATGTGCAGATCGCGCGGCTGTTCCAGCGGCGCATCGGGCTGGATGCGCTGTTCGGCTGCGCGATTGGCTTCGTCGCGGCCCTGATCGTCCTTGCCTTCCTCGGCTGGCGGCTGGGGTCGACGGGTTCCGACCTGCTCGGGTCGGTCAGCCTGCCCTGGCGCGGCTGGCTGCTGCTGGTCGCGCTGCCCGTCACCGGCGCGATCCTGGCCACGGTCGCCGCGCGCTGGACGGTCCTGCGCGCGCTGGGACGCTCGTTATGATCGTTCGGCTGATCGCGGTTTTGCTGCTGGCATGGCTGCTCGGCTTCGTCTGGTTCGCCAGTTTCCTGCCCCAGCCGATGGATGGACGGCCCACCGACGCGATCGTCGTGCTCACCGGCGGCGCCGGCCGGATCGACCGTGGCCTAGCGCTGATAGAGCAGGGTGCAGCCAAGCGGATGCTGATTTCCGGCGTCGACCGATCGGTCCGCCCGGTCGAGCTGGCGGCGCAATATCATGTGCCCTTGCGTCTGCTCGCCTGTTGCGTGACCCTGGGTCGCGAGGCGATCGACACGCGCTCCAACGCGATCGAGACCGCGAACTGGCTGCAGCGGCGTGATTACAAGAGCGTGCGGCTGATCACGACCGACTGGCACATGCGCCGCGCCGCGCTGGAGCTGCGGCAGGCGCTGCCCGGCGACCAGGAACTGATCTACGATGCGGTGCCCAGCCGTCCCAGCCTCAACATGCTGGCACGCGAATATAATAAATATCTGCTGCGGCGGGCTGCCGCGCTGATCGGCATCTGAGGGACAGCCATGATCGTCGTCACCGCGCTGCGCTCCTTTGCCTTCATGCTCGTCTTTTACGTGGGCACCATGTTGTTCGCGCTCGGTGCGCTGATGGTTGGACTGTTCGCGCCGGGAACGGTTCGCGCCATCGCCACCAGCTGGGGCCGCTTTCATCGCGGATGCACGCGCTGGCTGCTGGGGCAGAAAATCGCGATCGACGGGGTGCTGCCGATCGGGGACTATCTCTATGTGCTCAAGCATGAATCGATGTTCGAGACGATCGACATGCTCTGCCTGTTCCATCATCCGGTGATCGCGGCGAAGCGGGAGCTGTTCTCCATCCCGCTCTGGGGGACGATCGCCGAGCGTTATGGGCTGATCCCGATCGAACGGACCGCCGGGGCGAAGGCATTGCGGGCGCTGCGCAGCGCCGCTGCGGCGGCGACGGCGGAGGGGCGGGCCATCTGCCTGTTCGCCGAAGGGACCCGCGTTCCCCACGGCCAGCGGCCGCCGCTGCAATCGGGTTTTGCCGGCCTCTATGCGCTGCTGCGGCTGCCGGTGGTGCCGATCGCGCTGGACAGCGGCCGGGTGTCGCCGCGCGGCAAGTTCCTCAAGCATCCCGGCACGATCACCTACAAGGTGGGTGAGGTGATCCCGGCGGGGCTGGACCGGCATGAGGTCGAAATCCGCGCCCATGCGGCCATAAACGCACTCAATTCCTGAGGGCTAGTGGCTCCGCCCGAAGTCGGGCTTGGCGTCGTCCTGGCCCTGTTCGATGATCGAGCGGCGGATGGCACGGGTCTTGGTGAAGAGGTTGAACAAGGTATCGCCGTCATTCCAGCGGATCGCGCGCTGCAGGGTCGAGAGGTCCTCCGAAAAGCGTTGCAGCATTTCGAGCACCGCATCCTTGTTCGCCAGGAACACATCGCGCCACATGGTCGGATCGCTGGCGGCGATGCGGGTGAAGTCGCGGAAGCCGCCGGCTGAATATTTGATCACTTCCGACTGGGTGACGCTCTCCAGGTCGCTCGCCGTGCCGACGATGGTATAGGCGATGAGGTGCGGAAGGTGGCTGGTCACGGCCAGCACCAGGTCGTGATGCGCCGGGTCCATGATCTCGACCTGCGCGCCGACGCGGCGCCACAGCTCCACGACCTGCTCGACTCTGGCCGGGTCGGCTTGCGGGGGCGGGGTGACGATGCACCAGCGCCCGCGGAACAGGGAGGCGAAGCCCGCTTCCGGTCCGCTATTTTCGGTGCCTGCCACCGGGTGGGCGGGGATGATCGTCCGGCCGGGCAAGGCGGCGTTGAGCTGGGCCAGCACGTCCGCCTTGCACGACCCCACGTCGCTGACGATGCAGTCGGCCGGCAGATCGGCGGCGATCTCCGCCCCGACATCGCCCATCGCGCGCACGGGGACGCACAGGACCACCAGGTCGGCATCGGTCACCGCCGCGCCGGCCGTGTCGGTAATGTCGTCGGCCAGGTCGATCCGCCGGGCGATCTCCCGCACCGCCGGGTCGGCGTCATGCCCGGTTACGCGCACCGTGGGCATCGCCTCCCGGATGGCGCGGGCCAGCGAGGAGCCGATGAGGCCGAGGCCGATGATGGTGACGCGGGCGAAGGGCAGCATGGTGTCAGGCTGCCTCCGCCATGGCGCGAAGCTTGGCCGCGACCGCGCGCGTCTGCTTCTTGGTGCCGATGGTGATGCGCAGGCCATTGGGCAGGCCCTGGCCGGGCAGCCAGCGGGTCGCATAGCCTTCGTCCCACAGGCCCTTCATCGCGGCTTCCGCGCTCAGCTTGCCATCGAACAGGACAAGCAGGAAATTGGCCTTGCTGGGCACGACGCGCAGGCCGTGGTTCGACAGAGCGCCGATCTCGCCGGCCAGCCAGTCGCGCCAGCGGGCATTGTGGGTTCGGCTGAACGCGACCCATTCGTCGTCGCCGACCGCCGCGACCGCCGCCGCCTGGCCCGCGCTCGTCACGTTGAACGGCGCGCGGATGCGGTGCAGCACGTCGATCACCTCGGCGCTGGCATAGCCCCAGCCGATCCGCTCGGCGGCAAGGCCGTAAATCTTGGAGAAAGTCCGCGTCACGAGGACGTTGGGCGCGTGCTTCGCCAGTTCCAGCCCGCCATCATCCTCGTCCGCGTCCAGATATTCGGCATAGGCCTGGTCCAACACGAACAATATGTCGGGGCGCAGGCCGGCGTGCAGGCGGGCAATCTCTGCGGCGGACGTCATCGTGCCGGTCGGATTATTGGGATTGGCGAGGAAGACGACTTTCGTCTTGTCGGTCACGCAGGCGAGCAGCGCATCCACGTCGGTCGCATAATCGGCGTCGGGCGCCACGACCGGCGTCGCGCCGACCCGCCGCGCGGCGATGTCGTAGACCGAAAAGCCGTAGCGGACATACAGCACTTCATCGCCTGGCCCGGCATAGGCGGAGGCGGCGATGTGGAGCAGCTCGTCGGAGCCGGTGCCGTAGATGACGCGATCGGCATCCAGCCCATATTTGTCCGCGATCGCCGCGCGCAGCTTCGTCGCACCCGGATCGGGATAGGTGGCGAGGTCGGCCGTTGCCGCGACCAGCGCCGCGCGCGCCTTGTCCCCGGTGCCCAGCGGATTCTCGTTGGCGGACAGCTTGATCAGCGACCGTCCGTCATCGGTCGCGGCCTTGCCCGGCACATAGGGCGAAATGCCGAGGATCCAGTCCTTGGGTTGCGGTGTGGTCATGGCGCGGCCTTTAGCCGCTTCCAATCCTCCCCTGCAAGGGGAGGTGGACGGCGGGCCGCCATGGGCGACGCCGGGAACGGAGGCCTACCCTCCGTCCGGCCTGCGTTCGCCACGGCCGGGGAGGATCGCAGGACCTCGACGCGGACACCCGTGGCGCGGGCATGGTCGATATCGGCCCGATCATGGCCGACAGAGCAAAGAGCGACGATCTCGAGCGCCGGCAACGATTCCATGGGCCGAAGGGCGCAGCTGTAGGGAAGTTCACACCGTTGTCGGCCTTTTTTGGCCAATTGCGCCGCCCAGGCGGCGCCGAAGCGACAGTGACGCGCCACATGAGTCACAATGCTGCGACAGCCGGGTCGCGGCGCCGCGCCACCGATCGGGCGCTCGCCGATGGTGGGAGGGGCGTGTCAACGACAGGCTCAGCCCGAACGGGGGTGGTGGGTCGCTGCTGCATGACGCGTGATGGAGCAGATGAAATCCTATATTGGAAGGGCCTTCCGTGCGCGACCGGCCCGATTGACAGCGCCGGGCGCGGGTCCTAGCCCGCTCCACCATGGCGAGCATAGCCCAGACCGATGACGGCCGTTTCGGCCTGCGCCGCCAGGTGCGCCTGACCGGCCCGCTGCGGCTGGACGGCGGGGCCGTGCTTGCGCCCGTCGACATCGCCTACGAAACCTATGGTGCGCTGAACGCGACACGCAGCAACGTCATCCTGATCTGCCACGCGCTGACCGGCGACCAATATGTCGCGTCTGATCATCCGCTGACCGGAAAACCCGGCTGGTGGTGGCGGATGGTCGGGCCGGGCAAACCGGTCGATCCCGGCCGCCACTTCATCGTCTGCGCCAATGTCATCGGCAGCTGCATGGGATCGTCCGGGCCGGCCAGTATCGATCCGGCGACCGGGACGCCCCATGCGATGCGCTTCCCGGTGCTGACCATTGCCGACATGGTTCGCGCGCAGGCGCTGTTGCTCGACCATCTGGGCGTGGACCGGATCGCGGCCGTCATCGGCGGGTCCATGGGCGGGATGCAGGCGCTGACCTGGCCGACGCTCTTCCCCGAGCGGGTCGAGGCCTGCCTGGTCATCGCATCCACCGCGCGGCACAGCGCGCAGAACATCGCCTTCCACGAGGTCGGACGCCAGGCGATCATGGCGGACCCCAACTGGCGCGGGGGCGATTATTATGCCGACGGGCAGGTGCCGAGCGCGGGGCTGGCCGTGGCGCGCATGGCTGCGCACATCACCTATCTGTCCGAAGCCGGGCTGACCGAGAAGTTCGGGCGCAGGCTGCAGGCGCGTGACGTCAAGACCTTTGGCTTCGACGCCGACTTCCAGGTGGAAAGCTATCTGCGCCACCAGGGATTGAGCTTCGTCGAACGATTCGACGCCAACTCCTATCTCTATATCACGCGCGCGATGGACTATTATGACATTGCCGAGGATCATGGCGGCAGCCTGGCCCGCGCCTTTACGGCGTCCAGGGCGCGCTTCTGCCTCGTCAGCTTCGATACCGACTGGCTCTATCCGACCGCCGAATCGCGCATCATCGTCCATGCGCTGAACGCCAGCGGCGCGCAGGCGAGCTTCGTCGAGCTGTCCAGCCCGTTCGGCCATGACGCCTTCCTGCTGGAAAGCCCCGAGCTCAATCGGGTGGTCGATGGCTTCCTGCGTGGTGGGCGGGCATGATCGCGCCTGAACATGAAAATGGCGGCTATATCCTATCGGCCGATCCGGCGCGGCTGCAACCGGCGGCGATCCATGCCTATCTGACCCGCAGCTACTGGTCGCCGGGCATAACGCTGGCGCGGGTGGAAAAGGCGATCTCTCACTCGCTGTGCGTCGGCGCCTATCAGGGCGAGGGGCAGGTCGGCTTCGCCCGCGTCGTCACCGACCGCGCGACTTTCGCCCATCTCGCCGACGTCTATGTACTGGAGGAGCATCAGGGCCATGGCCTTGCCTCCGCCATGGTCCGTCATTTCCATGCGCATCCGGACCTGCAGGATTTGCGGCGCTGGACGCTCAACACCCGCGACGCGCACACGCTCTACGAGCGCCATGGCTGGGAACGGATCAGCGGCATCTTCATGCAGCGCTTCGACGCCGATGCGTCGGCAAGGCCGGTGGCGTGATGAACACGGCCTTGCGCCCCGACCTGGCGCTGATCGCGCGTACGGTCGCGCACGGATCGCGCGTGCTGGACGTGGGCTGCGGCGACGGCGCGCTGATGGCCGCGCTGCGCGACGCCAAGCAGGTGGACGCACGCGGGCTGGAGATCGACGGGTCCAACGTCGCCGCCGCCGTCGGCCGGGGCCTGTCGGTCGTGCAGGGTGACGCGGACACCGACCTTGGCTATTATCCCGATCTGAGCTTTGACTATGCGATCCTTAGCCAGACACTCCAGACCACGCGCCGGCCCGACCGCGTGGTGGACGAATTGCTGCGGATCGGCACCCAGGCCTTCGTGTCCTTCCCCAATTTCGCGCACTGGCGCGGGCGGTTGTCGCTGCTGTGGGGCGGGCGGATGCCGGTGACCCGGCTGTTGCCCGATACATGGTACGACACGCTCAACATCCATCATGTGACCGTCGACGATTTCCGCGCGCTCGTGAAGGCGCGCGGCTGGACGATCGACGGCCAGTGGTTCCTGAAGGGCGACAGGGAAACCACCCATGCAAACGCCAATCTGTTCGCCGAACATGCGGTGTTCCTGCTGCGCAAATAGCCCGCCCCGATGCGCGGGCCGCGCGCGGCCGCCTATTCCACCCACATGTCCCGATTGCTGATGTAGAGCGTCGTCTTGCCGCAGAAATTCAGCGGGCGGCTGAGGCTGGCGCCAGTGCTGAAGGTGATGCGCAGGGTGCGGGTGCAGGCCGCGTTGGTGAAGGTGAAGGTGCGGAAGGCCGACACAGCGATGGGCGCCTCCTTCAGCCAGTTCGGCCCGACGCTGCCCGACGGCGCGATCGTGTTCATCGATGCCACCGGCACGGTGCCCGAATTGAACACCTTGAGCTTGAGATTCAGCGGACCGGCCGGCGCCTGCTGGGCCCTGGCGGCCTTTGCGCGAGCGGCTGCCCGCTCGTCGGTGGCCGACGGCGCGAGCATGGCGGACAGAAGTTCGTCACCGAAGGATGGCTTTTTCGCCGGAGAGGCGGCGCGCTGCTGCGGGCGCGACGAGGCACTGGCGGCGCGCAGCTCTATGGCGAGCTTGCGCATTTCCTCGCGGGTTTCGCGGCTCATTTTGTCGAGCTCGCGCGAGACCTCCTGGGCGCTGGCGCCGCCCGCATCCTGTTCGATCGAGCGGCGCACGGCCAGTTCGCCGGGCGAGCAGAAGCGCATCGCCTGGTCGGCGATGGCATCGGGCGTCCCGGGGCCGGGCACCAGCGCCTGGACCTTGTTGACGAGGCAGTCCGACCAGCGATCGGCAGGCGTGGCGGCAGCGGCGCCGGCCGCCAGGATGAAAAAAAGCATGGAAGGTCCCCCTTGCGCGAGCAAATATCCGGAATTTCAGTATTTTCGCGACGACGGTGATGGCGCAGGGGCGGGCCGTGTCAATGTAAATCCGTCACCCGCCGAGCTTTGTTGATGCCGATCAATATTATCAGGCAACAGCGGTCGAGCGGCGGTAGCCAGTGCGGGCTTGTCCGTGCATCGACCAGCGACTAGGGACCGGGACTTCCTTTCATGTCGTCATCGCGAGCGAAGCGTGGCGATCCACCGGCGCGCCACATGGATTGCTTCGCTCCGCTCCCGACGACGGATGCTGTACGAGTATGTTCATGACCGACATTGCCGCTCTCAAGGCCGGCCTGCTGGCCGACATCGCCGCCGCCGCCACGTCCGACGCGCTGGAGGCGCTGCGCGTGGGCGCGATGGGCAAGAGCGGCGTCGTGACCGGGCTGCTCAAGACGCTGGGGCCGATGAGTCCCGAAGAGCGGCTGGAGCAGGGCCCGCCGATCCAGGACCTGCGCGAGAGCGTGACGGCGGCGCTTGCGGAAAGGAAGGCGGCGCTGGAGCAGGCGGCGCTCGACGCGCGGCTGGCGGCGGAGCGGATCGACATGACACTGCCGGCGGAGATCGGTCCGCAGGGCAGCGTCCATCCGGTGAGCCAGGTGCTGGACGAGCTGACGGAGATTTTCGCGGACCTGGGCTTTTCGGTCGCCACGGGCCCGGAGATCGAGGACGACTGGCATAATTTCACCGCGCTCAATATTCCCGAAACCCATCCGGCGCGAGCGATGCACGACACCTTCTATCTGGCAGGCGCGCACGAGCAGCCGATGGTGCTACGCACGCACACCTCGCCCGTGCAGATCCGCACGATGATGAAGGACAAGCCGCCGATCCGCATAATCGCGCCGGGCCGGGTCTATCGCAGCGACAGCGACGCGACGCACACGCCGATGTTCCACCAGATCGAAGGGCTGGTGATCGACAAGGGGATCACGCTCGGCCACCTCAAATGGACGCTGGAGACCTTCCTCAAGGCGTTTTTCGAGCGCGACGACATCGTCCTGCGCCTGCGCCCGAGCTATTTCCCCTTCACCGAACCTTCGGTGGAGGTCGATGTCGGCTATACGCTGACGAACGGCCAGCGCGTCATCGGCGGCGACGGTGATGCGCCCGGCGGCGGCTGGCTGGAAGTGCTGGGCAGCGGCATGGTCCATCGCAAGGTGATCGAGGCTTGCGGTCTCGACCCCGACGAGTGGCAGGGATTCGCTTTCGGCACCGGAGTCGACCGACTCGCCATGCTCAAATATGGCATGAACGACCTGCGCGCCTTCTTCGACGGCGACCTGCGCTGGCTCAAACATTACGGCTTCTCGGCGCTCGACGTGCCCACGCTGTCCGGGGGAGTGGGCGCATGAAGTTCACATTGAGCTGGCTCAAGACGCATCTGGCGACGGATGCCGACCTGCCGACCATCCTCAAGGTGCTCACCGATATCGGCCTGGAGGTCGAGGGTGTCGAGAATCCGGCGGAGAAGCTGGGCGCGTTCAGGATCGCCAAAGTGCTGAGCGCCGCCCCGCATCCCCAGGCGGACAAGCTGCAAGTGCTGAGTGTGGACGCCGGAGACGGCCCGCTCCAGGTCGTGTGCGGCGCGCCCAACGCGCGCGCGGGGCTGGTCGGCGTGTTCGGATCGCCCGGCGCGGTCGTGCCCGCCAACGGCATGGTGCTGAAAGTCGCGGCCATTCGCGGCGTCGAATCCAACGGAATGATGTGCTCCAATCGCGAGCTGGAGCTGGGCGAGGATCATGACGGCATCATCGAACTGGCGCAGGATGCGCCGGTCGGCCGGGTCTATGCCGACTGGGCAGGCCTGAACGACCCGGTCATCGACGTTTCCGTCACGCCCAACCGGCAGGATTGCATGGGCGTGCGCGGCATCGCCCGCGACCTGGCGGCCAAGGGGCTGGGTACGCTCAACGCGATCACCGTACCACAGGTGCAGGGCGTGGGGCCGGGGCCGGACGTGCGCACCGACGATCCCGAAGGCTGCCCCGCCTTCTACGCGCGCACGGTCAAGGGCGTGACCAACGGCCAGTCGCCCGACTGGATGGCGAAGCGGCTCAAAGCCATCGGGCAGAAGCCGATCAGCACCCTGGTCGACATCACCAACTATATCATGATCGACCTCGGCCGGCCGCTGCATGTCTACGACATGACGACCCTGAAAGGCGGGCTGGTCGCGAGGCTGGGCAGGCCGGGCGAGCAGGTGCTGGCGCTCAACGGCAAGACCTATACGGTCGACGAGACCATGACCGTCATCGCCGACGAGGAGGCCGTGCACGATATCGGCGGCATCATGGGCGGCGAGCATAGCGGCGCTCAGGACGGCACGACCGACGTCCTCATCGAATGCGCCTATTTCACGCCGGAGCGGATCGCCGTCACCGGCCAGAAACTGGGCCTGACTTCGGACGCGCGCGGGCGGTTCGAGCGCGGGGTCGATCCGGCCTTCCTCGACGACGGGCTTTCGATCGCGACCTATCTGGTGACGAGCCTGTGCGGCGGCACGGCGAGCGAGGCGACCCGCGCTGGCGCGCCGCCGCTGGCGACCAGGACCGTGGCCTATGATCCCGCCCGCTGCCTGGCGCTGGCGGGCGTGGACGTGCCCGCCCACGAACAGCGCCGTATCCTCGAAAGCCTGGGCTTCGGCGTCGCAACCACCCCGCCGCTAATCGAATATCAGGATGGCGCGCCGGTTACGGTGGCCGCCGGTGGCTGGACGGTCAGCGTACCCAGCTGGCGCCGCGACGTGGACGGCTGGGCCGACATTGTCGAGGAAGTGGTGCGCATCGTCGGGCTGGACCAGGTGCCTTCCACGCCCCTGCCGCGCGCGCCCGGCGTCGCCCGGCCGACCGCCACGCCCGAACAATTGGTCGAGCGCCGCGTGCGCCGCACCGCCGCCGCGCGGGGGCTGGCCGAGGCGATCAACTGGTCGTTCATTTCGGAGAGAGAGGCCGCATCCGTGGGCGGCGGCGCCTGGACGCTGGCCAATCCGATCTCCGAAGAGATGAAGGTCATGCGGCCCTCGCTGCTCCCCGGCCTGCTTTCCGCCACCCGGCGCAACATGGATCGGGGCGCTGCATCGGTCCGGCTGTTCGAGGTGGGGCGGCGCTATTTCGACCAGGGCGAGCGCGCGACGATCGGCTTCGTGCTGGCGGGCGAGAAGGCTCCGCGCGGCTGGCAGGCAGGCAAGGCATCGCCCTTCACCGCCTTCGACGCCAAGGCCGAAGTGCTGGCGCTGCTGGCGGCTGCGGGCGCGCCGGTCGCCAATCTGCAGAGCTTCGGCGAGGCATCGGGCGCCTATCATCCCGGCCAGTCGGGCACGCTGCAGCTGGGGCCGAAGGCCGTGCTCGCCGAATATGGCGTGCTGCACCCGGCACTGGCAAAGCAGTTCGGGCTTGCGGGCGCAGTGGTCGCGGGAGAGATTTTCCTCGATGCGGTACCGGTGAAGCGTAAGACCGGCTTCATGCGCGCGCCCTATGCGCCGCCCGCGCTACAGGCGGTGAGGCGCGACTTCGCCTTCGTCGTCCCCGAGAATGTCGAGGCGGATGCGCTGGTGCGCGCGATAAAGGGCGCCGACAAGAAGAGCATCGTGGACGCGCGCCTGTTCGATGTTTTCGTCGGCCAGGGCGTGGATGACGGCCACAAGTCGCTCGCCATCGAGATCACGCTGCAGCCGGGCGACAAGAGCTTCGCGCAGGAGGATCTGGACGCGATCAGCGCGGCGGTGGTGAAGGCGGCGGAAAAGCTGGGCGGGACGTTGAGAGCTTAGGAGAAAATTTAATGCGGCAGCGACCTTCCACGCCAGCGACGCGGTATGAAGTCACAGACTGTAAGCCAACCGATTCCGACGGCTATCCGCAACGGATCAAAATGTGGGAAGTTATCAAGAAGCTCGAGAGCGCAAACAGAGCGGAGCTCCTTCGAGCGTTACAGGCGGCGGAATATAAACGGCCGAATGGGGCTGCTGTTGACGAGGCATATTGTCGGATCGAGCTGACAGATATGACAAAACGGGGATTTCTTCGCCGCATCAGCGATTGAGATCGTATCAAATCCGAGGCGAGGTAGGTTGGAAGACAGCATCGAAATCACCTCTTGCACCCTCTCTGCTTCAATTAGCCCGCTCGGCGCCGAACTCTGGTCGCTCGCCGACGCGGACGGCCGCCAGCTGATGACCGATGCCGATCCGCGCTGGTGGACCGGCCATGCGCCCCTGCTCTTTCCCTTCGTGGGCCGGTCGCGAGGGGACGTCTATCGCTATGAGGGCCGCGAATTCGCGATGCCGCAGCACGGCTTCGCCCGGCACACGGCCTTTGCGCTGATCGAACAGACGGCGGAGGCGGCGACGTTCCGGCTGGAGGCGGACCGGCAGACGCGCATAGCCTATCCTTTCGACTTCCGGCTCGACATGCGGTTCGCGCTGGCCGGCGCGACGCTGATGATGACCGCCACGGTGACCAACCGGGGCGAGGCAACGATGCCTTTTTCCTTCGGCTATCACCCCGCCTTCGCCTGGCCGTTGCCTTATGGCGGCGCGGCGGAAGACCATCGCATCGTCTTCGAGAGCCCGGAGCCCGCGCCCGTCCGCAAGGTCGGCGACGAGCCGGGCCTGATCGCGATCGAGACCGCGCCATCGCCTGTCGAGGGCGATACGCTGGTCCCTACCCACGCCATATTCGCGGGGGACGCGCTGATCTGGGACGATCTGGCCAGCCGCAGCCTGTTCTGGGGCGTGCCCGGGCGCACGCGCCTCAAGATCGATTTCCCGGACACGCCCTGGCTCGGCCTGTGGCAGAAGCCGGGCGCCCATTATCTGTGCGTCGAACCATGGGCCGGCATGGCCGACCTGGTCGGGTTCGAAGGCGATGTGTGGGACAAGCAGGGGATCATGTGCCTGCTGCCCGGCGACACACGACGGTTCCGCATGGATGTGAGCGTGGTGGAAGGCTGAGCGCCATCCGGCGCAGCGGCGGGGCATTGACGATCCACTTCGGGCAGGACGGCTCTGTTTGGGGTCCTGCATCTGAATAATAGAAGTGCTGCTGCTTTCGCAGAAGTACCATGGCTGCGTCGTTGGAGTATCACCTTGCCCGCCGATCCCTTCTCCGCCCTCGACCGCGCCGCGCACCATGCCATTGCCTATCGCCGCGCCGTCGCCGCCGCCGACCGGACCCCGTCGGCCGATTATGGTGCGATCCACGCGGCGTTCGACGGGCCGGTGCCTGAAGCCGGCGGGGATGCGGACGACATCATCGAAACGCTCGCCACGCTGGCCGAACCTGGCATTCGCGCATCGACCGCGCCGCGCTTCTTCGGCTGGGTGATCGGCAATTCGCACCCGACCGGTGTCGCGGCCGACTGGCTGACCGCTGCCTGGGGACAGAACGCCGCCAATGTGTCGGCCGCGCCCGCCGCTTCGGCCGTGGAGGCGGTCGCGGCGCGGTGGCTACTGGAATTGCTCGACCTGCCGCGCGAGGCATCCATCGGCTTTGTAACCGGGGCAACGGTTGCCAATCTCGTCTGCCTCGCCGCAGCGCGCAGCGAGATGCTGCGCCGGCGCGGCTGGGACGTGGAAGCGGACGGGCTGACCGGCGCGCCGCCTCTGCCCGTGCTGATCGGCGCGGATGCCCATGCGACGGTGTTCACGGCGCTCAAGGTGGTCGGCTTCGGCGCGCGGCGGGTCGTCACGATCGAAGCGGATGAGCAGGGCCGGATGATCCCGGCGGCGCTGGAACGCGCCATCGCCGGGCTGGACGTGCCGCCGATCGTCATCGGCCAGTCGGGGCAGATCAATACGGGGGCGAGCGATCCGTTCGAGGCTATCGCGCCGATCGTACAAGCGGCGGACGGCTGGCTGCATGTCGATGGCGCGTTCGGGCTGTGGGCGCAGGCATCGCCGGCCTTGCGGCATCAGACGGCGGGGATCGAACAGGCCGACAGCTGGGCGACCGACGGGCATAAATGGTTGCAGACGCCCTATGACAGCGGTTTTGCGATCGTGCGAAACAGGGAGGCGCACCGGCGGGCGATGGCGATTTCGGCGAGCTATCTGCCGCCTGCCAGCGAAGGCGAACGCGACCCGTCCGACTATGTGATAGAGCTGTCCCGCCGGGCACGGGGCTTTGCCGCCTGGGCGATGATCCGGCAGTTCGGCCGGACCGGGATCGCGCAGATGCTTGAGCAATGCTGCGCCATCGCCGCGCATATGGGTGAAGCGCTGGGCGCGGTCGAAGGGGTCGCGCTGGTGGCGCCGGTGACGCTCAACCAGGCGATCCTGCGCTTCGGCGACAGCGACGCGCAGACCCTGGCCGTCATCAAGGCCGTGCAGGAGGAGGCGATCGCCTATATCGGCGCGTCGCAATGGCGCGGGCAGTGGGTGATGCGGATATCCGTTTCGTCCAGCGCGACGACGATGGCGGACGCCGACCTCACCATCGCCTCGGTCGCGCGCTGCTGGGACGCGGTGCGGGCGGCTTGCGCATAGACGCAGGCGCGGGGGATGTGTAACGGCCCCCTCATCAATCCCGTTCGTCCTGAGCCTATCGAAGCCCTGCACTTCTCTCGAGGAAAGAGCAGCCCCTCGCCAGGCTCAGGGCGAATGGTTCAGAGATTTGGCCGACAGATATCATGACCATCCCATCCCGCCGTACCTTCGCGATCATTTCCCACCCCGACGCGGGCAAGACCACGCTGACCGAGAAGCTGCTGCTGGAGGGCGGGGCGATCCATCTGGCTGGCGAGGTGAAGGCGCGCGGGGCGAACCGGCGGGCGCGGTCGGACTGGATGAAGATCGAGCAGCAGCGCGGCATCTCCGTCACATCGTCGGTCATGACGTTCGAGCGGACCCGCGACGGCGAGACGATCACCTTCAACCTGCTCGACACGCCGGGACATGAGGATTTTTCGGAAGATACCTATCGCACGCTGACCGCGGTGGACTCCGCCGTGATGGTCATCGACGCCGCCAAGGGCATCGAGCCGCAGACGCGCAAATTGTTCGAGGTCTGCCGCCTGCGCAACGTGCCGATCATCACCTTCGTCAACAAGGTGGACCGGGAGGGGCGCGAGACTTTCGGACTGCTCGACGAGGTGGCGGACCAGCTGCAGCTGGACGTCTGCCCGATGAGCTGGCCGGTGGGCATGGGCGGCGAGTTCGAGGGCGTGTATGACTTCGCCACGAACCGGCTGATGCAGCCGAGCGGGCCAAGCCGTGAGTTCGACGGGACTCGCCACCAGTTCAGCGGGCTGGACGACCCGGGACTTGCGGACTTTCTTTCGCCCCAGGGGCTCGCGAAGCTGCGTGAGGAGGCCGAGCTCTCGCAGGGCGGCTATGCCGAATTCGATGTCGAGCGCTATCGCCATGGCGACCTGACCCCGGTCTATTTCGGGTCGGCGCTCAAGCTGTTCGGTGTCACCGAGCTGATCGACGCGCTGGCCGCCCACGCCCCGCCGCCGCGCGCCCAGCCGGCCGAACCCGCCGCCGTCGAGCCGGAGAATAGCGAAGTCACCGGCTTCATCTTCAAGGTGCAGGCCAATATGGACCCGATGCACCGCGACCGGATCGCCTTCATGCGGCTGGTGTCGGGCAGGTTCCGGCGCGGTATGAAGCTGACGCCTTCGGGCAGCGGCAAGGCGCTCGCGGTCCACTCGCCGATCCTTTTCTTCGCGCAGGACCGCGAACTGGCGGACGAGGCCTATCCAGGCGACATCATCGGCATCCCCAATCATGGCGCGCTGCGCGTGGGCGATACGCTGAGCGAGAAGCCGGGGCTGCGCTTCACCGGCCTGCCCAATTTCGCGCCCGAAATATTGCGGCGCGTCCAGCTCAAGGACCCGACCAAGACCAAACAGCTGCGCAAGGCGCTCGACGATTTGAGCGAAGAGGGCGTGATCCAGGTCTTCTATCCCGAGATCGGCAGCAACTGGATCGTCGGCGTCGTCGGCCAGCTCCAGCTCGAAGTGCTGATTTCGCGGCTGGAGGCGGAGTATAAGGTCGCCGCCGGGCTGGAGCCTTCCCCCTTCGACACCGCGCGCTGGATCGGCGGGGAGGAAGCGGCGGTGAAGGACTTCATCTCCTATAATGGCGGCAACATGGCGCGGGACCGGGACGGCGCGCTGGTCTTCATGGCGAGGAGCGCCTGGGACATCGGCTATCAGCAGGAACGGCACCCGAAGGTGACGTTCAGCGCGACCAAGGAACGGTAGCGGGTCGAACGTGACACGAAAAAGGGCGCCGGAAGCATGTTCCGGCGCCCTTTTTCAAATCGATCGCTTGACGGGTCAGGCCGGCAGAGCGGCCTTGGCCTGGGCGATGATGGCGCTGAACGCCTCGCCCTCGTGCATCGCGATGTCGGCCAGGACCTTCCGGTCCAGTTCGACGCCAGCGAGCTTCAGCCCGTGCATGAACTGCGAATAGGTCAGCCCCTCGGCGCGGACGCCGGCGTTGATGCGCTGGATCCACAGGCCGCGGAAGCTGCGCTTCTTGACCTTGCGATCGCGGTACGCGTACTGGCCGGCCTTTTCGACCGCCTGACGGGCGACGCGGATGGTGTTCTTGCGACGGCCATAATAGCCCTTCGCCTGAACCAGCAACCGCTTGTGCTTGGCGCGGGTGGTTACGCCGCGTTTTACTCGTGCCATTGTCCCTTACTCCTTATTTGAGGCCGTAGGGCGCCCACAGGCGCACATGCCCCACGTCGGCGTCGGACAGGACGGACGTGCCACGGTTCTGGCGGATATATTTGGCGTTGTGGCTGATCAGGCGGTGACGCTTGCCGGCGACACCATGCTTGACCTTGCCGGTAGCGGTGAACTTGAATCGCTTCTTCACACCGCTCTTGGTCTTGAGCTTGGGCATTTTCGTCTCCTTATGCAGCGCGACGATTACGAACGGCCACGGCAGCCCTATTAGCCGGGCAGTTCCTTCGAATATCGCGAAGGGCGGGCCTTAGGGGCACATCGCCCGGAAATCAAGCGATTCGGACCCAAAGCGCTCATGACACGTTACAGCGCCCATGGCCGACATCGATCCCATCGTTCCGGACGTGCCGGCAAATGAGGCGCGCCCCTCGGGCGGGGGCGCGACATGGCGCCGAGCGCGCGAACGCTGGCGCCGCCTGCCGGTTGCTGCACGGATCATCCTGTGGATCGTCGGCATATTGTTCGCGATCTGGCTGATCCTGTTCGTTACCAAGGGACGATTCCTCAAAGGCCCGTTCGAGCGGACCTTGACGAGCAAGCTGCACCGCGAGGTCAGGGTCGGCGGCGACTTCCAGCTTTATTTCGCGCCGATCAGCATCAAGTTTGTCGCGCAGCGCATGACGATCGCCAACCTCCCCTGGGCCAGCAAGCCCGAGGTTTTCCGCGCCGACGCGATCGATGCGCGCATTTCGCCGTTCAGCCTGATCTTCGGCGACAAATATCGGGTCCATAGGCTGGTCCTGCGCAACGGGGCGGTCGATCTTGAATGGTCGAAGGATCACAAGACCAACACCTGGACCTTCGGCGACCCCGACAGGAAGGGCGAGCCGCTGAACCTGCCGCTGATCCGGCAGGCGATGCTGGCCGGAACGACGCTGCGCTATCGCGATCCGCGCATGTTGCTGAACGCCGACATCGCGTTCGATACGGTGCGGGCGACCGACACCCGCTTTGCCAGCGCGGTGCGCTTTTCGGGCACGGGCGACATGCGCGACCGGCCGTTCACGATCAAGGGTGCATTGCTGTCGCCCAACGCGACCGTCTCCCGTGGCAAGAACGACCTTACGCTGTTCGCGCGGGCGGGGGCGACGACGCTTGACCTGCGCGGCACCTTGCCCGGCCTCACCGAGCTGGAGGGCAGCGACCTGCGGCTGGTGGCGACGGGTCCCAATCTCAGCCTGCTGTTCGACTTCCTGGGCGCGGCCATCCCGGACACGCGCCGCTATCGCTTCACCTCGGCGCTGACCAAGCAGAACGACGAGTGGCGCTTCACGCGGCTGAAGGGCAGGTTCGGCGACAGCGACCTGGCCGGGCGCGTGGCCGTCTCGCTGCCCGACAACCGGCTGCTGATAAAGGCCGACCTCGCGACCCGGACGCTCGACATCGTCGATGCCGCGCCCTTTTTCGGCTATGACCCTGCCCGGATAGAGGCGCGGGGCGCGGCGGGCGCGATCGAAACAGTGAACGGCGCGCCGCGCGTGCTGCCGGATGCGCGGCTGCGGATCGAGGCGATCCGCAATTTCGACGCGCAGGTGACCTATAATGTGCGCCGTGTTCGCGCCGATCATCTGCCGGTCTCCAACATCGCGCTGACGCTGGCGCTCGACCATAGCCTGCTCAAGCTCTCGCCGCTGACCTTTGACATGTCGGGTGGTCATGTGGGGTCGGACATCGTCATCGATGCGCGCGGCGCGCCGGTGAAGACCGATTACGACATCCGCCTGTCGCCGACGCCGATGGGCAAGCTGCTCGCCCGCTGGGGTGTCGAGGAATCGGGCACGACGGGCACGATGAAGGGGCGGGTGCAGCTGACCGGCCGTGGCGACACCGTCCATGATTCGCTGGCCAGCTCCAGCGGCCGGATCGCGGTCGTGCTGCCTGCGGGGTCGATGTGGACGCGCAACATCCAGCTTGCCGAACTCGATATCGGCACCTTCGCGACCAAGATGTTTTCGGGCAAGCTCAAGAAGCCGGTTCAGATCAATTGCGGGCTGATTGCCTTCACCGTGCGCGACGGAATCGCGGCGGCCGACCCGATATTGATAGACACCGAGCGCAACGTCATGACCGGGCGCGGCGGCTTTTCCTTCAAGGACGAAAGCCTGGACCTGGCCTTCCGTGCCGACGGCAAGAAGATCAGCCTGTTTTCCGGCCAGTCGCCGGTGGGTCTGAACGGCTATTTCGCGCGTCCGGGCATCAACGTCATCAGCCCGCAACTGCTGGCGCGGGGCGGCGCGGGACTGGCGCTCGCCGTGGTGGGGACGCCGCTTGCCGGCATTTTGGCGTTCGTCGATGTGGGCGATGCCAAAGGCGCGGCCTGCGGCCCGATCCTGTCGGGCGCGCGCGCGGCCGCACAGCGGACCAAGCGCGGTAACCCGCGCGACGATGTGGGGCAAGGGACGACCAAGAAGGAAGAGTAGGACCGGGTCAGTGCCCCGCATGGCCCTCGTTCAGCGCTTCCAGCACGTCGTCCAGTCGCGCGGGATCGCCAAGCGCGATGACCTTGCCATCGCTGTCCACGGTCAGGGGATCGCCCGACCAGTCGCACATGCGCCCGCCCGCGCCCTCGACCACGGGCACGAGCGCGGCGAGGTCGTGGAGCTTCAGCCCCGCCTCCACGACGATATCGACATGCCCCGATGCGACGAGGCCGTAATTATAACAATCCCCGCCCCAGACCGTGTCGCGGCACTGGCCGCCTAGCCGTGCGAAATGCTCTGCGCTACAGCCGGGGAAGAGCTGGGGCGCGGTGGACGCCAGGATCGCCTGGTCGAGATCGCGACAGGCGCGGGTGCGTACGGGCATTCCATTGAACGTTGTGGGCTGGCCCATCATTCCGGCCCAGCGCTCCCCGCCCACCGGCTGGTCGATGATGCCGACCGTCGGCCAGCCCGCTTCGGTCAGCGCGATCAGCGTACCGAAGATCGGCCGGCCCGCGATGAAGCTGCGCGTGCCGTCGATCGGATCGAGGATCCATACCCGCTCCGCCTCGGCGCGCGTTGCGCCATATTCCTCGCCGATGATGCCGTCGCGCGGGCGCTCCTTTTCCAGGATCGCGCGGATCGCCAGTTCGGCCGCCCGGTCCGCCTCGGTCACCGGCGAGCTGTCGCCCTTATAGTCGGTGTCGTAACGGGCGCGGAAAAAGGGGCGGATCGCCGCGCCCGCGGCGTCGGCAAGGCGGTTGGCGAGGGCCAGATCGTCACGGGTCGTCATGCCGACCGCCTAGAGCATTTCGCGGCCGGTGGGAAACAGAGTCGGCCGGTGGCTTGCCGATTAAGGCTTCGGCAACCGCGCCGTTCTAGGCTGGGACGACAAGGGGGAAGGGCACATGGCGCTGCTCGGCTGGTTCATGGGATTTGCCTGCCTGCTCGGCGGGCTGGCGCTGCGGCAGGACATGCCGGTCGGCGGGTCTTCCACCCTGTCCAACCTGCTGTTCGCCATCGCCATACTGGCTTGCCCGATGATCTGGCAGGGCGGCACATTGGGCATTTCGCGCGGCCAGCGGATCGCGGCCGGACTGGCGCTGTTGTTCGCGCTGCCGCTGGTGCTGATGCCCGCCGCCTGAGAAGTCGCGCGGCGCAACTTTTCAGTCGAACAGGCTCGATACCGAAAAAGTTCGGACGAACGATCCCCGGATCGTCCGCGAGCCTGTTCAGTCGAAAAGGCTCGATACCGAGCTTTCGTCGGCGATGCGCTTGATGGCTTCGCCGAGCAGCGGGGCGATGGGCATCTGGCGGATGCGAGCGGAATTATTGACCGCTTCGGTCCCGCCGATCGAATCGGTGATGACGAGTTCTGTCAGTTCCGACGCTTCGACCCGCGCGACCGCGCCGCCCGACAGGACGCCGTGGGTGACATAGGCGGCGACGCCCTCCGCCCCCGCCGCCTTCAGCGCGGAAGCGGCGTTGCACAGGGTTCCGGCCGAATCGACGATATCGTCGATCAGAATGCAGAAGCGGCCGGACACGTCGCCGATGATGTTCATGACTTCCGATTCGCCGGCTCGCTCGCGGCGCTTGTCGACGATCGCCAGCGGGGCGTTGTCGTGTCGCTTGGCGAGCGCGCGGGCGCGCACCACGCCGCCCACGTCGGGCGACACGACCATGATGTTCTTGTCACCGAATCGCGCCTGGATGTCGGCCGACATCACCGGCGCGCCGAACAGATTGTCGGTCGGGATGTCGAAAAAGCCCTGGATCTGCCCGGCATGAAGATCGACCGAGAGGACACGGTTGGCACCCGCGACGGTGATGAGGTTTGCCACGAGCTTCGCGCTGATCGGGGTTCGGGGCCCAGGCTTTCGATCCTGCCGGGCATAGCCGAAATAGGGGAGGACCGCCGTGATCCGCTTGGCCGACGCGCGTTTCAGCGCATCGATCATGATCAGCAATTCCATGAGGTTGTCGTTGGCCGGATAGCTGGTCGATTGCAGCACGAACACGTCCTCGCCCCGGACATTCTCGTGGATCTCGACGAACACCTCCTCGTCGGCGAAGCGGCGGACGCTCGCCTCGGTCAGGGGAATCTCGATATAGTCGGCAATGGCTGTGGCCAGCGGCCGATTGGAATTGCCGGTCATGAGTTTCACGAGCCTGGCCCCCCTGTGGCGATTAAGGACGATGACGATTTGGTGACGATGTGCGAAGTCGCGGCCGCTTTAGCGAGGGGAGGCCGGGGTGGAAAGGCGCTTTTGCACCCGCGCGGCAAATGCCATAGGAGCGCGCCATGACCGACAGACTGACGATCGCGCTGGCCCAGATGACCCAGTCCGTGGGCGACCTTTCCGCCAATGCCGACGCGATGCTGGCGTGGCGCGCGCGCGCGGCGGATGCGGACCTCATCGTCTATCCCGAACTGCAGCTGATCGGCTATCCGCCCGAGGATCTGGTGATGAAGCCGGCGCTGATCGAGCGCGCGAATCACGAGCTGGACCGACTGGCGCGGGCGACGGCGGATGGCGGCCCGGCGATGCTGGTCGGCACGGTGGTCGCGGCGCAGGGGGTATTGTTCAACGTCGTCGCGCTGCTGGAGGGCGGCGCGGTCACCGCGATCCGGCAGAAGCGCGAGCTGCCCAATTACGGGACGTTCGACGAAAAGCGGCTCTTTGCGCCGGGCCCGCTGCCCGCGCCGATCGATTTCAGGGGCGTGAAGATCGGCGTACCGATCTGCGAGGATATCTGGTTCCCCTTCGTCACTGCGCATCTGAAGGCGGAAGGCGCCGAAATCCTGATCAGCCCCAATGGCAGCCCCTATGAGGTCGACAAGGACGACCGCCGGCTGGGCGCGGTCGCCGGTACGCGGGTGCGCGAAACGGGCCTGCCGTTGGTCTATCTCAACCGTGTCGGCGGGCAGGACGAGCTGGTGTTCGACGGCGCCTCCTTCGTCATGAACGGTGACCTTTCGATCGCGCACCAGCTGCCCGACTGGGAAGAGGCACTGGCTCTGACCGAATGGGAAAGGCGCGATGGCGCCTGGACCTGTCTGCCAGGCGAGTGCCACATCCTGGATGACCGGCCCGAAGACATTTACAATGCCATGGTGCTGGGCCTGCGCGACTATGTGAACCGCAATCGCTTTCCCGGCGTCGTGCTGGGCCTGTCGGGCGGCATCGATTCGGCGCTGTCGGCCGCCGTCGCGGTCGATGCGCTGGGTGCCGACCGGGTGTGGTGCGTGATGATGCCGTCACGCTTCACCAGTCAGGACAGCCTGGACGATGCGGTCGAATGCGCGCGGCTGCTGGGCGTGCGCTATGACAGCATTCCGATAGAGCCGGCCGTCGGCGCGTTCGACGCGATGCTCGGACCCGTCTTCGCGGGCCATCCGCGCGACATTACGGAGGAGAATATCCAGTCGCGCATCCGGGGCGTGACGCTAATGGCGCTTTCCAACAAGTTCGGCCACATGCTGCTGACCACCGGCAACAAGAGCGAGATGTCGGTCGGCTATGCCACCATCTATGGCGACATGGCGGGCGGCTATTCGGTGCTGAAGGATGCGTACAAGACGACGGTGTTCGACCTGTCGCGCTGGCGCAACGAGGCGGTGCCGTCGCTGGGCGTGGGGTTCGGCCCGGCCGGCCCGGTGATGCCCGAGCGCGTCATTACCAAGCCGCCCACCGCCGAACTGCGCGACAACCAGAAGGACGCGGACAGCCTGCCCCCTTATGAGGTGCTGGACCCGCTGCTCCACGGCTTGGTCGAGGAGGAACTGTCGGTCGAGCAACTGGTCGCGCGCGGCTTCGATCGCGACACCGTCGCGCGGATCGAACGGCTGCTGTACGTGGCGGAGTATAAGCGCCGCCAGTCGCCGCCGGGCGTCAAGATCGGCATCCGCAATTTCGGCCGCGATCGGCGCTATCCGATCACCAACGCCTTCCGCACGATTTGACGGCGGGATTTTATGACCGTCACTACCCGTTTCGCCCCGTCGCCGACCGGCCATCTGCATGTCGGCAATATCCGCGCAGCGCTCCACAACTGGTTGTGGGCGAGGAAGACCGGCGGCCGCTTCCTGCTGCGGCTGGACGATACCGATCTGGAACGGTCGCGCCCCGAATATGCCGATGCGATTCGCGCCGACCTGACCTGGCTCGGTCTCAACTGGGACGGGGAGGAAAAACAGTCGGAGCGGTTCGATCTGTACGAAAGTCGGTTCGAGGAGTTGCGCGCCGCCGGCCGCATCTACCCTGCCTATGAGACCGCACAGGAACTCGACCTGCGCCGCAAGGTCCTGCTCGGGCGCGGTCTGCCGCCGGTCTATGACCGCGCCGCTCTGGCGCTGAGCGATGACCAGGTCGCCGCCTATGAAGCCGAGGGCCGCACGCGGCACTGGCGCTTCAGGCTGGACCATGACGCGGCGATCATTTGGACCGACCTGATCCGGGGCGAACAGCGGTTCGATCCCGCCCTGCTGTCCGACCCGGTCGTCCGCCGCAGCGACGGGTCATGGCTCTATCTGCTGCCCTCGGTCATCGACGACATCGCCATGGGCGTCACCCATGTGCTGCGCGGCGAGGACCATGTATCGAACACCGCGACCCAGATCCAGATGTTCGAAGCGCTTGGTTCACCGCTTCCCGCCTTCGCGCACGAAGCATTGCTGACCGGGAGCGAGGGCAAGCTCTCCAAGCGCCTCGGCTCGCTCAGCGTCGCTCATTTCCGCGAGGCCGGGATCGAGCCGGCGACGCTCGCATCGCTGCTGGCGAGGCTGGGGTCCAGCCAGCCGATCGAGGCGTTCGCCGATCCGCACCCGCTGATCGAGAGTTTCGATTTCGCCCATTTCGGCCGTGCGCCGGCGCGTTTCGACGAGAGCGAGCTGGCCGGCCTCAACCAGAAAATCGTGCACCAGTTGCCGTTTGACGCCGTGGCCGATCGTCTGCCGACGGGCATGGGCGCGGCCGCCTGGCACGCGATTCGCCCGAATCTTGAAACGGTGGCACAGGCGGCCGACTGGTGGCGCATCGTCACCGGCCCGATCGATGCTGCAGTCCCCGATGCCGACGATGCCGCGTATCTCGCAAGCGCGCGCGATGTGTTGGCGACGCTGCCGTTCGATGCCGATGTCTGGCGGGCGCTCACCGGGACGCTCAAGGAGGCTACCGGGCGCAAGGGCAAGGGGCTGTTCCTGCCGCTGCGCCGCGCGCTGACGGGCATCGACCACGGACCGGACATGGCGCTGCTGCTGCCGCTGATCGGGCAGGACGAAGCCTTGAAGCGGCTGGGTGCGACCCCGGGTTAGGGAGCCAGCGGCGACGTCTGCGTGACCAGCCCGCCGTCCGACCCCTGCAGCTGGCGCGGCTCCAATATGGCTGCGGTCTCGATCAGGTCGAGCGCCCGGCGCGCTTCCAGATAGCGGCGGGCGAGCTGCATCCAGCGTTCCGCCGCCGCGCGTCCCGGCATCCGTTCCACTTCGGTCAGCGCGGCGCTTACCCGGCCCGCATCGACATAGTGCAGCGCGCGGTCGAACGCCGCTTCGGGGCGTGGCGAAGGGGTCGCGCTGCGCCGGATCGTCACCAGCTCGCGGGCCTCGTGCTGCATCGCCTGCCACCAGCTGGCGCTGGCCGGCGGCGTGGTCACCGCCTGCGCGACGTCGTTGAGCCCCGCGCGCAGGTCCGGCAGGGTGATCGGTTCGCGCGCGGCATTGATGACGGTGGCGACCGCGCGCGGCTGACCCCGGCCGAAGCGCAGCCGCAGCTGGCCCTCGACATAGCCGAGCGGCGAACCGCTATCGAGCGCCCGGCGGGCGGCGAAGGCGACGAGCAGCCCTTCGGCGCGGGCGGCATTGCCCGACGCGGCCTGCGCTTCGACCGTGATATGGTTCAGACGTTCTTCCAGCTGCACGACGCGGCCGTCCAGCATGGCGCCGTCGCCCATGCCGGTCGGGCGTGGAGATGCGGGAACCAGCGCGGCGCGGGGCAGCGGGGAGGTCTGCGCCGCCTGCCCGCCATCGCGCCAGCGTTCGATCCTGGGCAGGGCGAACACGGTCGCGCCGACGCCAACGACGAAGGCGGCCAGAAGCAGGAAGAGCAGCACCGGCCAGCGCCGCCGCGCGGGCGCCGCCACGGCGGGCAGGGCAGGGGCGCCGGCTTCGACGCTGGTGAAGGGCTGTTCGTCCATCCGCGCCTTTACTTGCACAATCGCGCGGCGAGGGCCAGCATCGCCTGATCGTCGGGCGTCGGGGCCGCCTGGAGGCTCGCCCAGCCAGTGCCGCAATCGGACAGCGCCGCAGGACTGATTGCGATGAGGTGCAGAGTGTGGCGGGCCGGCGGGGGCAGCAATGCGGCGAGCCTTCTGCCGGCGCGCGGTGAATGGACCAGCACCGTCATGCCCGGTTCGGCCAGCGCCCGCAGCGCGTCGGAGTCGCCGATCTTTTCCGCGGCATATACGGCAATGCGCGCGACCTGGAGGCTGCCCGGATCATAGGCAATGGTGTTGGCCCCGCCCAGGTGCAGCAGGCGTCGATAGCCCTGCGCAGCTATTTCGAGCACCAGCCTCCCCACGAAGGAGGCGCCGCGCATGACCTGTGTGAAACCCGCGTCGCGGGCCTCGGCCGCCGTTGCATCGCCGATGACGAAGGTCGGCAGGTCGCGATAGCGGTGTACGCCCGGCCCGCCATGGCGCAATGCATTGGCACTGGTCAGCAGGAGCGCGTCGATCGCCTCGGGCGGCGGGCCGATCCAGTCGCGGCTCGCAACCGCGAACAGCGGATAGACGCGCACGTCGAACCCCGCGTCCCGCGCCAGCCGCGCCGTCTTGTCGGCGCCGGGCTGCGGCCGCAGGACCAGCAGCGTCATCCCTCGAACAGCGCCTGCAACGCGGGGCTGGCCCGCTCCAGCAGCCGCCGCCCGAGCGCGTGCGCCGCGCCCTCGTCGCCACGCGCGCATTGCACGCTGTCAGCGACGCATTCGCTGCCGTCTTCGCTCAATATCTCCGCGCGCAGGGTGAGGCCGTCGCCCGTGACCCGTGCCAGCGCGGCGATCGGCGAATGGCAGGTGCCGCCCAGACCCGCGAGCAGCGCCCGCTCCATCATCACGCAATCGAAGGTGTCGGCATGACTGATCGCGCCGAGCAGGCCGAGCATGGTCCCGTTGTCGGCCAGCGTTTCGATCCCCACGGCCCCCTGCGCGGGGGCGGGCAGCATCTCGTCCTCGCCGATGGCCGTACCGACATCGCCCTGGCCGAGCCGGTCGAGGCCCGCCGCCGCGAGCAGCGTGGCATCCGCCTCGCCCGCCGCCAATTTGGTCAGCCGGGTCGCGACATTGCCCCGAAACAGGATGATGCGCGCGTCCGGCAACCGCCGCCGTACCTGCGCCGCGCGGCGGGGTGAGCTGGTGCCGATCACCGCCCGCGCCGGGAGCGCGGCGAAGGACGCCGCACCCACCAGCCGGTCGCGCACGTCGGCGCGCGGCAACAGCGCCGCGATGCGGATCGCCGCCGGCCGGATCGTCTCCACATCCTTCATGGAATGCACCGCGCAATCGATCTCGCCCTCGACCAGCGCCCGGTCCAGCTCCTTGGTCCACAGCGCCTTGCCGCCGATTTCGGCGAGCGCGCGGTCCTGAATGCGGTCGCCGCTGGTCTGGACGATGACCGTCTGGATCGAGTCGGCGTCCCAGCTATGGGTGGCGCACAGCGCCTGGGCGGTCATCCTCGCCTGGGCCAGTGCCAGCGGCGAGCCGCGCGTGCCGAGGCGCAGCGGGCGATCGAGCGGTGTCATATGCGGCTTGCTCTAATGGTCGGCGGCTCTAGATGGAAGCGGCAATGACGATCATCCTCGGTCTGGAATCAAGCTGCGACGAAACCGCGGCGGCGCTGGTGACGGCCGACCGGGAGGTGCTTGCCCATCGGCTGGCGACGCAGGAGGAGGCGCACCGCCCCTATGGCGGGGTCGTGCCGGAAATCGCGGCGCGCGCGCATGTCGATGCGCTGATCCCGCTCGTGGAGGGCGCGCTCGCCGACGCGGGGGTGGCGCTTGCCGACGTGGATGTCATCGCGGCGACGGCAGGGCCTGGCCTGATCGGCGGCGTCATGGTCGGCCTCGTCACCGGCAAGGCGCTGGCCCATGCGGCGGGCAAGCCGCTGGTCGGGGTCAACCATCTGGAGGGCCATGCGCTTTCGCCGCGCCTCGTCGATCGCGGTCTGCGCTTTCCCTATCTGCTGCTGCTGGTGTCGGGCGGCCATTGCCAGCTGCTGCGGGTCGAGGGGGTCGGGGCCTATCGCCGGCTGGCGACCACGATCGACGATGCGGCGGGCGAAGCGTTCGACAAGACCGCCAAGCTGCTGGGCCTTGGCTATCCAGGCGGTCCCCGCGTCGAGCGGGCGGCGATGGAGGGCGATCCGCGCGCCGTGCCGCTGCCGCGCCCGTTGCTGGGCACGGACGAGCCGCATTTCTCGTTCGCGGGCCTCAAGAGCGCGGTGATGCGCGCGGCGCAATCGGGCGCGCACCGGCCGGAGGATATCGCCGCCAGCTTCCAGCGCGCGGTGACCGACTGCCTGATCGACCGCACCCGCCGCGCCATCGCCGCCAGCCCCGGCGTCACCGCGCTGGTCGTCGCGGGCGGGGTCGCCGCGAACCGGCTGGTGCGGACCGAACTCGCGGCGCTGGCGGACGAGGCAGGCCTGCCTTTCATCGCGCCGCCGCTGTGGCTGTGCACGGACAATGCGGCGATGATCGCCTGGGCCGGCGCCGAACGCCATGCGGCCGGAATGATCGACGATCTGACGATCCCGGCCCGGCCACGCTGGCCGCTCGATCCCCATGCAGCGCCTGCGCGCGGCGCCGGGGTCAAGGCGTGAAGCCGCGCAGCCTACGGGCTCCGCCAATAAAGCCTTCGCGCTGCGCCCATTGATGCCCTATCATCGTTGGTTACAATCATGACGTCTGTGGGGAGTCAGCCAGTCTTGGGCACGGATGCGCCCTCTTCCGCGCAGCAGGATGACATTGCCGCGCTTGCCAGGGGCGGGCGTGCCAATGTGTTGGGCTTCCTGCTGCGGCTGGCCGCGCGGCTGCCCTTCCTGTTCATCGCGGGCCGCGTCTATGGCGCCGACGCGCTCGGCCGCTTCGCCTATGCCGTGCTGGTGGTGGAGTTTGCCGCGCAGCTCGCGACGCTGGGGCTCAAGCGTGGCCTCGCGGGCGCGCTGGCGCAGACCGAGCGGCCCCATGCCCATGTCGTGACCGACGCGATGCTGGTCACATTGCTTGTTGCGCTGCTCGGCGGGGGCCTGCTCGTCGCCTTCCCGCAGGCAATGTTCCCAAACAGCGCGATCAACGGGCTGGACCGGCTGCTCGGTCTGATGGTCATCGCGGTCGCCGGCTCCGACGTCGCGCTCGCCGCCTGCGCCTATCGCTTCGACGTCGGCGCGACGGTGCGCGCGCGGTCGATCATCGAACCCTGGGCGATCAGCATCGGGGCCTTTGCCTTCGCCTTCTATTCGACGCGCGACGGGCTGATCCTGTCCTATGTCGTGTCGATGGTGGCAGCGCTGGCGGCGTCGATCGTGCCGATGACGCGCCATTACGGCCTGCCGCTCGGCTGGCGGCCCGATGCCGGGCGCTTGTGGCGGCTTGCCCGGCGCAACCTGCCGCTGGCTGCCGCCGACGCCGTCGAATGGGGATCGCGCCGGCTGGACCTGGCGATCCTGGGCCTGTTCGTCAGCCCGGCGATTGTCGGCGTCTATTATGTCGCACAGCAGGTCGCGTCGCTGCCGCAGAAGCTCAAGACCAGCTTCGACCCGATCCTGGGGCCGGTCATCACCCGTAACCTCAACGAAGGCAATCTGCGCGCGATCGCGCGGCAGGTCAGCCAGGTCGGCTTCTGGATCATCGCCGCGCAGGCAGGGATCGCGCTCGCGCTTGGCATTCCGGGCGAGGCGGTGATGGGGCTGGTCGGACCGCAGTTCGTGATCGGAACGCTCGCGCTCGCCTTCCTGCTGCTGGCGGAGGTGGTCGCGGCCACTGCCGTCGTCAGCGAATCGGCGCTCGTCTATATCGCGCGTCACCGCAACCTGATGATCTCGCTGGCGATGATCGCGGTGCAGGCGGGGGCGAGTTTTGGCCTCATCCTCCTGGCGCGCCGGTTCGATCTGTCGGTCGCAGCCGTCGCCGCGGCGCCGGCGCTCGCGCTCTGCATCGGCCTTGGCATCGCGTCGCTGGTGAAGGCCCGGCTGCTCGGGCACCTGCTCGATGCACCGGTCAACGCCTGGCGATGGCCCCTTCTCAGCGCGTCAGGGGTCGCCTGCATCGTCGGCGCCGCCTTCGTCGCGCTGCCGCCGCACTTTGAGTGGGCCGAGCTTGTGTTCGGGGTCCCGGCGATCCTGAGCGCCTATGGCCTCGTCATCTGGCGCTGGGGCTTCGGGTCGGACGACCGCGCGCTGTTCCGCAAGGGCAAGGCCGCGCCAGCGGGCTGACCCGGCGCGCCGTCGGGCCGAACCCGGTTATCCGAACAGCGCGTCGCGGATGACGCCCAGGTCCGCTTCGGGCCGCGCGCCCCAGTGGGAAATGACCTCGGCCGCCGCCGCCGCGCCCAGCCTGAGGCAATCCTCGACCGGCCGCCCGTCCAGATGCCCCGCGAGGAACCCGGCGGCGAACAGGTCGCCAGCGCCGGTGGTGTCGACGATACGCTCCACGGGGGCAGCCGGCGCGCTGCTGCGCACGCCATCGACCACCGCGACCGCGCCCTGCGCACCGCGTGTGCTGACCAGCACCGGTACCCGCGCGCCGATCGCGTCGACCGCCTTTTCAACGTCGTCGATCTGTGCCAGCGACTTGATCTCCTCCTCGTTGGAAAACAGGATGTCGATCAGCCCCTGGTCGATCAGCGCGATGAAGTCGTCCCGGTGGCGGTCGATCACGAAGGTGTCGGACAAGGTGAAGGCGACCTTGCGCCCCGCGCCCCGCGCCGCGTCGATCGCCGCCCGCATCGCCGCGCGCGGCTGTTCGGGGTCCCACAGATAGCCTTCGAGGTAGAGGATCTTCGCCGAGCGGATGAGGTCCAGGTCCAGCGCGGCCGCCGGCAGGAACTGCGACGCGCCCAGAAAGGTGTTCATCGTCCGCTGCGCATCGGGCGTCACGAAGATCAGGCAGCGCGCGGTCGGGACGTCCCCGGTCAGCACGGGCGTTTCGTAGCGGATGCCGATCGCGCGGATATCATGGCTGAACACGGCGCCAAGCTGGTCGTCCTTGACCTGGCCGATGAAGCCGCATTCCTTGCCGAGCGCGGCCAGCCCCGCCAGGGTGTTGGCGGCGGAACCGCCGCTGATCTCGCGCGCGGGGCCCATGTCTGCATAAAGCTGTTCCGCCATGGCCGCGTCGATCAGCTGCATCCCGCCCTTGGTCAGCGCATGTTCGGCCAGGAAGCCGTCGTCGGCGCTGGCGAGGACATCGACGATGGCATTGCCGATGGCGACGACGTCGAGCGTGGGGTCGGATGCGGGCACGGGCACTCCTGGAAAAGCAAAGGATCGCCCCGTCTCTATCGGCGGGACCCGGCGGGCGCAACGGCGCAGCGTTGACGCCGCACGCGTGACGATGGATAGCCGGGCCATGGTCCCGATCGCCCTGCTGCGCGCCCTGCCTTCGATATTCCATCGCGCGGCACTGGCATTGATGGCCAAGACGCTGCTGCTGACGCTCCTGCTGTTCGCGATGCTGGGCGGCCTGTTGTGGTTTGCGTTCCACACGTTGCTGGCGAAGGCGCACTGGGGCGACAGCGGGTTTGCGGAGGCCGCCGCCACTGCGATCGCCATCGTCGCGCTCGGCTGGCTGCTGTTTCGCACCGTGGCGATGGCGGTGATGGCGCTGTTCGCCGACGACATCGTCGTCGCGGTTGAACGCGATGCCTATCCGGACGCCGCCATTCGCGCCCGACCGGTCGGTCTATCGCGCAGCGTCGGGCTGGCGCTGCGCTCGGTCGGGCGCGCGCTGGCCTGGAACCTGCTGGCGCTGCCTCTCTACCTGTTGCTCCTGATCACCGGCATCGGCACGATTGTCCTGTTCCTCGCGGTCAACGCCTATCTGCTGGGGCGCGATATGGCCGACATGGTCGTGCCGCGACATCCCGACCTGCCGCGCATCGGCGCGTTCGATCGATGGCTGATGGGGCTCGTTTCGGCGCTTCTGTTCCTGGTGCCTGTCGTCAACCTGTTTGCGCCGATCCTCTCGGCGGCTATGGCGGTGCACATGTTGCATGGCCCGAGGAAGAAGCCCGCATGACCGCGCGCAGGTTGCCGCTATCGGCCGCGCTCCTGCTGGCGCTGCCGCTCGCCGCTTGCGGCACGGGTTCGGTCGCGCCGCAGCCCGGCTTCGTGGCGGCGCTGCCGCCTGCCGGGGCCGCGACTCCCAGGCCAGCCATATTGGCCGGCGCCGACGCCCGCGCGCTTACGCAGATGTTCGGGACGCCCCGGCTCGACATTCGCGAAAGCACGATGCGCAAGCTGCAGTTCGGGAACGGCCGCTGTGTGCTGGATACCTATCTCTATCCGACCGCCAAGGGGAGGGAGCCGGTCGTCACCCATGTCGATGCGCGCACGCCGGCCGGGGTCGATGTGGACCCGGTCGCCTGCGCCGCCGCACTGCAGGGGCGCTGATCTTTCACATTGTTTTAGGCAATGCGGTGTTTATCACTGTGCCATGACCGCAGGCACCCATGGTCCCGCCATCGAAGGCAGGGGACTCATCAAGATCTTCGGCGATTTCCGCGCGGTGGACGGAATCGACATCGCCGTGCCCGCCGGGTCGATTTATGGTGTGCTCGGCCCCAACGGCGCGGGCAAGACGACGCTGCTGCGCATGTTGCTCGGCATCATCGATCCCGACGAGGGCCATCGCACGCTGCTGGGCGACGACCAGCCGCTGCGCCAGGCAAAGTCGGTCGGCTACCTGCCCGAGGAGCGCGGCCTCTACCCGTCGATGAAGGCCTATGAGGCGATCGCGTTCATGGGCGCGCTGCGCGGCCTGCCGCTGAAGACCGGGCGAGAGCGGGCGCGGGCGTTGCTTGAGGGCCATGGCATGGGGGCATCGGCCGACAAGCCGATTCGCCAGCTTTCCAAGGGGATGGCGCAGACGGTGCAGCTGTTCGGCACCATCATCCACCAGCCCCGGCTGATCGTGCTGGACGAACCCTTTTCGGGCCTTGACGCGATCAACCAGGGCAAGCTGGAGGCGCTGATCCGCGAACAGGCGCGCGCCGGCGTCACGATCCTTTTTTCCACCCATGTCATTGCCCATGCTGAGCGCCTGTGCGAGCGCATCGCCATCGTCGCGGGCGGCCGCATCCGCTTCGAAGGATCGGTGGCCGATGCGCGCGACCGGCTGGCGCCGCAGGTGCGGTTGCGTACGCGGATGAGCGATGGCGCGTGGCGCGCGGCGCTGCCGGCCGACAGCGTAGCGGAAGAAGGGAGCTGGCATTTCGCCATGCCTGACGGCGGCATAGAGCCGCTGCTGCGCGCGCTGCTGGACGGCCAGGCCGGAATCGAAAGCCTGTCGATCGAGCGGCCGGGCCTGCATGATGCCTTCGTAGCCATTGCGGGCGAGGCGACTGCCCGCCAGATGGAGGCGGATGCGATCCGCGAGGAGGCCGTGCCATGAACGACATGCTCCGCGCCGCCTTCGTCATCGCCCGGCGCGATTTCACGGCGGTCATCTTCTCCAAGACCTTCATCTTTTTCCTGCTTGGGCCGCTGTTCCCGATCGTGGTCGGCATCGCGTTCGGCGGGCTGGGCGCCAAGATACAGGGCGATGCCGTGCGGCCGGCGGTCGCGGTGGCGCTGCCGGCGGCCGAGGCGACCCGGCTTCAATGGGCGCGGGACCAGATAGCGCGCCGGGTCGGCACCGCCGCCGTGCCGGAGATGCGCCGCGTACCGGCCGGCACCGACCCGCATGGCGTACTCGCGCGGAAGGATGCGGGCTTCATCGCTATGTTATCGGGGTCGCTCGACCATCCGGTGCTAACCGGCAGGGCGGGCGACGTCGCCGGGCTGGAAAGCGACATCAGCCTGATGGCAGGCCTCGCCAGGGCCGGCGAGACGCTGCCCCATGTGGCAGTCACGAAACATATCGTCGCCGACAATGCGAGCGCGCAGGGCCGGGGTCAGCTTGCCACCGGGCGCGCGGCGCAGGGCCTCATCTTCTTTCTCACCATCCTGCTCGCCGGCATGGTTCTGGCCAATATGGTGGAGGAAAAGACAAACAAGATCATAGAGATACTGGCGGCCGCCGTGCCGATCGACGCGATCTTCCTCGGCAAGCTGGCGGCGATGCTGGCGATGAGCTTTGTCGGCATCCTGTTCTGGGGATCGGGCGGCTACCTGCTGAAGCTGCTGCTGGCCGGCCCCGATTTCATACTGCCCGCGCCCGCCGTCGGCTGGCCGCTCTTCCTGGCACTTGGCGTTCTCTATTTCGCGATGGTCTACCTGCTGCTGGGCGCGCTGTTCCTGGGCATCGGCGCGCAGGCGGCGACGGTGCGTGAAGTGCAGACGCTCAACATGCCGGTGACCATGGGTAATATGCTGATCTTCTTCTTTGCCGTGTACGCGGTCGACCGGATGGGATCGGCGCCCGAGATCGCAGCCTGCATCTTCCCCTTCTCCTCGCCCTTTGCGATGATCGCGCGCGCGGCGCAGAGCGATGCGCTATGGCCGCACCTGCTGGCCTTCGTCTGGCAGGCGATCTGGGTAGCGGTCATCATCCGCTTCGGCAGCCGCCTGTTCCGCCGCCATGTACTCAAGTCAGGCGGCGCCAGACCCCGACGTCGCCTGTTCAGGCGCGGGACAGCCGCGCCGCGCTAGACGCCGGTCATGAACAGACGGCAATTTCTGGCCATAGCCGCAACCGGTGGAGCGACGCTCGCGCTATGGAAGCTGGGCATGGGCGACGCGGACGCGGCATCCTATCCCTTTCGCCTGACCGAAGAGCAATGGCGCAAGCGCCTGTCGCCTCAGGCCTATGACGTGCTGCGTCGCCAGGCGACCGAGCGCGCCTTCACCAGCCCGCTCAACGACGAGCATCGTGCCGGCACTTTCGCCTGTGCCGGCTGCGCCCTGCCACTGTTCGCATCCCGCACGAAGTTCGACAGCGGCACCGGCTGGCCGAGCTTCTACGCGCCGCTGCCACGCGCGGTCGGCACGAGCGCCGACCATCTGCTGGGCTATGCGCGTGTGGAGGTGCATTGTTCGCGCTGCGGCGGCCATCTGGGCCATGTATTCGACGACGGGCCGAGGCCCACCGGCAAGCGCTATTGCATGAACGGCGTCGCGCTAGCCTTCGTCCCCGCCGCGAAGCGGTAGATCCGCAGCGGTCCCGGCGCGGGCAGGGGCGTCAGCCAAGCGGGTACATGGGCCGACGCGAGTTGCGCAGCAAGCCCGTCGGGGCTGTCCTTTGCATAGGCGCCCATCTCGTTCATGCCCGGACAGATGACGACATAAGCAGCGCCCTTGCCGCCGTTGAACCCCGCGACGATCGTCCGCGCCTTGTCCGGCGGCGCGACGAAGGCCTCGATCACAGAGGTAATGCCGGCGGCATTGCGGTGATGCGCCGTGCCGATGACGCTGTGCCCGCTGCGCACCAATATGTCGGGGCCAAGGTCCAGCGGGGCGAGCAGGAGTGACGGGGGCAGCGTGCGCAGCGGCGCCAATGCAGCATCGGTGCGGCAGCTCTTGCCCGAGGACGCTGCCGGTGTCGGCGCGGCGGCGACCGCCAGCGCACTCAACCCGACCGGTGTCAGCAGCATGGTGGCGAGGGTGCCGACGATTCGCAGCGGAGCGACCGCCGCGCGGCCTGCCTTGGCCAGCAGCGACAGGATCAGCCAGGCCGCACCCGGCAGCGCCATCAGATGCGCGACCGACAGCGCGCGCATGACCATGCAGGCGACCAGCATCGCGCCGCCGGTCAGCAGTGCCAGCGCGAGCCAGCGCGCGCGGACCTCGCCCCCCGTCGTCCATGCGGCGGCCAGCGCGCCGATGAGGCCCGCGAGAGCGGGCAGCAGGATGATACCGGCCATGGCCAGGCCCTGTTCCCAGATCGGCCGGCCCTCCATCACCTGGAGATACCAGAGCCGGTAGGCTACCGGCCCGAGCGCCGCGAAGGGATCGCCCGACAGACAGGGGCCGCCGGTCAGCAGGAACAGAGCGATGGCAGTGGTGCCGCCGATGGCGATGACTGCTGCACGGCGGAAGGCGGTCTGCGCGCCGATTAGTCGGGCGGCGATCACTGTCGCTGCGGCAAAGCCCAGCAACGGCCAGACATAGGCCCGCGACAAGGCATCGCATTGCAACGACGACACGGCAGGCCAACCGCGCAACAGCGTCAGCAACGCAAGCGCGGCAACGCCCACTACGCCGGCAAAGGCGATGAAGCGCGGCGCTTCCTCCCGCGCGAACCATTGGCGCAGGGCGAAGACGCCCGCGAACAGCGCGGCATAAGGCAGGCCCTCGCTTGATATCTGCAGCCAGGTCGCGATCGCCAGGCCGGCGAGAGCACCGCCGCGCACGGCCCGAGCGTCGAACGCGCCGCAAAGGGCGATAGCGGCCAGCATGATCTGCCAGCCATGATGATCGATCCGCAGCGGCGTGAACTGGACGAGAATGGAGGGTGTGGTGAGCAGCAGTCCGCAGGCGAGCAGGCCGACGGCAGTGCCGCCGATCAGACGTGCGGCGCGATGCAGCGCTGCCGCGAGCCCGCCGAGCAGCAGCAGCGGCACGATCGTGATCGCCGCCAGCTCCGCTCCGGCGGCGCCGATCATCGGGCGCAACAGGAGGATCGATGCGGCTATGGGCATGTCGACAATGCGCGACCAGTGCATCGGCCCGCCAAAAGGGGGATTGATCCGATGCTGGCTGACGTCGTGAAAGGCCTGCCCGCCGATCCAGTCGCGCACCTGCTGCAGCCGCATCGCATCGTCGGGATCGCGGAAGGTGATTGCGGTCAGGTCGCCGCGGAACAGCCATAGCATGACAAGGCAGCACAGCAGCCAGGCCAGCGCGACCCAAAGGGCGGGGGGCGCGGCCGTCGCGGGACGCGACAGGCGCGGGTCAGCGGCTGGCAAAGACGCCATATTTACGGATCGCGTAGACAGCAAAGAAGCTGGCGGGCACGGTGAGGAGCTTCGCCACGGCCGGTATGATGCCCAGCGCGGTCAGCGCGCCGACGCTGCCCATGGTGATGCCCATGCCGACCAGCGCGCTGGCGACGAAGCCCGCGCGCTGGGCATGGGTCGCCCGGCCCCCGGTCGCGAAGACGTAGCGGCTGCTGATCGCCCAATGGACCACCAGGCCCCCGGCATAGCCGCCGAACGCGGCAAGCACGGGGCTGGCGCCGGCATGGCCGAGGCCGAGGAAGAGCAGCATGTCGCTCGACAGCGCGCAGACGCTGGCGAGCAGGTACCGGGCCAGCATGAAGCGGGCGGCCAGCGCCGCGACCGGCGCGGCGAAAGCGCGCATCAGGCCGCCTGCAGGCGCGACGGCACGGCACGCACGCTGGTGAGCGCGGCGCGCTGGTCCTCGCTTTCCTGGCCCTCCACGCCCGCCTCGTGATATTCGGCGTCTTCGTTGACCTGCCAGATGTCGTATATGCGCTCGCCCGCCTCGATATTGCGGACGGTCAGCATCGCCGTCATCATCGCATGGTCCTGGTTGTTGTAGCGGTGCATCCCGTTGCGGCCGACCATGTGCAGCGTGGGATAGGCTGCCTCCAGCTCCTCGCGCATCGCCAGCACATTGGCGGCATAATTGTCGTCATAGACCGGATAGGCCTTTTCCTGACGCACGACCGCGCCGCCGACGACCTGCGCCGGGTCGCACAGTCCCATGACCGCCATCTCGGCCTTGGCCAGCTCGATCAGATCATCGTCGCTGGACGACCAGAGGCCGTCGCCCTCGAAACAAAAATATTCCAGGCCAACGCAGGCGAGCGTCGGATCGGGCACCATTTCGGGCGACCAGCTGCGGAAATTCTGGATGCGCCCCACCTTCACGCGCGGATCGTGGATGTAGATCCAGTTGTCGGGGAACAGATCCTCCGACCGGATCATCAGCGCCACCGTCAGGAAATCGCGATATTTGAGGTCCAGCGCCTGGCCGAAACTGGCGGGCAGCGGATGGATGCGGCCGGCCAGTTCGCGCAGCGGCGCGGAGCTGATGACATGGGCGGCGTTGATCGTGATCGACCCGCCGTCCTCGCTCGCCGCGCGTACGCGCCAGCGCCCGGTCACCTGATCCTGCGTCACCTGCTTGAGCGCATGGCCCATGACGACCTGGTTGCCGCCCCTGACCACATGGTCGCGCGCCGCGTCCCACATCATGCCGGGGCCGAGGCGGGGATAGCGGAAGGTCTCCAGCAGCGTCTTGGTCTGCATCCCGTCATTGGGGCGCTTGTTGAGACCGAGCGAGCGCTTGAGGCCGTCGACCACCGCGCCCCAGAGCGACAGGCCCTTGATCCGCTGTGCCGCCCAGTCGGCCGACATCTCGTCGCAGGGCATACCCCACACCTTTTCGGTGTAGGTCTTGAAGAAGATGGAGAAGAGCTTGTGGCCGAACTGGTTGACGGTCCAGTCCTGGAAGGATTTGACGTCGCGCACGGGAAAGAGCTTGGCCTTGGCGAAGCTCGCCATGCACAGAGTCGAGCGGAGGATGCCCAGATTCCACAGCGCCTCGAACGCGCGTAGGGGATAACTGTAGAATTTGCCCTCATAATAGATGCGGCTCATGCGCGGGCGCTGGATGAAATCATCCGGCAATATCTCGTTCCACAGGTCCACTACCTCTTTCGACCGTGAAAAGAAGCGATGCCCGCCGATATCGAAGCGGAAGCCCTCATGTTCGACCGTGCGACTGATCCCGCCGACATAATGCGGGTCCTTTTCGATGACGGTCACCGAATAGCCCTTTTTCGTCAGCAGATAGGCGGCCGTCAGCCCCGCCGGGCCGGCTCCAATGATGGCGACGTCCACTTGTCGGTCGGCACGCGGCATGTAGCTAAGTCCCCCGAACTTGGTTCCGGCTCCGGGAGTGAAGG
>JBEVME010000037.1:0-3296 GCA_040508785.1 Sphingobium sp.
AGCTGGTGCAGGCCGCCGTGGCCGAGCGTAAAAGCCGGGACGTCAACGGCACCTGCCACGTGGTCGTCTCTCGCCAGGGTATCGGCGATTGCATCGTGCCCGGCGATCCGGCGCGGCTGGAACGCGTGCTGGAAAACCTTATAGACAATGCGGTGTCGTTCTCCCCGCACGATGGCCTGATCGAAATCGAAGTCGCCGCGCCCGATGGCCGCGTGACCATCGCGGTCTCCGACCATGGTCCCGGCATCCCGGCCGACGCCCGCGAGAAAGTGTTCGAACGCTTCCATTCGCTGCGCCCGGTCGGGGAGGATTTCGGCAGTCACAGCGGCCTCGGGCTGGCGATCGCCCGTACGATCGTGGAGGCGCATTACGGCAGCCTGACCGCGCATGATCGCGCAGACGGCACGCCCGGCGCGCGCCTCCTGATCGACCTTCCCGCCTGGGAAGACGAGCCATGATCGCCCATCAGGCAACCTGCGTCGCCATCGGCGGGCGCGGCCTGCTGATCGAAGGGCCGCCCGGCAGCGGCAAATCCAGCCTCGCGCTGGCGCTGATCGACCGGGGCGCGGCGCTGGTCGGCGACGATGGCGTGCTGCTGGAAAGCGTCGGACACCATCTGATCGCCCGGCCGCACCCCAACACCCGTGGGCTGATCGAAGTGCGCAATATCGGCGTGCTGACCATGGCCGCCAGCACCGGCGCGCCCTTGGCGCTCGTTGTCCTGCTCGACAATGCTGCGCCGCGCTTCATCGAGACCGCCGAAACGGTCATCCGCGGCGGTGTCCACCTGCCATTGATCCACCTGTGGCCGGAAAGCCCGGTCCTGCATCTGCGCGCTGAACTCGCGCTGGACCAATACGGACTCAGCCTGGGTTAAGTCTCGCCAAGGGACAGTGCGGTTTCGCCCTCTTCCCTTTCCGGCACGGTGGGCGCAAACGGAAAGGACATGGCAGACGACTCCGTTACTCCGTCCCCGACATCCGGCAGGCAGCGCATCCTGCTTGTCACCGGCCTGCTTGGCGCTGGCAAGACGACCGCATTGAAAGTGCTGGAGGATCTTGGCTGGGAGACGATCGACAATTTCCCGATCCGCCTGTTGCCGCGCCTGATCGACAGCCCCGCGCCAGCCGTTTCGGACACACCCGCCCCCCTCGCCATCGGTTTCGATTCGCGCACCCGCGGTTTCAACCCGCATGACATCATACAGCGGGTCAAACAGCTGACCACCCGCGACAATCTGGAACTGACGACGCTGTTCCTCGATTGCTCGGGCCAGGAACTGGAGCGCCGCTACAACGAAACCCGCCGCCGCCACCCGCTGGCCACCGACCTGCCGGTTTCAGCGGGCATCGCGGCCGAGCGCGAACTGCTGGAGCCGCTGCGCCGCTGGGCGGACATGGTGATCGTCACCACCGAGTTCTCGTCAAACGAATTGCAGCAAGTGATTCGCGAGCGTTTCGCCCCCGCCACCGACACGCCGATGACCGTCACCGTATCGAGTTTCGGCTTTTCGCGCGGTATGCCGCCCGTCGCCGATCTGGTTTTCGACATGCGTTTTCTCGACAATCCGCACTGGGTTCCAGAATTGCGGCCGCAGACCGGCAAGGACGCGGCCGTGGGCGAACATATCCGCCAGGACCCCGCATTCGCCGAAGCCTATGCGCGGATTTGCGATCTGATCCTGCTGCTGCTGCCGCGCTACGAAGCGCAGGGCAAAGCCTATGTCCATGTGGCCTTCGGCTGCACCGGCGGGCGGCATCGCTCGGTCTATGTGGCGGAACAGATCGCATCGGCCTTGCACGAGGCAGGATTTTCGCCCACATTGCTGCACCGCAACCTGGGCTCGCGCGCGGCTGACCTCCTTGAAGGAGGGACGCCGCGGTGAAGATAGAGTCAAATTCCCAGGCGCGTTTGCAGGGAATTCGGAGCGCGCACCCTTCATGATCGGGATGATCTTGGTAACCCACGGCAACCTTGCCGAGGAATTTGTTCATGCGATGCAGCATGTCGTCGGCCGCCAGGAAGGCGTGGCGACCGTGTGCATCGGCCCTAACGACGATATGGAACGGCGGCGGCGTGAAATCGCCGATGCGATCAAGTCGGTCAACACCGGCGAAGGCACGATCATCCTCACCGATCTGTTCGGCGGAACGCCATCCAACCTCGCCATATCGCTGATGAAGGCGGGCGAAGTGGAAGTGATCGCGGGGATCAACCTGCCGATGCTGATCCGCCTCGCGAAAGCGCGCGCCTGCATGTCGGTACACGACGCAGCAGTTGCAGCGCGCGACGCAGGGCGTAATTATATCACCATCGCATCGGAATATCTGGGGCAGCACGCATGAGCGCAGCGAGTGAGACGGTCGCCATCATAAACCAGCGCGGCCTTCACGCGCGGGCCAGCGCCAAGTTCGTCAATCTCGTTACGCTGCTGCCACCCGACGTCGACGTGAAAGTGCGCAAGGACGGCGTCGAAGCCGCCGGCGGATCGATCCTGGGCCTGATGATGCTGGGCGCCGCCAAGGGCGACACAATAGAGATTTCCGTCAGCGGCAGCGATGCCGAAGCGACGCTCGGCCGGCTTTCCGGCCTGGTGAAGGACGGCTTCGGCGAGGATTGACGCATCCTTCGACACAGGCATGATCGGCAGTTAAAGGCTTGATCCTTCACCAAGGTCCGCTCGTGTCGAGCCTGCCGAAGCACACGCGCCACCTCTGACCGACAAGAACCACCATGCGCCGCACCATAACCGGGTTTTCCAACCCCACCGTCAAATTCCTGCGCTCGCTGCGCGACAAGAAGCACCGCCGGCGCGAGGAGCGTTTCCTGGCCGAAGGGCTGCGCCTGCTGACCGATGCACGCGAATCGGGCAAGCTGCCGGAGATCTTGGTGATGGCCACCGGGCGCGAGGTCCATCCGCTGCTGGAAGCGCTGGAGGCGGATGTCATCGCGGCAGGCGGTGAAGTGATCGAGATGGACGAGGACATCCTCGCCAAAGTCACCGGCAAGGACAATCCGCAAGCCGTAGCCGGCGTTTTCGCCGAGTTCGATACCAGCCTCGCCCTGCTGGATCGCAGTGCCGCACCGATCTGGCTGGTCGCGCAGGCGCTGCGCGATCCGGGCAATCTGGGCACCATGCTGCGCACGGGCGACGCGGTAGGCGCCGGCGGGCTGATCCTGATCGATGATTGCGCCGATCCGTTCTCCGTCGAGGCCGTGCGCGCCAGCATGGGGGCGATCTTCACCCAGCGGCTGGCACAGGCGCGCTGGGAAGACTTCATCGCATGGCTGCGGCA
>JBEVME010000043.1:0-2733 GCA_040508785.1 Sphingobium sp.
GGCGAACACGGATATTCCGTGTGCCCCACCCGCTGAGGCTTATGCGTTGGGACGCACCAGTTCGGTTGCCGCAAGATGTTCGGCCAAGAACCAGACTTGCGGCTCGCCGGTGCGAATGATGTTGCTGACCAGCAGATCGTTCGTGCCGTCGTCGCCGGACTCGTCCGCGGCTTCCGCGCCTTCATGTGCCTGACGCAGGATGATCTCGTGCGCTTCGAGTAGACGCGCGAGCTGTGAGGGAACATCTTCGCGTCCCTTGGGAGGGCGAGGGATGCGGGTCATCTCGGCCACGTCGGGCGCCATGGCGATGCTGATGCCGCCCAACGCCATGATCCGCTCCGCAATCATGTCGACCAGGTCGGACTGCTCCTCGAAATGCTTATCGAGCAATAGATGCAGTTGGTAGAAGGTCGCGCCGGACATTTGCCAATGGTGCTTCTTGTACATGTCGCGCAGAGTGATGGTATCGACCAGAATCTGGTTCAGGATTTCCACGCTCTGGGCACGCGCATTGTCTTCGAGCGCGATCGGTAGGTCTTTCAACGTACCGTACGGCTGGATTTCGCGATAATTGACGGCGTAGCGCGGCTGCGCTTCGTCCGTGGACGCGTTGCTCGCTTTGGACGGCTTTTTGGCCATGGGGTTCAGCTCCGATATTGCATGAGGATCGTGCGTCCCCACAACAAGGGACCGGCCCGAAGGGTCCCGATCAGGGGAGCTGTGATCCTTTGAGGCTGGTCGCCGGAGGGCGGGGCCGGCAAGCGCATTGGAACGGTTTCCACCGTTCTTCTGGCAACGGGCGCATGGCTTCGGAACTGACCTTCCTTTGCAACGTCGGGCATGCAGTTGACTTTGCGAGGCCTGATGACCGGACCGACGTTGGTGTTTCTTCACGCACTTGGCGCAAGCGCGAAAGAGTGGAAGCCTGTTCTCCATTATCTACCGGGGCGTGATTGCGTCGCGCTCGACCTGCCAGGCTTCGGGGCGGCCGCACCTTATGGCTATCTGAACGTTGCTGCGATGGCGGATTGGCTGGCGGACGAGATACGGTCTCGCGCTTTGTCTTCGTGCGTGCTCGTCGGCCATAGCATGGGAGGCAAGATCGCAACGCTTGTCGCTGCACGAGCCGCGCGGGGGGAGATCGGATTGTCCGCAATCCTAGGCGTCGTTCTGGTTGCCGCATCGCCCCCCTCGTCCGAACCGATGGACGAGAATCGTCGCGCCGAGATGATCGGCTGGTTCGCGGAAAAGCAGGCGTCACACGCCGAAGCCGCAACGTTCGTCGACGACAACACCGCGGCACGATTGCCGCCCCCCTTGCGCGACACGGCGATCGACGACGTACGGCGTTCGAGCCGCGAGGCGTGGCTCGGATGGCTGGAACGCGGCAGTCGGGAGGATTGGAGCGCCGAGGCGCGTATTATCTCGATACCTGCCCTGATCCTCGCCGGCGCGGACGATGGCGATCTGGGTGAGGATGCCCAGCGTCGGCTCAACCTGCCGCATTACGTGACGGCCGATGTTCAGGTCGTGCAGGGAGCGGCACATCTTATCCCCTACGAACAGCCGCAGGTGCTCGCCGCGTTGATCGAAGGCCATGTCGCGAACGTCACGCAAGCCGAATTGCCCACCGATTTCGCGACGCTGCTCGGTTCCGATCGCGTCAGCCGCAGGACCCGCGCTGCCCTGTTGGACCGCCTGCGTCCTCCTGCCCACGCTGCGATCTGGACGGCGGAAAACCGTACCACGGCAACGGCTCTGGTCGCGCAGATCCTGCCCGATGCTGACGGCGCGGCTATTCTGGCGGATCGTATCCTGAGCGGCATCGCGGACGGGACCGGGGATGGCTGGCGCTTCGCGATACTGCCGCCCGACCGTGAGGCATGGCAGCGCGGGTTTGCGACGATGGCGGCCTATGGTTTCGCCTCCCTCGACCTCGGCGCGCAGACCCGCTTGCTCGAACGTGTGGCCGACGGCGAGGTCGGCAACCTCGAGAATGAAACACAGCTCTCTCCCGAACAGATGGCGTTGTGGTTCGAGGACGTGCGCGCCGAAACGGTGCGCATCTGGATGTCGCTGCCGGCGACGATGGCAGCGATCGGCTATGACGGCTTCGCGGTCGGTGGCGATGGTCGCCGCAAGCAGGGATACACGCGCACCGGCGCCGACGACCTGGAAGCCTGGCAACCGACGGTGGAGCGCGCCTCGTGACGTCGAAACATTACGGCGCGCATGAGGTCGTCGATGCCGTGGTGATCGGCACGGGCGCAGGTGGCGCACCGCTTACCGCGCGGCTGGCGCAGGCAGGCCTGTCGGTGGTGGCGCTGGAGGCGGGCCGACCGTTCCGCCCCGACGATCACGTCGCCGACGAGATCGCCGCCGACATCTACTGGATGGAGGAGCGGCTGAGCGGCGGGGCAACCCCGACGGCGTTCGGTTCGAACAATTCGGGGATGGGCGTCGGCGGGTCGACCCTGCATTGGGGCGCCTTTTGCCCCCGCCCCGATCCGCGCGACCTGCAACTGAAGACGATGACCGGCCAAGGTGCCGACTGGCCCATCGATCACGCCGAATTGATCCGCTACATTGCGGAGGTGGAGCAGTTTACCGGCGTATCCGGACCGGACGACTACCCATGGGACGCCACCCGTCGCTATGCCTATCCACCGGTCGCGCGCAACGCCGCGGCTGACGCAATGGCCCGCGGCTGTGCGGCGGTCGGCATGACCGCCA
>JBEVME010000030.1:0-8294 GCA_040508785.1 Sphingobium sp.
GGATGTGGGTGGTGCCTATAATATAGGCTTCGGAGAGGTGGCCGCCATGAGGATTGACGGGGATGGCGCCGTTCAGCCGGATCGCACCGCTTTCCACGAACGGCCCGCCCTCTCCGCGTGCGCAGAAGCCATAATCCTCTAGCTGCATGACGACGAGTGGTGAGAAATGATCGTAGAGGCAGGCGACGTCGATGTCCTGCGGCCCCATGCCCGCCAGCGCGTACAGCCGCCGCGCGACCGCTTCCGCCCCGGCGCTGACGAAGGCTGCGTCGCTCTGGTTTAACGTTAGGAAGGCCCGCCCCCAGTCCGGATCGGCCACTTGCGCCACGGCAGTGATGTATACGGGCGGCTGCGGCATGTCCGCCGCGCGCGCGGCGTCCGTCACCACGAAGGCCAGCGCGCCGTCTGTCTCCAAGCAAAAATCGAGCCGGCAGAGCGGATCGGCGAGCATCGGCGAGGCCATGTAGTCGTCCAGCGTCAACGGCTTGCGCCGGATCGCGCCCTCCCGCGACGCAGCCGCGACGCGCGATGCCATCACTACCTCGCCGAATGCCTCGCGGCGGGTGCCGTAGCGCTGCATGTGCCGCCGCACCGAGAGCGCTAGCGCCTGGCCTGGTCCCGACAATCCGGCGATGCGATGGAAGATGTTGTCCGGCGTGGCGGCGAAATTGCCCAGCGCCTGGCCGACCCGGCGGCCCACCTGCTGGGTAGCGCCTATGCACACCACGGTGCGCGCCCTGCCAGTTTCCACCGCCATCGCCGCCAGATCGAGCATCCCCGCCAGCCCGCCGCCAAAGCCGGAGGCGCAGTGGGCGAAGCGGATGCCGCGCAGACCGAGATGCTCTACCAGCAGACCGGTATCGAAGCCAAAGGCGAAGAAGGCCAGTCCGTCGACATCGTCGCGTCCGAGCCCTGCATCGGAGAGGCCGGCGGTTACCGCCTTGCCGATCATCTCGGTCAGCGTCTGCGGCATGGATTCGCCGCGGAAGTAATAGGGCGTTGCGCCCACACCGACGATCGCCGCGCCGTTTCTCACCATCGTTCCGCTCCTCCGCGCTGCTTCTCCGCTGTCCGTTCAGGCGGTGCGGTATTCGGGCCGATCAAGGCGGAACAGGCGCGCGGCATTGCCGCCGACGATGTCCGCCTTGTCCGCCTCGCTGATGTCGATCCCGTCGAACAAGTGGGCGATCACCTCGCGCGAGCGGGGAAAGGTGCCCTCGTGATGCGGATAGTCCGCGCCCCACAGCAGCGCCTGCGTTCCCGTGACCGAGCGTGCCATGATCGCGGCGCGGTCGGTTTGGAACGAGCAGGCGACCTGCCGGCGGATCAGGGCACTCGGCGGCAGCGAAAGCTTGGGACGGACGAACGTCTCGTGCGCCCCGTACACCTCGTCCAGCCGCTCGGCGAGCGCCGCCAGCCAGCTTGCGCCGCCCTCGATGATCGCCACCTTCGCGCCGGGGAACCGATCAAGCAATCCGCCTGAGACCATCGCCGCGATCGTCACCATGCCGTCGCAGGACTGGATCATGTAGTTCATCAGCGCGCCGCCCGGCCCGCGAAAGCCGCGGACGTCAGTGCGCCCAGTGCCCGTGTGCAGCGCGAAGACGATGCCGAGCCGCTGCGCGGCGTCGAACACCAGATCCCATGCGTCGCTGGTATAGGCCGGCAGGCCGGAGCCGGGCTCGATCAGGCTGGGGATCATCGCCGAGGTAAAGCCCAGCGTGGACAGGCGCTCCATCTCCGCGACCGTGGCCGAGAGATCGCGCACCGGCAGCAGCCCGCATCGCACGAAACGGCTTGAATGTTCCCGCAGCAGCCCATCCAGCCAGTCGTTGTAGAGCCGGGCGGAGGCGATTTCCGCGTCGGTGTTCTCGATCATGTAGGTGGTCAGGCCGAGGCTCGGAAACACGATCTCGGCATCCACGCCGTCGAGCGCCATGTCCTTTAGCCGATATTCCACCTCGCGGTTGCCGCGGCGGTCGGGACGGCCGAACGGCTCGCCGTCCGCGCCGAGGCGGGGTGCGCCGCGATGCACGGGCGTGCGGTTCAGCACCTTGTCGCCCGCCAGCGAGAAGATGAACTCGTCACGCACCTCGGACCGGAGACCGAGCGGTCTCAACGAGGCGGGGAGGCCGGCCGTGAAAAGATCGGACGGTTCGACGAAGTGGCCATCGGCGCTAAATACGAAGCTCATCCATCCTACCCCGGGCATTGCAGGCGATCGCGTCACCTGCGGTTGGTCTCCGGTCAGATGGAGGAGCCAAACCCTTCCGAATAGCGGCTAAAGGCATATATCACCCATCGGCCTGGCGGATGGGTTCGCCCGGATGATCCGCGTTGCCGTCCCGCTGCTCGCTTACCCGCCAAGGCAGCAGCAGGAAGAGGCCGCCGCCCAGCGCAGTCGCGATCGCCATGGCGATCAGGAACGGATCGAGCGAGCCGGCTAGCTTCATCGACAGACTGATCAGCAGCGATCCCGACGTCGCCGCCGCGAACACGCCGACCATCACGAAACTCAGCGTCGTGCTGAACACCCGCACCGGAAAATGGCGTGCGACGAGGTAGGACTGGAGATCGCCTTCCGCACCCACTGCAAGGCCGACGAGCATCATGGCGGCCCCGATGACCAGCGTCACGCTCGTCGGGATCGCGAGCAGGGCGAAACCGATCGCGGGCAGCGCCATCGAAAGCGCGGCGACCGCCGGCGCCGGGAAGCGATCGAGCGCGAGCCCGCAGGCGACCCGGCCGATGATCGTTCCGATACCGTAGAGCGAGATCATCCCCGCTACCTGCGCGCTGCTCAGCTTGTGATCGTGCAGCATCAGCCCCATCTGCGAGGCGTGTAGCGCCGTGGAGAGCGTGCATAGGAACATCGCGACGAAGATGATGCGAAACGGCCGGCTCGCGAGGATCGCGCGCATTGCCGCCGGATCGCGTACTCGCGCCGTCGGTACGCACGCGGTGGCGGCACGATGGTCCCGGGGAGCGAGCCGGATCGCGAGCAGCCCGCCGGCCAGCAGCAGCGCCGCCAGCGCGCGATATCCGGTGCGCCAGCCCCATGTGTCGATCAGCGCGGTGATCGCCGGCGAGGCGACGACCGCTACCGCGGCCGGGGCAACCGTCATCACGGTCAGCGCCAGCCCGCGCGCCGTGTTGAAGTTGGCGGCCACCAGCCGCGCGTAGACGAGGGGACTGGTGAAGCTGCCGAACACCATGAGCGCCGCCGACAGCAGCAGGTAGACGGCGAAGCTGCCCGTCATCAGGCTGTAGCCGATCAGGCACAGGGGAAGCCCGCATACCCCGATGATCGCGGATCGCCGCACGCCAAGGCGGTCGGTCAGGCGCCCGATCAAGGGCAGCGCGATCAGCGTCGCGAAGCCGCAGAGGCCCACGAGCGCATATTGCGCACGAGACCAGTTGAACGCCTGCACGAGATAGGGTCCGAAGATCGTACTCATGTAGCTCATCAGCATCAGCCCGGATCCGGTGCCGATGCTAGCCGCCGCCAACTGCCGCGCGTTGCGCCGCAACTCCTCCAAATAACCCACCGGCGTCTCCTTCTCCCGCCTTTGCAGGTAGACGAGCGGAGGAACCTATGGTCATGCATTATCCGGATGGGTACCGTTCCCCTCATCGGGTGGGCTTGCCGGCGGCAGGTGCCGGGCCGGATGCCTCCCTGGCGGCTGCTTGCGGCGGGGACGCATCCTTCCGCCAGGGAGCGCGCGCAGGGAGCATCCGGCCGGCCATGAAGATAACGATGCGGCAGTTGCAGGTCTTCGATGCGATCGCCGTTACAGGCAGCATCACGCGCGCCGCCGCCAAGCTCGGAATCAGTCAGAGTGCCGCGAGCATCGCGCTTTCCGACCTTCAGACGATCATGAAGCGGCCGTTGTTCATGCACGCCCGGGGGCGGCGTGTTCAGTTCACCGACGAGGGCAGGCGCGTACAGCCGATCGTGCGATCCCTGCTGACCGAGGTGAGCGAGCTCGAGGACGGTGATCCGCAGACGCCTCTGCACGGCTCCCTCACGGTCGGTGCGACGACCCTGATCGCCGACACGGTGCTGCCGCGGCTGTGCGTGGAGTTCATGGATCTGCACCCCGGCGTGCGCATCCATGTCGAGGCGGAGACGATCGGCGATCTGTTCGAGCGGCTGCGGCGCTTCGAACTGCAGACCGCGCTGATCGAGAACTTTCCAGCGGTCGACGGGATCGAGCTGACGCGCTGGCGCGTGGACGAGCTGGTTCTGGTCGTGCGGCCGGACCATCCACTCGCATCGCGCACCTTAATTGCAAAGCGCGATCTCGCGGGCATGACATGGTGCCTGCGTGAGGCCGAATCGTCGGTCAGCGCGCGCTTGCGCTACATGCTGCACGAGGAGGTGGGCCAGCTCGACGTCCGCTTCAGCGCCACCAGCAACTGGGCGGTGCGGCACGCGGTGCGGGCCGGGGGCGGCATCGGCTGCCTTCCGCTGGCGCTCATCAAGGTCGACTTGGAACTGGGGCGGCTGAAGCGGTTGCCGCTGGAAGGCTTCAGTTTCACCCGCCTCATCAGCCTCGCCCGGCCGGCGAACATCCGGCGCGGCAGGTTGACGGCGGCGTTCGACGCGTTTCTGCTGGAACGCAGCGACTTCCAGGACGGGTCGAAGCCGTTCACCGTACATGAGCCGACGTCTGTCGCGTGATCCGAAACGTATGATCCACCTTCAGTGGATTTCCCCGAGGCATGGCTAGAACCGAGGAACAGCACGGATGAACGTACGCCTGAAACCCGGACGAAGCACGATCGGAGCCGTCGCCGCGATGTTTTTGGCCGCCAGCTGGATCACGCGCGCGCAGGCGGCACCCGACCCGGCGAAATCCGCGTCCGAAGCGACGCCCGGCTGGACCGAGATGCTGGACGGGTTGCGCGACCTGCCGGGCCGGATACTTGCGCGGATTCCGGCGGAGCAGCGCGCCGACGATCAGGTGCGGCAGGAGGCCGGCAGGCTCGCGCTTTCGGCTCTGGCGGCGGGCGTGCTGGATGCGTTGGCGAGTGATCCGAACCACCCCGTATTCCTGCCGCAGATCAACAATTACCTCACGATCGGCCAGCCGAACGCGGACACGAACTACCGCTCCGCCAAGATCGCGCCGGGTGGCACCTACCGGCTGCGCGGCAGGCGCGGATCGATGGCGCTGGCGCGGATCGCCGAGGCGGGGCCACGTCCGCCGCAAGTGCCGGGCGTCGCCGATCTGGGTGCGGAGCGTCCCGTGCATGACCTGAATGCGCTGAAGATCGACGGCGAGGGCCGTTACGACGTGATCCTCAGCCCCGCCCGGCCCGCTGGTCACGCCGGCGACTGGTGGCGGCTCGATCCCACGACCGACCGGCTGCTCGTCCGCATGGTCGGATCGGACTGGAGCCGCGAGGTCGAGCCCACGCTTTCGATCGAGCGGCTCGACCGGCCGGCGTCGCGCCCGCGTCTCTCCGCGCAGGCGCTTGAGGCAAGGCTGCGCTCCGTCCCCACCGCAGCGACATTCATTGCGCCGCTGCTGGTCGATCGTCCGCAGAAGCTGCGCGTGGACGGTTACGAGAACCGGTTGAAGGGTGTCGATCTCTCGCGGCTCGGCGGGATGACGGGCAAATTCGACTATGAGGGCGCCTACGCGCTGCGCGACGACGAGGCCCTGATCGTGGAGGCGCCGTTGCCGACCACCTGCGGATATCGTTCGATCATGCTCGTCAACGATCTGTACGAGACGATCGACTGGTATAACAACCGCACCAGCCTCAACGGTTCGCAGGCATCGGCGGATGCGGACGGCATCCTGCGCATCGTCGTATCCGCGCGCGATCCCGGGGTACGCAACTGGCTGGACACCGCTGGATACGCCACCGGGGTGATCCAGGGGCGCTGGACGGACTGTTCCAGTCAGCCGGTGCCGACGGTTCGCAAGGTCTCGCTTTCCGCCGTGCGCGTCTCGCTTCCGAAGACCACGCCGCGGGTGACGCCGCAGGAGCGCGAGCGAAACGTGCGCGATCGTCGTGCCGCGCTCCAGCAGCGCCCGCTCTGGTAACGGGGTGGTAACGATGCGCCTGTCCAAACGGACCCGGCTTTTCCGATCTCGACCCGTTCGGCGAAGGGGCCGCACGCCCAAACCTGCTGGCGATGCGCGGCGTGCGTTTCACCGATTTCCATACCGCGCCCGTCTACGCGCCCGCCCGGCCGACGTCTCCCCGTCGGATGCGTTCAGTCACCCCACGCCCCCCTTCAAGCACGCCGGGCTCGACGAGTTCGAGGCGGGCGGCGACTGCACCGGCGTGCCTGATCCCGTCGAAGAAGCGTTCGACCATGTCGCGGCTCCGATAGAGGAGGGCGCCGACCGGCGGTAGCTCGTATGCGGTTGGCCGACCGGGGGCATCGACCAGCGCGGCCACTCGCCGTCAGCCCGCCGCGTGAGCGTGTCGTGCTTCGGCGTCGGAGTTGTGCCCGGAGGCATCCGCGAATTGTCCTTCCCGAGAGGCGACATGCTGGTGGATACGGGCCGACCAAGCACACATGCTCCCCCGCAGGCAGGCGCGGCCGCCTTGAAGAGGCCGTCCCGGGCTCCCTGCCCTCGCCAGAGCACGAAGCGGGTATAGCGGGTCGCCGCTGGCCCGCCGCGCTCTGGATGTCGACCGCACGCACGTCCGTCGCGGGTCGCCGGCAAATGCCGTTCGGTATTCGACGAGCATCGACCTGCGGCGCCCCGTACGGCGTTGGGCCGGCGACATGGACGCACGGTCACACGCTGCGGACGATCAGGCATTGCCGCTTCCCACTGCATCAAAGATCAATGCGCTCCTAACAAGAAGGGGCAGGCCTAGCCCTTGATAACGACAGGCCGAATCGTGAAGCGGCTCTGAAGCTGCGACGGTTTGGCCTGAAAAGAGGGAGAGAAACGTTGAGGGCGACTTCCTGGCGTTGGAGCGCAACTGTCGCAATCGCTGCGATGGCAATAGCCCTTGAGGCACCCGCGTGCGCGCAGGGCGTAATCCAGCCGGCGGGCGAGGCATCGGCTGCCCCAGCTCCGGAAGAGGAAGAGGCCAGGTCGTCGGACCTCGTCGACATCGTAGTTACGGCGCGCCGCACGGACGAGCGGCTTCAGGATGTGCCGATCTCGATCACGTTGTTCAACCAGCAGCAATTGAACAATCGAAACATCACCACAGCCGGCGATCTGGCGATCTACACGCCGTCGCTTTCGGCCAATGCGCGCTTCGGTGCTGAGAACACCTCCTTCGCTATCCGCGGCTTCGTTCAAGATCCCGGTACCAACCCTTCGGTCGGCGTCTATTTCGCCGATGTGCCCGCGCTCCGCGCCTACGGCGCCACCACCGCCGCCAACGGCGCGGGCGTCGGTACTCTCTTTGATCTCCAGAGCGTGCAGGTTCTGAAGGGCCCGCAAGGCACGCTGTTCGGCCGCAACACCACCGGCGGCGCCGTGCTGCTGGTGCCCAACCGCCCGACGGACGCGCTCGGCGGCTATGTCGAGGGATCGATCGGCAATTACGACATGCGCCGAATCCAGGGCGTGCTGAACGTGCCAGTCAGCGACCGGCTGCGAATCCGACTGGGCGTCGACCGGCAGGTCCGCGACGGCTATCTGAAGAATCGATCGCCAGTCGGCCCGCGTGACTTCGCCGACATCGATTACACCGCAGTGCGCGGCAGCGTGATCTTCGATGTCACGGACACGCTGGAGAACTACACGACCGGCTTCTACAGCAATTCCGACACGAACGGATCGCTGGCGCGGTTGATTGCCTGCAATGCCGCGCCGGCCACCTTCCCGGGCGGCGGCGCCGGAACCGCACAGGTCGCGCAGGCGAACCTCGCCTGTAACCAGGTCGCACGGCAGGACGCGCGGGGCGACGGTTTCTACGACGTGGAGAATCCGATCGTAGATCCGGAGCAGCACATCCGCCAGTTCCAGATCGTTAACACGACCAGCTGGGTCGCCAGCGACAGTCTGACGGTGCGCAACATCGCAAGCTACGGCGAGTTTCGCGAGAAGCTGCGCACCAGCGTTTACGGCGAGTATCTCATCCTCACCGCGGGTCCGTTCGCCAACAATCCTGCGCGACCGCTGACCGTGGTGCAGGCGGGCAATTTTCCTGGGCTGGACAACTCATCGCAATGGGGCCTGACTGAGGAGCTGCAATTCCAAGGCCGATTCGGCACGAGGCTGAAATGGCAAGCCGGCGGCTTCGTTGAGCTCAGCGGCCCGAACAAGGACTATGGCTCGCTCACGCCCTCGAGGCTGGTCTGC
>JBEVME010000094.1:0-5200 GCA_040508785.1 Sphingobium sp.
ACCGGCAGAGCAACCAATAGCGGACCGGCCCGATCGGACGGATCGTCCGGTCGGGCCGGCGCTTTGACGCGCGCTGGCTGCGATGCATTTCCTATTCATGACGCTTTGGGCTAAGGGACCGGCGTGAAGCTAGCCCTGTCCTGCATATTCGTCGGCCTCGCGGTGCCTGTCGTGGCCCTGGCCCAGTCCGACCAGGCCCAGCTCGTCCAGCCTCCGGGTGCGAGCGACCTCAACAGCAATCTTGCCCGGCTCGCGTCCAATCCGCGCGATGTCGATGCGCTGGTCGGCGCGGGCAATGCCGCGCTCGCACTCGATGATCCGCGCGCGGCCGCAGGGTTTTTCGCGCGCGCCGATGCGATCACCAGCGGGGACGGCCGGATCAAGGCGGGGCTGGCGCGGGTGATGCTTCAGTTGCAGAACCCGGCCGAAGCGGTCCGGCTGTTCGATCAGGCTGGCAGGCTCGGCCTGCCCGATGCAGGTGTGCTGGTCGATCGTGGCCTGGCGCGCGATATGGTCGGCGATCAGGCCGGCGCGCAGCGGGACTATGCTGTAGCGCTCGCCCGGACGCCCGACGATGCCGAACTGCGCCGCCGCTACGCTGCCTCGCTCGGCATTTCCGGCCAGATCGAGGCTGCCGACAAGATATTGCAGCCATTGCTCTACAAGAGCGACCGCGCGGCGTGGCGCTACCGGGCTTTCATCCTGGCTATGAACAACCGGCAGGATGATGCCCGAAAGATCACCGACCAGACCATGCCGGCCGACCTGGCACAGGCGATAGCGCCCTATCTGCGCAAGATGCCTTATCTGACGGCGATGCAGAAGGCGGCTGCGCTTCATTACGGTCATTTCCCGGCACAGATCGGTACGCAGATCGCGGCGATAACGCCGACCCAGATCGTGCCCGTGGATGCGCCCAGGCCCAAGGCGGCTGAGCCGGCTGCGCAGGCCGCTCCCGACAAGGGCCGTTCCACCCGCCGCAGCCGCGCGCGGGAGCGGGCTGAGGCGCTGGCGGCCGCGAAGGCTGCGAAAGCCGCGAAGAAGGTGGCCGACGCACCGGAGGCGGCGCTTGCCATGGCCTCGCCCCAGCCGCCAGTGCCGCCGCCGGCGGCATCGCAACCCGCCCCGGCGAAGCAGGGGCCAACCCCGTCGACCGACAAAAGCCCGTCCGCGAACTCGCTGCCCGGGCGGCAGGCGCCGTCCCAGCCAGTCGCCGCGCCTCCCAGCCAGCCGGCCGAACGCAAGCCGGTCTTCGCCGCGCCCGCTGCCGTAGTACAGCAGACGCCGGCGGCCGCGCAGGCAGCTACTGCCCAGCCATCGGTCCCGACCGCTGCCGTCACCGCGCAGGCGAGCGGCCCGGCCATCGTATCGGGTCCCGCCGCCGCGCCGCCCACCGCACCCGATACCGGTATGGGCAGCCAGCTCAACGCAATCACGCTGGCCCAGGCGTCAGCGCCGCCCACGCCCGCCCCAGCCGACGGGGCGCCCGAACCGGCGGGTCCGCCCGCTGCCGCCGATGTTTCGCCCGCGCCCGCGCCCGCGCCCGTGCCCGTGCGCCAGGCGCCCGATGCTCGGGCGACGCGCTCGCTGGCCGATATCATCCGCGCGATCGACGTGCCGGATTCCGAGCGGACGCCCACCGTTGCGCCCGTCGATCTTGCCGAGGTGGAACGAATCCAGGCGGCTGCCCGCGCCGACAAGCGCGTGTCCGCGGAAAAGGCCAGGGCGACCGCCAGGGCCAAAGCAGAAGCCGATGCCAAAAAGAAAAAGGAAGCCGAAGAGAAGGCGAAGCTCGCCGCCAATCCCTCGCGCAACTGGGTGCAGGTCAGCACGGGGCGCAGCCGCAGCGCGCTCGGCTTCACGCTGAAGGCATTGCGCAAGCAATATCTGGACATTGCTGGGCAACAGAGCTGGATTTCGACCTGGGGCGCCACCAACCGGCTCCTGATCGGCCCGTTCGGCAGCTTCGCTCGCGCCAAATCGCTCGAGCAATCGCTGAAAGCCGCCGGCGCCGACGTCTTCGCCTGGCAGAGCGACGCGGGCGAAGTGGTGGAACGCTTTGCCGGCAATTAGGGCCATAGCATGACCCTCGCCCGCTATGCCTGCGATCCCGCGCGCAGCCGTGGACGCCTCTACCCGGAACTGGACGGCGAGCGGCGAGGGCCGCGCGACATCTTCCAGCGTGACCGCGACCGGATCATTCACTCCATCGCCTTCCGCCGGCTGCGCCACAAGACCCAGGTGTTCGTCGCGCCCGATGGCGATCACTACCGCGTCCGCCTGACCCACAGCCTTGAGGTGGCGCAGATCGGCCGTACTACCGCGCGCACCCTCGGCCTCAACGAGGACCTGACCGAAGCATTGTGCCTGGCGCATGATATCGGCCATCCGCCCTTCGGACATGCCGGCGAGGACGCGCTGGAGGCGGCGCTGGAGGGGCAGGGTGGGTTCGATCATAACGCCCATACGCTGCGCACCCTGACGCTGCTGGAAAGCCCTTATCCACGCTTTCCCGGCCTCAACCTCAGCTGGGAGATGCTGGAGGGACTGGCAAAGCATAATGGCCCGATAGACCGTCCCGGCTGGGCGATGCGCGAAATGGATGCGCAGTTCCCGCTCGATCTTGCCAGCCATGCCTCGCTGGAAGCGCAGCTGGCCGCGATTTCGGACGATATCGCGTATGACAATCATGACATAGACGATGGCCTGCGCGCCGGCTTGCTGACGCTGGAGCAGCTGCTGGAGGTGCCGCTGGTGCGGGGCAGCTGGGACCGGGTGCGGGCGCGCTATCCCGACGTACCGACGGATCGCCTGTTGCGCGAGCTGATCCGCGAGCAGATCGGGCTGATGGCCAACGACCTGATCGAGACGAGCCGCGCGAACATCGCCGCTTCCGGGATCGAGACGGTGGAGGATGTTCGCGCGCTCGGCCGGCCCCTGATCGGCCTGTCGCCCGAACTCGCCGCGCTGGAGCGCGACCTCAAGCGCTTCATGTACGCGACACTCTACCATCATCCCGAGCAGCTGGCTGCGGCCGACCAGGCGCGGGTCGTCGTGGGCGACCTGTTTCGCGCCTATCGACGCGATCCGGCGCTGATGCCCGCGGAATGGCGTGCCGCCTGTCCGCAGGCCGAACCCGCGCGGAGCCGCCACATCGCCGACTTCATCGCCGGCATGACGGACCGCTATGCCCTAAACCGCCACGCGGAAATATCTGCCGCCGCGCTGCCCATCGCCGATTGACGGCACCGATCCATTGCGCAATGCACAATGTCGCTACCGGCTCGGTGAGTCGGACGTGATGCGGGAGAGCATGGCGGGCTTTGAGCCTGCCGTCGCCGAAGGAGCAACCGCCCCGGAATCTCTCAGGCCAACGGACCGCATCATGGGCAGGCACTCTGGAAAGCGGACGGCGTCGCCCGTCCCACCGAAGGTGTAAGCCGGGCGTCGTTTCGCCCGGTCAAAGCTCTCAGGTTCCCGTGACAGAGGGGGTGATGAACGAAATGGCTCCTTGCGGGGTTCGATCGTTCGTCGCCCGCATTCTTTCATGGGAAGGCCCGCCGATGAGCGCCAATGACGATATCGCCACGCTGGAAGAGGAGCTGCCGCTCGAAGCGCTGCCGCTCGACGCGTGGCATCGTGCGCGTGGCGCACGGATGGTCGGTTTCGCCGGCTATCACATGCCGATCCAATATGATGGCATCATGGCCGAACATAGCTGGACCCGCGAACATGCCGGGCTGTTCGATGTCAGCCATATGGGCCAGCTGACCTTTTCGGGCGAGGGCGTCGACGATGCGCTGGAAGCTCTTCTCCCCAGCAACATCAAGGAGCTGAAGCCCTTTCGCCAGCGCTATTCGATGCTGCTGAACCAGGATGGCGGCATCCTCGACGACCTCATGGTATCACGGCCTGGCGGTGGCGCCTTCGACGGCGCGGCCATCTACATGGTGGTCAACGGCGCGACCAAATATGACGATATCGGCTGGATCATCGAGCATCTGCCGGATGAGGTGGTGATGAACCACCAGGCCGACCAGGCGCTGCTTGCGCTGCAGGGGCCGGAAGCGGGCGAGGCGATGGCGGTGCTGGTGCCCGGCGTCGCTGACCTGACATTCATGCAGTCGGGCCTGTTCGACTGGAACGGCGTGCCGCTGTGGATCAGCCGGTCGGGCTATACCGGCGAAGACGGGTTCGAGATAAGCCTGCCCGGGGACGCCGCCGTCGCACTGGCGGACGCGCTGTGCGCGCTGCCCCAGGTGAAGCCCATCGGGCTTGGCGCGCGCGATTCGCTGCGGCTGGAGGCGGGCTTGCCGCTCTACGGTCACGATCTCGATCCGCGCGTGAGCGCGATCGGCGCGGATCTTGGGTTCGCGATCCAGAAGCGCCGGCGCGAGGAGGGCGGCTTCATCGGCCATGCCCGCGTCGTGCGGGAACTGACCGAAGGGCCGGGCACCCGGCGTGTGGGCCTGAAGATAGATGGCAAGCTGCCCGCACGGGAGGGCGCGCCCATCTATGCCGGCGACGTGTTGACCGGGGAGGTCACGTCGGGCGGCTTCGCGCCGACCGTCGGCGCACCGATCGCCATGGGCTGGGTCAGCCGGCCCGACGCTGCCGAGGGCACTGCACTGGAGATCGAGGTGCGCGGCAGGCGCATCGCCGCCACCGTCGTGCCGATGCCGTTCGTGCCGCACCGTTATCACCGTTCGAAAGCTTGAAAGGGACACCAGCCATGAGCCGTTATTTCACCGACGAACATGAATGGATCGACGTCGAGGGCGAAATCGCCACGATCGGCATCACCGACTATGCGCAGGAGCAGTTGGGCGACATCGTCTTCGTCGAGTTGCCGGAGGAGGGAGCGACCTTTGACAAGGGAGACGACGCCGCCGTCGTCGAGTCGGTCAAGGCCGCGTCCGATGTCTACGCGCCGATCAGTGGAGAGGTGATCGAGGCCAATGGCGCGCTGGAGGACGAGCCCGCGCTCGTAAACAGCGATCCGGAGGAGGATGGCTGGTTCTTCAAGCTGCGGGTCGCCGATCCCGACGAGCTCAAGGGCCTGATGAACGAGGCCGCCTACAAGAAGTTCGTGGCCAGCCTTTGAACAAACCCCCCCTCCCGCTTGCGGGAGGGGCTAGGGGAGGGCGTGTCTCTCCCAGCTCTTTACAGGCCCTCCCCCGACCCCTCCCGCCCGCGGGAG
>JBEVME010000096.1:0-12650 GCA_040508785.1 Sphingobium sp.
ATCGCCAAACTGCCGGAAGGAGCAGACGCATGACCGAACTGCTCCGCTACCGCGATGACGAGGCCCATGAGGAACCGGCGGTCACGCTCGACAGCTTCCTCGGCCAGTCCAACGCCACTGCCGTCCGCATCGAGCCGGGCGACGATGCCCGCGCGCTTCTGCCGCATCTGGATCGGCTGTCGTTGGTAGAGGTCAATTTCCCGGTCTATGGCGACGGGCGGGGCTTTTCGGCTGCCCGCATCCTGCGCGAGGCGGGCTATGCCGGGGAGTTGCGCGCGGTCGGCGACGTGCTGGTCGACCGTGTGCTGGCCATGCGGCGTTGCGGCTTCGACAGCTTCCGCCCGGACAGGCCGATCGACGACGCCGCGCTGGACCGCGCGCTCAATCGCTATGCGGACGTCTATCAGAAGACGATCGATGGTCGACGCCCGGTCTGGGCGAAGCGGCATCCGGAGACCGCGCATGGCTGATCTCGCCCGCAAGCTGGACATCATCGACGCCCGCCCTGTCTTTACTCAGGCGGATGCCGACGCGCTGAACGCGCGCTTTACAGGGGTCGATGCGCTGACCATGCTTAAGGCGGTCTTCGCCGAAGGGCTGGCCGGCAAGGTCGGCGTCGTCTCCTCCTTCGGCACCGAAAGCGCCGTCCTGCTCGACCTGGTGGCGAAGGCCGACCCGAGCGTTCCGGTTATCTTCGTCGATACGCTCAAGATGTTCGGGGAAACGCTCGCCTATCGGGATCTGCTCGTCGAGCGGTTGGGCTTCACCAACAGCACTACGGTAACGCCCGATCCGGCGGTGATAGCGCAGAAGGATGCGACTGGCCTGCGTTGGTCTTACGACCCCGACGGCTGCTGCGATATCCGCAAGGTGGAGCCTCTGGCGCGCGCCAAGAACGGCCTCGACGCCTGGATTTCCGGCCGCAAGGCATTCCAGTCCGTCACGCGCCAGAACCTGCCCCGCTTCGAAATCGAGGACGGGCGGCTCAAGATCAATCCGCTGGGCGACTGGACCAAGGACGATCTGGACGCCTGGTTCGATGCCAATGACCTGCCGCGCCATCCGCTGGAGGCGCAGGGCTATCTGTCGGTAGGCTGCGAACCGTGCACCTCCAGGGTGCTGCCGGGCGAAGATCCCCGCGCCGGGCGCTGGCGCGGATGGGACAAGGTGGAATGCGGCATCCATTCGCCCGTCATGCCTATCCCGGTCGTCGATCCGGACGATCCCGCGAACATGCCGGTGTTCTGATCCGGCATCCGGGTCATCCGATCCGGTGATAGTCGTAATCGTCCGCGCGGCCCTGCTGCTTCGTCAGGATCACGCCCAGTGGCGCCGCGCCTGCGCGCGTCAGCCGTTCCACCGCGACACGCAGGCCGCCATGATGGTTGCGGCCCCATTCGACGACCATCACTGTAGCCTGCACCTTGGCCGCCAGCAGCGGCGCATCGGGCAGCCCCAGGATCGGCGGCGAATCTATCAGTACCGTGTCGTAGCGGGGACGCAGATCGGCCAGCAGGCGTTGCAGCGCATTGGTGGAGAGGAGTTCGCCGGGATTGGGCGGCATCGCTCCGCAGCCAAGGATCGAGACCCCCGGCGTCCCGCTATCGACGATCACGGCCTCAGCCTCCGCCTGGCCGGCCATGACCTCGCTGATACCGCGTCCGGGCGGTAGCCGGAACAGGCTGTGCTGCGCGGGGCGACGCATGTCGCCGTCGATCACCAGCACCGATTTGCCAAGCCGTGCCAGCGCGAGGGCCAGGGCGTGCAGCGTCGCCGACTTGCCTTCGCCCGCCTGGGCGCTGGTGACCAGGATCGATGCCGGCAGCCCGCCGATCGATGCCAATTGAAGCGATGCCGCGATCCCGTCGAAAATGTCGGCAGGTCCCGTGCTGCCGCCCGTCATCGGAACGGTGCCCAGCAGCGGCAGGTCGACACGCTCGGCCAGCGTATCGGCGGACGTGACCGCATCGTCGAACAGGTGACGCCCTGCCACCAGCAGCAACCCGACCGCCAGCCCGCCCAGCGACGCCAGGAGCATGGTGATGCCGATATCGGGGGATGATGGCCGGGCCGGGGGCGCCGCGCGATCGAGTGGCTGGATGCGCCCCGCCTGGAATCCCGCCTGCGATGCCATGTCCCGATAACGCTGCAGCAGGCTGTCGTGCAGCATCCGGTAGGTGTCCACCGATCGCTCCATCATGCCGATCTGGACGTCGCGGGAGCGCTCCACCACGGCGCGCCGTTCCAGCGACGCGATCTCGGCGTCGATCTGCCTTTCGCCGTGGGCGGCTACTTCATATTGATCCTTGAGCGATCCACGGATGTTTCGCGCCATCGCCTGCGCCTGCTCGTCCAGCGCCACCAGCCGCGCGCGCGCTTCGCGCATTTCCGGGTGCGCATCGGTCCGGAACTCGCGCTCTCCCGTCAGCGTCGCGCGCGCCGCCGCGCGCTCGGCCATCAATTGCTGCATGGCACCATTGCCGATCACTTCGGGCAGGCTGTCCAGTGCAGCATGGCGTGCCAGTTCCCAGCGACGCCCGGCCGCGATGCGATCGGCCACCGCCTGCGTGCGCAGCGCATTGAGTTGGTCGATGCGGGGCCGGACGTCGCCCGCGTCGGCGCCCTCGGCCTCTGGAGAAGGCATCGTACCGGTCCGCACCGCATAGGCCGCCAGATCGCGCTCGGCGCGCTCCAGGTCCTGCCGCGCGCCATCCAGCTCGCCCAGCAGGAAGCGGCGCGCCTGTACGCCTGACTGGAAGCCGCGCTTGAGATCCGATCGGATCAAGCTGTCGGCAAAGCTGTTGGCAACCCGGGCCGACCAGGCGGGATCGGGGCTGGTGAAGCCGATCCGCAGGATGCGGCTGCGCCCGGGACGATCGACCGTCAGATTGTCGCGCAGCAGCGCCAGCACCGCCTCGGTCTCGACCTGCCGCTGGCTGAGCGAGCCCGCGCCCTGCGCAGGCCGTTCCGCATTCATGCCATCGAAGAATCGGGGTGATCCCACCAGCGCCAGTTCCTGCGCCACATCGCTCGCCAGCGCACGACTGCGCAGCACCTCTATCTGGGTCTGCATCAGCGTTTCGATATCCACCGGAGCGCCGGAAATCCGTGCCCCGCCTGCTCCGGCCGCGCCGGCAGGCACGTCTTCGACCTCGACCGACGCGGTCGCGCGATAGCCCGGCGTCGAAAACAGGATCAGCAGGACCCCGGCGAGCACCGACAGGACGATCGTCACGAACAGCGTCAGGCGATGACGCCGTATCACACGCCACGCATCCAGCAGGGCGGAAATGATGCCGCTCCGCACGCCGCCCTCGGCAACGGATGATGCGCCACCCCCGATCAATCGCCGTCCTCCAGCGCGACGAAGCCCGCAGCGAGCGCCGGCGCGGCGGCGAGCGTCCCGCCCAATATGGCATTCAGGCGCGAAAAGCCCACGATGACCAGATCGCCGGGGCGGATCGCCGGGTCGGGCGCCTCCCCCTTGCGGATGGCCGCCAGGTCGAAGCGGGCGGCCATTCTCTTGCCCTCTACAACGCGGACGATGACGATGTGGTCGAGGCTGGCGGCTCGCGAAGGGCCACCAGCGAGAGCCACCGCCTGCAACAGGCCGATACTTCCCTCGATCGGATACAGGCCGGGCATACGCACTTCACCGTCCATCGTGACCCGGCGCGAAACCGCCTTCTTGACGAATATGGTGACATGGGGCGACCGCAGATAGCGCGCGAAGCGCCCCGCTATCGCATCGGCGGCATCGTTGGCGGAAAGACCGGCGACCGGCACGTCGCCTGCAAGCGCCAGCCTGACGGTGCCCGCAGCGCTGACCTCTGCATCCTCCAGCGACAGGCTGGGCTCATGATAAATCTGGATCCGCAATATGTCGCCCGCACCGATCGCATAGTCGATCGGCGGATGGGCTACCGGAATGACGGCGTAGGCGGCAGCACCGGCAGGCGCCTTTTCAGACGTCGAGCAGGCGCTGAGCAGAACACAGGTCGCCGAGGCGCAAAGTCCCGCTAACCTTCGCGTCACGCGCGCGCCTGTTGCAATGCGGGATGCCATGCATGGCCGGCTATCGATGAATCAGGCAGTCCGCAACCTAGGGCGGGGCGGAATGCACGAGCGGTGAGGCAATCAGGACGCGGCGCGCACGGCGGCCGGTTCAGGCAGGCGGCGCGGTTGATCCGGCCAGATTCCGCGCGTGTCATACACAGCCTTGTCAAGGCGCTCGTCGACCGGCACGGATTTGAACATGTCATGATCGACAAGAATGACGAAAACGCCGCATTGTTCCAGTGCCGTATCGAGATCGATCAGTTCGGCGGCCGTTCCGGCGAACTCCATCGGCAGCGCATGGGCATAGGGTTCGACCAGCTTGACGCGGCGGCCATAGCGGCGGGCGAGCCGCGCGGCGACCTTCACCGCCGGGCTCTCCCGGAAATCGTCGATGTTCGGCTTGAAGGCGAGGCCCAGCAGCGCAATGTCCTCGCCCGGAAAGGCGTCGATCATGTCGGACGCCTTCGCCACGACATGATCGGTCTTGCCGTCATTCACTTCCCGCGCGGTGCGGATCAGGCGGCTGTTCTCCGGGTCGGCATGGACGATGAACCAGGGGTCCACCGCGATGCAATGGCCACCAACGCCGGGACCGGGCTGGAGGATGTTGACGCGCGGATGGCGATTGGCCAGCCGGATCACCTCCCAGACATCTATGTCTGCCTTCTCGGCGATGACCGACAGTTCGTTGGCGAAGGCGATGTTGACGTCGCGGAAGCTGTTTTCGACCAGCTTCACCATCTCCGCCGCGCGCGCCGTCGTCGTGATGCACTGGCCGCGCACCACCTGGCGATAGAAAGCCAGCGCCTTGCGCGCGCAACGCGGCGTGATGCCGCCGATGCAGCGGTCATTATCGATCAGTTCGACCAGAATGCGGCCGGGCAGCACCCGCTCCGGGCAATAGGCGATGGACACGTCGCCCGCGCCGCCCTTGCCGGGCATTTTGAGGTCGGGCCGCAATTCCGCAATCAGGTCGCGCATCGCCTCGGTCGTCCCGACGGGCGAGGTCGATTCCAGGATCACCGTGTCGCCGACTTTCAACACGCTCGCGACGGTGCGGGCGGCGTTCAGCACATAGGATATGTCCGGCGCCCGATTTTCGGCCACCGGCGTCGGCACCGCGATGATGAACACATCGCTCGGCTCGATGGTCAGGCTCGCGCGCAGATTGCCGCGCGCGACCACGCCCTGCACCAGCCCGTCCAGATCGACTTCCTCGATATGCACCTTGCCGGCATTGACCGTCTCGACCACATGCGCGCTGACGTCGATCCCCAGCACCTGCGCCCCCGCCCGCGCGATCAGCGCTGCGGTCGGCAGGCCGATATAGCCCAGGCCGATGACGGAAACTTTCTGATGCGTATCAACGGGCATGAAACAATCCTGAGAAAGCCACGATTTTCGGCTTCCCGTCTGCCCGCAAATGCTGAAGATTTCGGTAATGAAGGGATGTGAGCTATACACTCACTTCGTCACCCCGGGCTTGATCCGGGGTGATGCAATTTACTCTGTCACCCAATCCTTCGCCGCATGACCCTGCGCGTACAGCAGCACGCTGAGGTCGCCATGCACGATTTCCGCCGCCGCCGCCGCGCGCGTCACCGGCTTGGCATGATAGGCCACCCCCAGCCCCGCCCCCTCGATCATCGGTATGTCGTTCGCCCCGTCGCCCACCGCCATCGTCAGCGCGCGGTCGATCCCGCCCGCGATCGCTGCCTCCAGTTCCGCCCGCTTGCGTGCCGCGTCCACGATCGGTCTGGTGACAGTGCCGAGCAGCGCTCCGTCCGCGATCTCCAGCACATTGGCCACTGCCGCGTCGAAACCGATTTCTGCCGCCACCGGCCCGGTGAAGCGCGTGAACCCGCCCGACACCAGCAACGTCTTCGCGCCATGCGCCTTCATGGTGCGCACCAGCGCCCTTGCGCCTGGCATGATCCGCACCCGCTCCTCGCGGCAGCGATCAATCGCACTGTCCGCCAGTCCTTTCAGCAGCGCGACCCGCCCGTGCAACGCGCCCTCGAAATCCAGTTCGCCGCGCATTGCCCGCTCGGTGATCTCGGCGATCTGGGGCTTGATCCCGGCATAGTCGGCCAGTTCGTCGATGCACTCGACCGTGATCATGGTCGAATCCATGTCGGCGATCAGCAGCTTCTTCTCGCGCGTCGCCACCGGCTGGACGATGACATCGATGCCGTCGAGACCGCCCAGCGCCGCCCGCGCGGCCAGCGGATCGCCGGTAAAGAATAGGTCGGCCGCCTTGCCCTCGTCCAGCCAGGCCCAATCACCCGCTCCGGCCAGCCGATCGCGCGCGGCGTCAATATCCCCCTGCCGCAGCGCTTCCGATCCCACTAAGGTCGCAACGAACATGGCAGCTCCACAAATCTCCACAGACGACTCCCGCCCGCGCGTCGCGCTTATTGCCGGGCCGACCGCCAGCGGCAAGTCCGCCCTTGCCCTCGCGCTCGCGCGCGCTGCCGATGGCACGGTCATCAACGCCGACGCCAGCCAGGTCTATGCCGACCTCGCCATTCTGTCCGCCCGGCCAAGCGCGGCGGACATGGGCGAGGCGCCGCACCGCCTGTTCGGCCATATCGATGGCGCGGACGCCTGCACTGCCGCCCGCTGGGCCGCCGAAGCCCGGGCCGCGATCGATGCCGCCCATGGCGCCGGACGCCTGCCCATCCTGGCCGGGGGCACCGGACTCTATATCCGCACGCTGCTGGACGGCATTGCCCCCGTGCCGGACATCGACCCCGCGATCCGCGCCGCCGTCCGCGCGATGCCCGTCGCCGATGCCCACGCAGCCCTGGCGATCGAGGACCCGCGAGCCGCCGCCCGCCTCGCGCCCGCCGACACGACCCGCGTCGCCCGCGCGCTCGAAGTCGTGCGCTCGACCGGCCGGCCGCTTACGGAATGGCACCAGCATCGCGAAGGCGGCATCGCCGACCGGATCACGCTCGCACCCCTCATCCTGCTCCCGCCGCGCGACTGGCTGATCGACCGCTGCGACCGCCGCTTCGCCCAGATGGTGGATGGCGGCGCGTTCGAGGAGGTGAAGGCGCTCCTCGCCCGCCACCTCGCCCCCGACCTGCCGGTCATGCGCGCCATCGGCGTGCCCCCGGTCGCAGACTTCCTGACTGGCGCGATCGACCGCGACACGATGCTGGAACGCGGCCGGCTCGCCACCCGCCAATATGCCAAAAGGCAATATACTTGGTTCTCGCATCAGCCCCCATCCACCTGGCGCAGGGAGACACGACAGATTGATGACGCAACCATAGATGGTTTGGTAAGAAAATTACGCCAATGAAGGTTGACTAGCCATTTTATGTCTCATAGGGAGCTTTGGCTTGCCATTGCGTCCCCTCTGACGCAAAGGGCGCCCCTTATTCCTGACGGAAGGATATCATCGTGGCCGAAAAGAGCGGCGCGGACATTTTGGTGCAGTGCCTGATCGACCTCGGGGTCGAGGTCGTGTTCGGCTATCCGGGCGGCGCCGTCCTTCCCATTTACGATGCGCTCTTCAATCATCCGAAGATTCGCCACGTCCTCGTCCGCCACGAACAGGGCGCGACCCACATGGCGGAGGGCTATGCCCGTTCCACCGGCAAGCCCGGCGTCGTGCTGGTCACGTCCGGTCCGGGCGCGACCAATGCCGTCACCGGCATCACCGACGCGCTGATGGATTCGATTCCCATGATCGTCCTGACCGGCCAGGTCCCGACCCAGCTGATCGGCACCGATGCTTTCCAGGAAGCGGACACCGTCGGCATCACGCGCCACTGTTCCAAGCATAATTACCTGGTGAAGGACCCGGCCAAGCTCGCCGGCGTCATTCACGAGGCGTTCCATATCGCCACCACCGGCCGGCCCGGCCCGGTCGTCGTCGATATCCCGAAGAACGTCCAGATCGCGACCGCCGCCTACAAGCGGCCGCAGGTGCTGGAACATGCCAGCTATCGCCCACAGACCAAGGCGGATGCCGCCACGATCGACAGCGCGGTCGAGATGCTGGCCGCGGCGGAGCGGCCCATCTTCTACACCGGCGGCGGCGTTATCAATTCGGGGCCGGAGGCCTCGACCCTGCTGCGCGAGCTTGCCGCGCTGACCGGCGCGCCCGTCACCTCCACGCTGATGGGCCTTGGCGCCTACCCCGCCTCCGGCCCCGCCTGGCTGGGGATGCTGGGAATGCACGGCACCTATGAGGCCAACTGGGCCATGAACCAGGCGGACCTCATCCTGTGCATCGGCGCGCGATTCGACGATCGTGTCACCGGCCGACTGGACGCCTTCGCGCCCAATGCGCGCAAGATCCACATCGATATCGACCGCAGCTCGATCAACAAGACGGTGGACGTTGACCTGCCGATCGTCGCCGACGTCGCCAGCGCGCTGACGGATATGGTCGCGCTGTGGAAGGCGCGGGCGCACGAGAAGGCCGATCTGTCGGCCTGGTGGGCGCGCATCGACGGCTGGCGCGCGAAGAAGAGCCTGGCCTATCCCGAGAGCCGGCAGGAGATCATGCCGCAGGAAGCCGTCGCCGCGCTCTATCGCGCGAGCCGCAAGGCGCAGGACGTCATCATCACCACCGAAGTTGGCCAGCACCAGATGTGGGCGGCCCAGCATTTCGGCTTTGATGCGCCCAACAAATGGCTGACCTCCGGGGGCCTTGGCACCATGGGCTATGGCTTTCCCGCCGCCATCGGCGCGCAGATCGGCAATCCGGACAGTCTGGTCGTCTGCATTGCCGGCGATGCCTCCGTCCAGATGAACATCCAGGAAATGGGCACGGCCAGCCAATATCGGACCCCGGTCAAGCTCTTCATCCTCAACAATGAATATATGGGCATGGTCCGCCAGTGGCAGGAACTCACCTATGCCAGCCGCTATTCGAACAGCTATTCGGACAGTCTGCCCGACTTCGTGAAGCTGGCCGAAGCCTATGGCTGGACCGGCATTCGCATCGACAGCCCGCTGGATTTGGAGGCCGGCATCGCGCAGATGATCGACACGCCTGGGCCGGTGATCGTCGACTGCCGGGTGGCGAAGCTCAGCAACTGCTTCCCGATGATCCCGTCGGGCGCGGCGCATACGGATATGCTGCTCGATCCCAGCCAGGTGTCCGGGAGCATGTCCGACGAGGCGAAGGCACTGGTGTGACACAACACCTCAAGCTCCGCATCCATATCTCCGAACCCTGGGATTTCGATCGGATCGCGGGAACGGCGGAGCTTTCCGGCTGGACCACGGACCATGCTGACACGGAGAATGAGGCGTGGGAAGTCCATCTGGACGAGAGCTTCGAATTTCACGACCATGTCATCGGGCGTCTGCTGGCGGCCCCCCGTTACGTCGGGGAGCATCTGGCACGGATGTTCGATGCGGTGACGGGCTTTCCCGTACGCCTCGCCTATCGCCATGACGGCGCCTGGCACTACGCCTTCATCGGCATGATCTCGCAGCGGCACGTCCAGGGAGACCAAGGGCGCGGCGGAGCGCAGGAAGAAACGGGCAATTGATGCATATCCAGGAAGAGCAAAGCCAGCGGCACGTTCTGTCGCTGACGGTCTCGAACGAAGCCGGCATATTGGCGCGCATCGCGGGCCTGTTCACTGCGCGCGGCTATAATATCGACAGCCTGACCGTGGCCGACATCACGCCGGACCATGCGATCAGCCGCATCACGATCGTGACGGGCGGACCACCGAAAGTGATCGACCAGATCATCGCCCAGCTCGACCGGCTGGTGCCAGTGCACAAGGTTACCGATCTTACCGACAGCGGCCCCTTCGTCGAGCGCGAGCTGGCGCTGGTGAAGGTAGCCGGCACGGGCGACGACCGGATCGAGGCGCTGCGCCTCGCCGACGTGTTCCGCGCCAAGGTGGTCGACACGACGATCGAAAGCTTCATCTTCGAGATCACCGGCCCGACCGACAAGATCGACACTTTCGTGTCGTTGATGCGCCAGATCGGCCTGGTCGAAGTCGGCCGCACCGGCGTGGTCGGGCTGATCCGGGGGAAGGAAGCGGTATGATTCTCCTCTCCCCGCGGGGAGAGGGTTGCGCAGACTTGGCGGCGATGCCGCCTGGTCGAAGCTGGGAGAGGGGTACTGCCGGCGACAGGTGCTCGCCCCTTTCCAATGCCATCTGGGCACGGCTGCGCCGAGCCAAGATTTTGTATCCTCCCCTACCGGGGCGAGGATGTAGCGACGAACTAGGGAAGACAACTCATGAAGGTTTACTACGACCACGACGCTGACATCGGCCTCATCAAGGGGAAGAAGGTCGCCATCCTGGGCTATGGCTCGCAGGGCCACGCCCATGCGCAGAACCTGCGCGACAGCGGCGTCACCGAAGTCGCCATCGCCCTGAAGGCCGGCTCGGCCACCGCGAAGAAGGCCGAAGGCGCCGGCTTCAAGGTGCTTGCCAACGCCGAAGCCGCCGCCTGGGCCGACGTCCTCATGATCCTGGCGCCCGACGAGCATCAGGCCGCCATCTATGCCGACGACATCCATGCGAACCTGCGCCCCGGCGCCGCGCTCGCCTTCGCGCACGGCCTCAACGTCCATTTCGGCCTGATCGAGACCCGCCCCGACGTGGACGTCATCATGATCGCGCCCAAGGGCCCGGGCCACACGGTTCGCTCCGAATATCAGCGAGGCGGCGGCGTCCCCTGCCTGATCGCCATCCACCAGGACGCGACCGGCAACGCCCATGACATCGCCCTGTCCTACGCTTCGGGCGTCGGCGGCGGCCGCAGCGGCATCATCGAAACCAATTTCAAGGAAGAGTGCGAGACCGACCTGTTCGGCGAGCAGGCCGTGCTGTGCGGCGGCATCACCCACCTGATCCAGGCGGGTTTCGAAACGCTGGTCGAGGCAGGTTATGCGCCCGAAATGGCCTATTTCGAGTGCCTGCACGAAACCAAGCTGATCGTCGATCTGCTCTATGAAGGCGGCATCGCAAACATGCGCTATTCGATCAGCAACACCGCCGAATATGGCGACATCACCACCGGCCCGCGCATCATCACCGACGAGACCAAGGCGGAAATGAAGCGCGTGCTCGCCGACATCCAGTCGGGCCGCTTCGTGAAGAACTTCGTCCTCGACAACCGCGCCGGTCAGCCCGAACTCAAAGCCGCCCGCAAGGCCGCCGCCGCCCATCCGATCGAAAAGACCGGCGAACAGCTGCGCGCGATGATGCCCTGGATCGGCGCCAACAAGCTGGTCGACAAGGCCAAGAACTGACTCTGGTATCCAGCCCTCTCCCGTCATCACGGGAGAGGGTTGCGATGCTTGCCTACCCCTCCAGCAACGCCTTCAACGTCGCCAGGTCCTTGCGGACCATCGCGGCGTCCCGCGCCACGTCCGCCTCGTCCATGTCCGGCTGGGTGAACAGCGTCAGCATCACCTCGGTCCCGTCGCCATTGGCGATCATCCGCAGCGGGATGGTGATTTCCGGCTTGCCATCGAGCAGCACCCAATGGTCGAGCACGCCATAATCGTTCGGCTCGCTGAACCGCACCGTCGCCCTCCCCTGCGGCGCGTCGGCGACCCATATGTCGCCCTCGCGATGCAGGCTGGACGACATGCCCGCCGCCCATTTGGGAAAATTCTCCGGCTCCCGCGCGAACGCATAGGCTTGCTCGAATGGCCGATCGATGGTGATGCTGATCGTCTGCGCGGCTAGACTTGGCATAATATCTCCAGCTTCGTCATCGGAAGCGCGGCGCGGCAAATCATGTGGCGCGCTCGCGGATTACCTGGTTGCGCCCGCGACGGGGCAAATATCACTATGCGCGGCAAACCCCGTCGGCCCGCACCCGTTCCCCGTGGCGGACGCGTGGCAACCGACCGTTTCTCGTTTGGCCTCTGGAACTACCCCCGACCCTCGCTTATTCTCGTCCCCGGCCCCATAGTCCGGAGAGAGACCCCATGCGCAAATTCCTGCTTCCCGCCGCCGCCCTCATCGCAATCGCAGGCGGCACCGTCGTCGTCGCCCAGATGCCGTCCGCCCCTCCGGGGTCGAAGGATCCGGCGAAGGTTACCGGCGGCAGCTACACGGTGGAGGGCAGCCATACGCAGATCGTCTTCGCCTATGACCATATGGGCTTCACCAACAATATGGGCGTCATCGCCATGCCCACCGGCACGCTGACGCTGGACCCCAAGGCGCCCGCCGCCGCCAAGGTCTCGGTCGAGGTACCGATCGCCAACCTCAAGACCGGCATTCCCGCGCTGGACGAGCATCTGATGAAGCCGGAATTTTTCGACAGCGCGAAATTCCCCACCGCGACCTTCGTGTCGACCGGCGTCAAGGCCGAAGGCACGGGCGCCGAGATAACCGGCAACCTCACGATCAAGGGCATCACCAAGCCGGTCACGCTGGACGCCGAATTTTATGGCGCCGGCACGATGCGCGGCAAGGAGAATGTCGGCTTCATCGCGACCGGATCGATCAAGCGGAGCGACTTCGGCATGGGCATGGCCGTGCCCGTGGTCGGCGACGCGGTGGAGCTGAAGATCATCGCCGCCTTCGTCAAATGACCCGTCGCTAACGAGCATCTGTCATCCTGAGCAGCGTTGAAGA
>JBEVME010000126.1:0-36375 GCA_040508785.1 Sphingobium sp.
AAGGGGAGGGGCTTTTGGAGAAGCTGAAAAATGACCGATGCCACGACCAAGACCCGCACCCGCCCCGCCGCAGTTATCCTGACGCCGAGCGCCGAGCAGCGCATCGCCGACCTGATGCGGCAGGCGCCCGAAGGCACCATCGGGGTCAAGCTCTCCACGCCCAAGCGCGGCTGTTCGGGCCTCGCCTATTCGGTCGATTATGTGGCTGCCGAAGCGAAATTCGACGAGAAGATCGAAACGCCAGGCGGCATCTTCTACATCGACGGCGCATCGGTGCTTTATCTCGTCGGGTCGACCATGGACTGGGTGGAGGATGACTTCACCGCCGGCTTCACCTTCGCCAATCCCAATGCCAAGGGGAGCTGCGGCTGCGGCGAGAGCTTCACGGTCTGACGGGGCGGCGCCATGCCCCATATGCTGATCTTCGGCCTCGGCTACACTGCCGGCCGCCTCGCCGATCGCCTGCGTGCCGACGGCTGGCGGATCACCGCGACGCGCCGCGCTGCCGATGCGGAGGCGCTTGCCTTCGATGACGAAGCGGCCGTGCGCACCGCCATCGCGACTGCAACCCACATCCTCTCTTCCGTTCCGCCCGAAGCCGAGGCGGACCCCGTCCTCACGCGCTATGGCGCCGAACTCGCCGCAGCGCCGGCGCTGTGGATCGGCTATCTTTCCTCGACCGGCGTCTATGGCGACGCGGCCGGGGCGTGGGTAGACGAGGGCAGCCCGGTCGGCACAGGCCGCCGTACCGCCCGTGCCGCCGCGGATCGCGCCTGGGGGGCACTCCGACCGGATATGCGCCGGTTCCGCCTGCCGGGCATTTACGGCCCCGGCCGATCAGCGCTGGAGCGCGTGCGCGAGGGCAAGGCGCACCGGATCGACCTGTCCGCCCAGGTCTTCAGCCGTGTCCATGTCGATGACATCGTCGCTGGGGTGATCGCATCCTTCGATGGCCCGCCGGGCGTCTATAACCTCGCCGATGATCTCCCTTGCGCGCAAAATGCGGTGATCGAAGCGGCCTGCGACCTGCTCGGCCTGTCCCACCCGCCGCTGCTATCGCTGGAGCAGGCGGCCCTCAGCCCCATGGCCCGCGCCTTCTATGCCGAGAACCGCCGGGTCGCGAATGGCCGGGCGAAGCGCCTGCTCGGCTGGCAGCCGCGCCATGCTACCTTCCTTCAGGGTCTGGCCGCCTGCCTCAGGCCGGCTTCGCCCGCAACGCGATGACCATGCCCACGACCGCCAGCAGCGCGCCGCCCGCGGCGAGCAGGCTCCAGCGATAGCCCTCCACCGCCGTGGAGATCAGCATCGCGATTACCGGGATCAGCACGCTCGTATAGGCCGCCGGCCCGGCGCCCATGCGCTGGATCAGCCGGAAATAGAGCGGGAAGGTGACCACCGACCCGGCGATCCCGAGCCAGGCGATGCCGGCCAGATAGCCCATCCGCATGTCGATGACCGGCGGCCCGGCAGTGAACCATGCGAACAGGGCGTCGATCGCCGCGCCGATCAACATCGCCCACGCGAGCGACGAGACCATCGGCAGCCGGCGCGCGATCTGCGTGCCCTGCATGACATTGGCGCTCGACGCGCTCAGCAGGCCCGCGAGCGCAAAGGCGACGCCCAGCATCACCTCGTCCGGCGCAACGCCGGACGCTTCATGTGCCAGCATCAGGCTGATGCCTGCCATCGCGACGACCGATCCGACGATGAAGGGCGGGCCGACCGGTTGGCGGAACACCAGAAAGGCCAATATGCTGTTGGGGATCAGCAGCATGGCGTAGATCACCGCCACCACGCCGGACGTCAGATAATATTCGGCGCGGTAGACGAAATTGAAGTTGAGAACGAACTGCGCCAGCCCCAGCAGCGCGGCGAAGGCGATCCCGTCCCAGCCGATCCAGAGCGGTACACGCCGCACCCTGGCAAAGGCGAACATGGCGATGCCGGCAACCAGGAAGCGGTAGCAGACCGACCAGCTCGCTGGCACGGTGCCCAGTTGATCGCGGATGACGATCCAGGTCGAACTCCAGATCAGGGTGACCAGGATGAACGGCAGGACGATGCCGCCCCGGCCCTGCTCCTCAGCCATTGCCGAGCGCCTTCAGCGCGTCCGCCAGCGGGGCCACACTGGCGGCGTCCTGCGACCAGTTGGTGACAAGCCGGGCCACGCCTTCGCTCCAGTCGTAAAAGTCGAAACCCTGCCCGCGTAGCGAAGCGGCCTCCTCGACCGAAAGACTGACGAACAGCTCGTTCGCTTCGACCGGATGGACCAGGCGCGCGCCCGCACCCTGGGCCAGCGCGCGGGCGGCTGCATTGGCAGCGCGCGCATTGGCAAGCCAAAGGCCGCCTTCCAGCAGCGCCAGTATCTGCGCCGCGACATAGCGTCCCTTGGAAAAGAGATGGCCCGAACGCTTGCGCCAGCGCTGCGCCTCGGCCGCGCGCGCATCGCGCTCCGACCCGAAGAAGAGCAGCGCTTCGCCGATCATCCCGCCATTTTTGACGCAGCCGAAGCTCACTATATCGACGCCTGCGCGCCACGTCATGTCCGCCGGCTCGCAGCCAAGATGCGCTACCGCATTGGCGAAGCGCGCGCCGTCCATATGGACGCCAAGCCCCTGTGCTTTCGCCACTTCGGCCAATGCCGCGATCTCGTCTACCGTATAGACCCGCCCATATTCGGTGGCCTGGGTGATCGACAGCGCGCGCGCGGGGGACTGATGGATGCCCCCCAGGCTCTTGCCGATCCGCGCCGCGACCGCCTCCGGGTTCAGCTTCGCGCCAAGGCCCGGCAGCGGCATCAACGTCGCGCCATGGGTGAAGAACCCCGGCGCCCCGCATTCGTCGACCACGATATGGGCTTCTTCATGGGCGATCACGCCGCCATAGGGCGGGCAGAGGCAGGCGAGCGCGATACTGTTGGCCGCCGTGCCGCTGGCGATCCACAATGCCCTCGTTGGCGTTGCGAACAGGTCGGAAAAGGCGCCGTCCAGACGTGCGCTGAACGCATCGCCGTCATAGCCATGGTCGGCGGTGTCGGCGGCGGCGATGGCGGCCATCACCGGCGGGCAGATCGGCGTCGCATTATCGGAGAAGAAGTGCATCCGCCCGCGATAACGGCAGCGCACCGATGCGCCAAGGCCAGGTGACGTCAGGCGGCCTTGCCGCGCAGCGCCTTCTGCCGTCGACGCTGGACCGACGACCCGATCCCCATCGCCTCTCGATATTTGGCGACCGTCCGGCGGGCGAGGTCCATGCCCTTGGCGCGCAGCAGATCGACCAGCGTGTCGTCCGACAGGATTGCGTGCGGTTCCTCGGCGGCGATCAGCGCCTTGATGTGGCTCTTCACCGCCTCGGCCGAAACCGCCGCTTCGCCGTCGGCGCCGGCGATCCCGCTGGTGAAGAAATATTTGAGCTCCAGAACGCCACGCGGACAGGACAGATATTTGTTAGATGTCACGCGACTGACGGTCGATTCGTGCATCTTGATCGCGTCGGCCACCGCGCGCAGCGTCAGCGGCTTCAGGTGCGCGACGCCCTTGCGGAAAAAGGCCTCCTGCTGCTTCACGATTTCGCTGGCGACCTTGATCATCGTCTTCTGCCGCTGGTCCAGCGCCTTCACCAGCCAGTTGGCATTGGCCAGGCAGTCGGCCAGCCAGGCCTTGGACGCCTTGTCATGCGCCCCGCCCGCCAGCTCGACATAATAGCTCCGGTTGACCAGCAACCGGGGCAGGGTCGCGTTGTTGACCTCTATCGCCCAGCCGTCGCCGGCCGGGCGCACGAACAGGTCGGGCGTGACCGGCGCGACCCGGTCGCTCGAAAAGCGAACGCCCGGCTTGGGATCATAGCCGCGCAGCTCGGCAATCATGTCGGCCAGATCCTCCTCGTCCACGCCGCAGATACGGCGCAGCTGCGGCAGCGCGCCGCGCGCCAGCAGGTCGAGATTGGCGAGCAGGCGCTGCATACAGGGATCGTATCGATCCGCCTCTTTGGCCTGCAGCGTCAGGCATTCGGCGAGCGATCGGGCGCCGATCCCGGTGGGGTCGAAGCCCTGCACGACCCCCAGCACACGTTCGACATCAGCCAGCGCGACGCGCAGGTCGTGCGCCAGCTGGAGCAGATTGGCCTCCAGATAGCCAGCCTCGTCGATCTGCCCGACCAGCTGGCCGGCGATGATCAGGTCCATGCCCGAAAGGCGAGCGCGGGCCTGGTCCATCAGATGTTCCTGCAGGCCGGGATCAGGATTGGCGAAACTGTCGAAGTCCAGCGTCTCGCCGCTGCCGGTGCCGCCCGCCATGGCATCATGCAGGCCGCCGCCAATGCTGGCGGCCATGCGGTCGCCGGGACCATCGTCGATGAAGGTTTCGGCGGTATGATCGACGTCCAGAGGCGAATCGGCCTCGCCCCTTCCCTGCCCTATGAGCGTGTCTGCATCACCGGTCTCGGCCGCCAGCGTCGGCCGCTCCTCAGCGCGGTCGACGCCGTCCGGCGTCGTTCGATCATCATCGGCCGGTCCCGTTTCGAGCAGCGGGTTCTTCTCCAGCTCGGCAGAAACGAAGGCGTCGATCTCCAGATTGCTGAGCGCGAGCAGGCGGATCGCCTGCTGCAGCTGCGGCGTCATGACCAGCGACTGGCTCTGCCGGATGTCGAGGCGAGGGCCGAGCGCCATCAGTGGACGACCTTGAGACCGTCGTGATGCTGATCGTGTTTCAGCATCCAATGTGCCGCGCAGGCTGGCTGGTGCATTGGCACCGAACCGTTCCGCGCAGCGCCGTTCCGCGCCTGTCGTCTATTGATCGGCTGCCCGGGCTTTGACCCTGATGGACCCTGAAACACGGTCAGGGTGACGACAGGGGACGAATGGCGCCCGCCAGCGGCAGAAGAAGCTGGAGGGGAGGCGCTGCTCATCTCAAAGCTGGAAATTCTCGCCCAGATACAGGCGACGGACTTCCGCATTCGCGACCAGTTCGACCGGGCTTCCGGTGAAGAGCACCTGGCCACCATAGATGATGCAGGCGCGATCGACGATCTCCAGCGTCTCGCGCACATTATGGTCGGTGATGAGGACGCCGATATTGCGGGTCTTCAACTGCTTCACCAGATCGCGAATATCGGCGATCGACAGCGGGTCGATGCCGGCGAACGGCTCGTCCAGCAGCACGATCGACGGATTGGCCGCCAGCGCGCGTGCGATCTCGCAGCGCCGCCGCTCGCCGCCGGACAACGCCATCGCGGCCGAATCGCGCAGGCGCAGCAGCCCGAATTCCTCCAGCAGCTGTTCCAGCCGCGCTTCGCGCGCCGTCCGGTCGGGCTCGGCCAGTTCCAGTACGGCGCCGATATTCTGCGCGACCGTAAGCCCGCGAAAGATGGATGTTTCCTGGGGCAGATAGCCAAGGCCCAGGATCGCCCGGCGATACATGGGCAAGTGCGTGATATCCTGCCCGTCGAGGACGATGCGCCCCTGATCGGGCTTCACCAGCCCCATGACCGAATAGAAGCAGGTCGTCTTGCCGGCGCCATTGGGACCGAGCAGGCCGACCACCTCGCCCTTCCCCACGGTCAGCGAAACGTCGGTCAGCACCGCGCGCTTGTCATAGCTTTTGGCGATCGAGATCACCGAAAGCCCGTCGCCCACTTCCAGCGGCGGAACGGGGGTCACGGCGGGTTGCCGGTCCTGGAGCGTCACATCATCCATCACGTCATCCTTGCGGCCGCGTGGTTAACCGACGGTAAAAAATCGGGTGGTCCGCAGCAGTTGGCAGGCTTTGTGCATGGGATTGCGCCGGGAGCAAGAGGAAATCGCCCGTGTGCTCCGCTTCAGACGTGGATCGTTAAGCGCGCCAGCAGCCGATCGGGGCGCGCGGCGTCCCGCCCGCCGCCATAGGATCGGGTCGATATCTGCAGCCAGTGGCCGTCGGGATCGTCGAAAGAGACGCCGCGCCCGTCATCCCGAGCGTCACGGCCATCCCTGTCTCCCTAGCCGGCAAGCTCCGCCGTGGCGAAGGCGCGGATATGGTCCTTGAGGTCGTCGCGCTCCAGCGCCAGCGCCAGATTGGCTTCGATATAGCCCGCTTTCGACCCGCAGTCGAAGCGGCGGCCGTCGAAGGTGACGCCGTGGAAGGGCTGCTTGCCGATCAGCGATGCCATCGCGTCCGTAAGCTGGATTTCGCCGCCCGCACCCTTTTCCTGCGTTGCCAGGATTTTCATGACGTCGGGCTGCAATATGTAGCGGCCCGGCAGGATCAGGTTCGACGGCGCCGTCCCCAGCTTCGGCTTTTCAACCAGCCCCTTCACTTCGGTAAGCGCGCCGTCCCGCGCGCCCGGATCGATGACGCCATAGCTGGGCGTCTGGTCCATCGGGATTTCCAGCGCGCACACCAGATTGCCGCCGACCTTTGCATAGGCGTCGACCATCTGCTTCATGCAGCCATTGCCGGGCGTACCCTTCATGAATTCGTCGGGCAGCAGGATGGCGAAGGGTTCGTCGCCCACGATATCGCGCGCGCACCAGATCGCGTGGCCGAGGCCCAGCGATTCCTGCTGCCGCAGGAACACGGCGTTGCCCGGATCGAGTCGCGTGCCCTCGAGCGCGGACAGGTCCTTGCCCCGCTCGCGCTGGAGCGTCTCGCATTCGAAGGCGATATCGAAATAATCCTCGATCGCGCCCTTGCCGCGCCCGGTGACGAAGATGAATTGCTCGATTCCGGCCTCGCGCGCCTCATCCACCGCATATTGCAGCAAGGGCCTGTCGACCACCGGCAGCAATTCCTTGGGCACCGCCTTTGTCGCGGGAAGAAAGCGGGTGCCCAGTCCCGCGACGGGGAAGACGGCTTTGCGGATCGGCTTGTTCAAGATGTCACCTTCGGCTGACACATCCCATCCCGCCGGATAGCCGGCGGCAGGGACATTTATGTGACTCTGGATGAACGGGCAGGCCCGTCCGGCAGGTTCTTATTGTGGTGCGACCGATCACCGGATCGCCGGACCTCGAGCAAAGGTCAAGGGTGCGGCAAGATTATAGTGCGAGCAAACGGTTGGCGACCCCCTCCAGGGCCACGATTTCCCGATCGAGTTGCTCCAAGGAAACGTGGATCATCGTGTTGCGCGTGTCGCGGCAGGCGAAGCCACCCGGTTCCGGCTGATGGAAACCCTGTATGATGAGCGCGCGAAAGCGGTCGATACGCTGCATGTCGCGCTCGATCTCGGCGATTTCAGTCAGTCCGCTCGCGTTGCGCCGATCACGCATCGCGACCATGGTGCGCAATTCGGTCATCAGCTTCTGCATACCCGGCCGGGTCCGGGCACCGACAGTACGAATATCGCCCATCGCGTCCCGCATGAGGCCGATCTTGTGCTCCAGGCTCTGCTCGAGCACCGTCCAGGCACATACGAGCCTGCCGACGGAGCAGAGCAGCGCGCTATCCTCGGGTGTATAGTCCGACACTGCCTTCACATTGATATTATGAGTCAAATCCAAGTTCTTCGCCCTTTGCCGCCAAGGCTATCCTGCACCTGCGAAGGGGATTTGCGCCAGAGGCCGGTGGGCAGCCCCCCGCAGCCGTCGCACGGATTACCGGGAACGGTGCGAAATGAGAGGCAAGTCGTGCCTGTGACCATCAGAAATCGATCGCGATGCCCTTTCGCTCCCAATCGCCATAGCGCACCGGGCTCAGCGCCTCGTCCAGCACCGGCAGCTTGTCCGCCGGGTCGGGAGCGGGAACAGGCGGGTTCTTGGAAAGATGCGCGGGCGGCTTAACATGCGCCGGGCGCTTGCCGTTGAATGTGCCCATGGCTGGCCTCCGATTGCGGCGCGACCGAGATGCGGCCATAGCCGTGAATGACCCGCTATCTGGGCTGGCAGGAAGCATAACGCAAGTGAGCCGTTCCGATGCCGATCGATGATGCCGTGGGAGAGGTCGTCGGTGCCGTTGCCCGGCACGCTGGCGGCTTTGCCATCGACCTTGTGGTCGACCATGTCTTTTCGCGGCACAGCGCGCGCTTCTTCCATGGCGTCGGCCGCCGGGCCATCGCGCTCGTGATGGTCGGTCGCGTGCATATTCCGTCTTCCTTGCGGATGGTGCCGCCCGGAACACGTCCGCGCCCGCTGGCGAGCGACTGGACCGCGCTGATCGTGGGGATGTGCGTCTGGATCGCCGCGTTCGCCGGCGTGGGGGTGGCCGCGACATATCTGCTCTGACCCGCGGGGATGACCCGCCGGCCGAAAGCGCGTAGGGCCGCGCCATGCCTCATCCCCGCCGCACCTTCCGCTCCCAGCGTCCGTCCCGCTCCACCGATGCGGTGCCGGGCCTTGCCGCGCGCCGCGCCGCGCTACGCCTGCTCGATGCGGTCGTCCGGCGAGGCGAGCCGCTGGAGGTGGCGCTTCATGCCGCGACCCAGGGGTTGCCCGACCGGTCCGACCGGGCGCTGGCCCATGCAATCGCTGCGGAAACGCTGCGGCACCTGCCCGATCTGGACGCGCTGATCGACGGAGCGACCGAACAGGTCCTGCCCGCCGATGCGAAGGCGCGGATGGTCCTGCGGCTGGCGCTGGTGCAGGTATTGCGGCTCGAGACCGCCCCCCACGCCGCGATCGCGACCGCGCTGCCGCTGGTCGACGGCGGGCCGCGCAAGCTGGTCCATGGCGTCTTCGGCACGGTCACGCGGGCCGAACCGGTGCTGCCCGATCCACCGACCCTGCCGGCCGACATAGCCGCGCGCTGGAGCGAACAATGGGGCGACGCGATGGTGCAGGATGCCGCCCGCGCCTACGCGGTTCGTCCACCGGTCGATGTCAGTCTCCGCGCGCCGCAGGAGACGGCGGAATGGGCCGAACGGCTGGCGGGCGAAAGCCTGGCGCCCGGCCATGTCCGCCTGCCCGAAGGGACGCCGGTGCCGGTGCTGCCGGGGTTCAAGGACGGGGCCTGGTGGGTGCAGGATCTCGCCGCGTCCTGCCCGGCGCGGCTGCTGGGCGCGGGGGAGGGACGCCATGTGCTGGACCTGTGCGCGGCGCCCGGCGGCAAGACGATGCAGCTGGCGGCCGCCGGCTGGCGCGTGACGGCGGTAGATCAGTCGAAGAAGCGGCTGGAGCGATTGTCGGACAATCTGAAGCGCACGGGATTGAACGCCCAGGTCGTCGCTGCCGACATGCGCGAATGGGCGCCCGAAATGTCGGCTGATGCTGTCCTGCTGGATGCGCCGTGCAGCGCGACCGGCATCTATCGCCGCCATCCGGACGTCTTGCACCGCATCGGCCCGCGCCAGATCGCCGAGCTGGTCGAATTGCAGTCCGCGCTGCTCGACCGGGCAGCAGGCTGGGTCACGCCCGGCGGCACGCTGGTCTATGCCACCTGCTCGCTGGAACGGGCGGAGGGCGAGGATCAGGTCGCACGGTTCCTGGCGACGCGAAACGATTTCGAAGTGGTTCCGGCGCGCGGCGACGAACTGCCCCAGGGCATCGCGCCGACCGCACAGGGCCATGTCAGAACCCTGCCCGACACGCTGGCGACGTCGGGAGGGACCGACGGCTTCTTCGTCGCGCGCATGGTACGCGCGCGTTGATCCGCCGGCTTATTTGAACCTCTCCAGCCGATCGACAGGCATCCCCGAAAACAGCCATGCCCTCCCTCGCCACGCCCCGCCGACCCGCAGCCATAGCATTCATCCTCGTGACGGCGCTGCTCGACGTCATGTCGATGGGAATCACAATTCCGGTCCTGCCTCAGCTGATTGAGAGCCTGTCCGGCTCCAGCAGCGCGGCAGCGCTCTGGAACGGGCTGTTCATCGCCCTCTGGGCGGGGATGCAGTTCATCTGCTCGCCGATCATCGGGTCGCTGTCCGACCGATTCGGGCGGCGGCCGGTGATCCTGATCTCGGTCGCGGGGCTGGCGGCGGACTTCGTGCTGATGGCGCTGGCCCCGAACCTGTGGTGGCTTGCGCTCGGGCGGGTGCTGGCCGGGGTTACATCGTCCAGCTTCACGACGACCTTTGCCTATCTGGCCGATGTTACGCCGCCGGAGGAACGGGCGCGCGCCTTCGGCCTGATCGGCGCGGCGTTCAGCGCCGGATTCGTCGCCGGGCCGCTGCTGGGTGGTGTGCTGGGCGAGATTTCGCCGCGGGCGCCCTTCTGGGCGGCGGCCGGCCTTTCGGGGCTGGCCTTCCTCTACGGCCTGCTGGTCCTGCCCGAATCGCTGGCGCCCGCAAAGCGAATGGCCTTCTCCTGGCGCCGTGCCAATCCGTTCGGGTCGCTCAAGCTGCTGCGGTCGCATCCGGCGCTGGAGCGGCTCGCGATCGTCGCTTTCCTGCTCTATTTCGCGCATCACATCTTTTCGGCGGTGTTCGTCCTCTACGCCGGCGACCGCTATGGCTGGGGGGCGTGGCAGGTGGGCAGCCTGCTGGCGCTGACTGGCATACTCGACATGGGCGTACAGGCGCTGCTGGTCGGGCCGGTGGTCAAGCGGCTGGGCGACCGGCGGACGATGGTCATCGGCCTCGTCTTCGGCGCGATCGGCATCAGCGCCATGGGCCTTGCGTCAACTGGTTGGCTGTTCATCGCGGCGATGTTCCCGAACGCCCTGTGGGGCCTGGCAATGCCGACGATGCAGGCGCTGGCGACGAAACATGTGTCGGAACAGCAGCAGGGCCAGCTGCAGGGCGCCACCAACAGCGTCGGCAGCATTGCCGGCATCGCCTCGCCGCTGTTCTTCGGATGGGTCTATTCGCTGTCGGTCGGGAGCGCGCCGGCTTTGCCGTTCATCGGAAGCGCATTCCTCATTGCCGCCTTCGTGCTCGCCTGTGGTGCCGCATTGGGATGGACGGTGGACAAGCACCGGCCAGCGGACTAACCGGGCGCGAATCCCCATCATAAGAAAGGCGTGCGATGTCGCTGCCCGTTCAGGATTCCATCCTCATCGTCGATTTCGGCAGCCAGGTGACCCAGCTGATCGCGCGGCGCGTGCGCGAGGCCGGGGTCTATTCCGAGATCGCGCCTTTCACGACCGCCGAAGCCGCGTTCGAGCGTATGCAGCCCAAGGGCATTATATTGTCAGGCTCTCCCGCCGGGGTACCGGAGGAAGGAAGCCCCCGCGCACCCCAGAGCCTGTTCGACAGCGGCGTGCCGATCCTGGGCATCTGCTATGGCCAGCAGGTGATGAGCCACCAGCTGGGCGGCGAAGTGCGGCCGGGCCATGAGACCGGCGATGGCGGCGAGTTTGGCCGCGCCTTCCTGACCGTGACGCAGAACTGCGCGCTGTTCGACGGCCTGTGGCAGGTGGGCGAACGGCATCAGGTGTGGATGAGCCATGGCGACAAGGTAACCCGCTTCGCGCCGGGTTTCGAGATCGTGGCAGTGTCGGACGGCGCGCCCTTCGCCGTGATCGCGGACGAGAAGCGCAGATATTACGGTACGCAATTCCATCCCGAAGTCGTCCACACGCCCGACGGCGCGAAACTGATCGCCAATTTCGCGCGCCATGTCTGCGGCATGGCCGGCGACTGGACGATGGCCGAATTCCGCGCGACCAAGATCGCCGAGATCCGCGCCCAGGTGGGCGAAGGTCGGGTGATCTGCGGCCTGTCGGGCGGGGTCGATTCCGCAGTCGCGGCGGTCCTGATCCACGAGGCGATCGGAGACCAGCTGACCTGCGTGTTCGTCGATCACGGCCTGATGCGGCTTGGCGAGGCGGAGCAGGTCGTCACCCTGTTCCGCGAGCATTATGGCATCAAGCTGGTCCATGTGAACGCCGAGGAGCGCTTCCTTTCCGGCCTTGCCGGCCTCACCGACCCGGAAAAGAAGCGCAAGTTCATCGGCGGCGAGTTCATCGCCGTGTTCGAGGAGGAGGCGGCCAGGATCGGCGGCGCCGATTTCCTGGCGCAGGGGGCGCTCTATCCAGATGTGATCGAGAGTGTGAGCTTCACCGGCGGTCCCAGCGTCACGATCAAGTCCCACCATAACGTCGGCGGCCTGCCCGAGCGCATGAACATGCAACTGGTCGAGCCCCTGCGCGAACTGTTCAAGGACGAGGTCCGCATCCTGGGCCGCGAACTGGGCCTGCCGGAGATTTTCGTCGGCCGCCACCCCTTCCCCGGTCCCGGCCTCGCCATCCGCATCCCAGGCGAGGTTACCAAGGAGCGCTGCGACATATTGCGCAAGGCGGACGCGGTCTATCTCGACGAAATCCGCAACGCCGGCCTTTACGATGCGATCTGGCAGGCGTTCGCCGTCCTGCTGCCGGTGCGCACCGTGGGCGTGATGGGCGACTATCGCACCTACGATAATGTCTGCGCACTGCGTGCCGTCACTTCCACCGACGGGATGACCGCCGACATCTATCCGTTCGACGCCGCCTTTCTGAGCGGCGTGGCGACGCGGATCATCAACGAGGTAAAGGGCATCAACCGCGTGGTCTACGACTATACGTCCAAGCCACCCGGCACCATCGAGTGGGAATGACCCGACGGTAGGTCCGCTGGCGTCGCTACACCCGCCGGCGGGACCTAATCCCGCAGGATGACGCGCGGGTCGCGCGATCCGCAGGCGCAGGCGCTATGGTCCACCGTGCCGGCGACGCCGGTATCGACGTCGTCGAGCGGATGGATGCGCGCCATGCGCGACGTCATCCGGATCGTCCTTTCGGGCGCCGACAGCGCCCATTCGCGGCCATCGAGATGCAGGCCGCCCTTCTCCAGGCATTCCAGCGCCAGCGCCGGGCCGATCTTGGCACAGCGGAGCACCGTCGCGCCCTCCAGCGCGGCTAGCCGATGATAGGCGTCGGGCCGCGCCCAAATGATGCGTCCGGCAAAGATCGGACCCAGCGCATGGCCTGCCTCGTCCAGCCCCTGCAGCACGGCCGCATCGACGCCGCACACCGCCGCCGCGTCGAACTGGCGGCAGATGGATTCGACTCGGCCGGCATCCATGGGGCTGGCGTCCGCATTGGTGCCGATGAAGCCGAGCATCGTGCACGCCTCCTCGAAGGGCGCGAACTGCACGATCTCCTGCGACAGCGCGACCGTCAGGATGTAACGGCCCGCGGCGATGCCGAACCGTTCGATGATCCGGGCCAGGGCGAAGGCAGACCGGTCCAGCTCCGTGCGCTTCACCAGATAGAAATCGGTGCGCCCTTCGATATCGTAGCGACCGACGATATCGGGATGGTTTGCGACCATGGTCATGCTTTCGTCACCCGCGGAATTTTGTGGGGAGGCCCCAGTTTGAGCAGTTCCTGGTCGAGGACCAGTTCGATTTCGACGCGTACGCCGATCGCGGCCGTCAGGTCGTCGCGCAGGCGCTGGCCGAGCCTGTCCTGGCCATCGCTCAGCCGTCCGGCGTCGTAGCCCACACGCAACTTGAGGGCGTCCATCTCGCGCGCGGTGCGGATGATCTGGAACAGGCCGGCGCGGGTCTCGCTATGCTGTTCGATCAGCATCATGAGTTCGCGCGGCAGGATCGTGCGACCCTCCACGATGATCTGGTCGCTGGTCCTGCCCAGCACCTTGAAGCGAACATGATTGCGCCCGCAGGCGCACTGGCTGCGGTCCATCGAGACCAGGTCGCCGGTGCGATAGCGCACGATCGGCAGGTAGTTTTCGCTGAGCGAGGTCACGACCAGTTCGCCAAGGCCGCCATCGGGTACCGGATCGGCGCCGTCGGGATCGATGCATTCAAGATAGGTCACATCCTCATAGGCGTGCATCCCCGCCCGTGCCTTGCATTCGGCCGCGCTGGACACATCGCCCACGCCGGTATTCTCGTAGAGATCGAGGCCCCAGGATTTGGCCAGCGCGCCGAGCCGGACGCTGAGCGGCTCGCCACCGAAGATCGCCGCCTTGTAGGATTTGAACACTTCCACCGGATCTTCTCCGGTCCGCTCGAAATATTGTTCGAGCGCCAGCAGCAGCGGGTTGGAGACGCTGGCCATGGTCGTCGGCCGAAAGCGCTTGGACGCTTCGCACAGGAACGGAATTTCGCCCGGCGCCATGCTGACGATGATTTCCGCGATATTGAGTTCCTGCACCATGCGGCGGCGAAACCCGCCCCGGAAGGTGAAGGCAAGCGCGGTGTGATAGTCGCCGGGCCGCAGGCCGTGGTGCCACAGGTCGCGGGTGAAGGTGTCCTCGGTCGATGCGCGCGAGCCGGACGGGATCGGCGTCGGATCGCCCGTGGTGCCCGACGTGGTGCCGATCGAGAGGATCTCCCCTGGCCCGAAATGGCCCATGCCGCCGGCCGGATCATTATGGCGATCGCGAAACTCGCGCATCGAATCCTTGGTGATAAAAGGCGCCTTGGCGACGAAATCGGCCATCGACCGGACATCGGAGGGCACCAGCCCGGCGTCTTGCCACACCTGCCGGATCAGCGGTGCGCGGCGATAGGCACGGTGGCACATCGCCATCACGCCTGCCTCCTGAAGCCGGTTCAGATCGTCCCGGCTCAAACCCTCAACCGGGTCGAGATAATCGGGATAGGCCGTCCTGCCTTCGACCGCCGTGGATACCACCATCCGCATTTCCCCTCCGCGCCTTTGCGTCGCTCCATTATCTTCGCCTGCGACAATGCCGCGCGACAGCTCCGGCGCAGGCCGCAGGAAGCCATGCGCCGGACCCGCAGGTGCGGCGCAATATGTTGTCGCTTGACGAACCTCTTGATGAGGATGTAGCAACTTTAAGCCTCGCTGCTTAAATTGCAACAGCAAACAGGCGTTCAATGCGACAGCCCGCTTGCGTTTCCTTCCGAAACGTCGATTTCGGGCGAGAGCGAGCGGGCAAAGGAGAGTGGGATTGACTAGCGAGAGCCAAGGTCCGCTGCTGGGCGTGCGCGTCGTCGAACTGGCAGCCCAGGGACCCGCACCCTTTTGCGGCATGATGCTGTCGGACATGGGCGCGGACGTGGTACGGATCGACCGGCCCAACGCCGCGATGCAGCGCGAACTGGGCATTTTGGAACGCGGCCGGCGATCCGTCATGCTCGACCTGAAGTCACCGTCGGAGCGTCAGGCGGCGCTGGGCCTGATCGCCAAGGCCGACATATTGATCGAGGGCTATCGGCCGGGCGTGATGGAGCGGCTTGGCCTTGGTCCCGACGTCGCGCTGGGGATCAACCCGACGCTGGTCTATGGCCGGATGACGGGTTGGGGCCAGTCCGGGCCGATCGCCCCGAAGGGCGGCCACGACCTCAACTATGTCGCGATGAGCGGCGCGCTGCACATGATCGGGCCGAAGGAACGGCCGATGAGCCCGCTCAACCTTGTCGGCGATTATGGCGGCGGCGGGACCTTCCTGACTATGGGCGTGCTGGCAGCGCTGGTCCATGCGCGCCGGACCGGGCAGGGGCAGGTGGTCGACGCATCCATGATCGACGGCATATCCACCCTGATGGCGGCCAATTACGGATCGCTGGCCAGCGGCCGGCTGGTCGAAGAGCGGGAGGCGAACGGCCTCAACGGCTCGTCGCCCTGGGGCAATGTCTATCGCTGTTCGGACGGACATTTCATCGCCTTCCAGGCTTATGAACCGCAATTCTACCGCGAAATGCTAAGTGGCCTGGGGCTGGGCGACGACCCGCTGTTCGAGCCGCAGCATGATGCGGCCGTCTGGCCCGAACAGCGCGCGCGGATCGCGGCTGTGGTCGAGACCCGCTCCCGCGCAGAATGGACCGAGCATTTCGCCGATTCGGATGCCTGCTTCTCCCCCGTTCTGACGATGAGCGAAGCGCAGCGGCACCCCCATATGCGCGCGCGCGACGCCTTCCAGTTGAGCGACGATATGCTCCAGCCCGCCCCCGCGCCCCGATTCAGTGCCACACCCGGCGCGATCGCCGGGCCGCAGCGCCCCGCCGGTGCCGACCAGCAAGAGGTCTTTCGGTCCTGGAACGTCGCCGAACCGAAGGAAGCCGTCCGATGAAGAACGATGCCTATGCCGACATCCGCCTGCACGGCCTGGGCGACGTGCTGCGCGAGCATCGCAGGTCGCGCCGGTCCATGCCCGCGCTGGTCGATGGAGAGCAGCGCCTGGATTTCGCCGCGCTCGACGGTCAGGTCAACCGGATTGCGACGGCGCTGCGCCAGCGCGGGATAAGCGCGGGCGATCGCATCATGTGGCTGGGGCAGAATTCGTCCAAGGTCGTGATACTGCTGTTGGCGGCCGCCAAGATCGGTGCCGTCCTCTGCCCCGCGAACTGGCGGATGACGACGAGCGAAATGGCAGACGCCATCGCCGATTTCGATCCGAAGCTTCTCTTCTGGCAGGAGGGCGAAACCGGCGAGGTTCATCGTGCCTGCCGCGCGGCCGCTGGAGGGGCGCGGATATGGTTGCAGCAGGACGGGACCTGCGAGGACTCGTACGACGCGCTGCTGCGCGCCGGACGGGACGAAGATGACGATGCCCGGGTCGATCCCGACTTGCCCGTGCTCGCCATCTATACTGCGGCGCATAGCGGTCGCGCGGGCGCGGCGCTGCTGTCGCACAGCGGTCTGCTGCTGCAGGGGTTCCTGAGCGCGCAGGGCCAGGCAATCGACGATCGGACGCGCTATCTGGCCGCGGGGCCGATGTTCCATATCGGTGTCATGGTCGGCCTGTTCGCGACTTTCCTGTCGGGCGGCTGCTCGGTCATCGTCGCGCGGGCCCAGGCCGACACCATGGCGCGCCTGATCCATGAGGAGCGCGCGACCCACGGCTTCGTCGCCCAGCCCCTGCTGGCAGACATGGCAGCGGCGGCGCGGGCCAATGGCTATGACCTTTCGTCGATGTTCGGCCAGCCCGACCTGTCGGACTGGGTCAGCCCGGCGGTGATGCCCCCTCACGCGCCCCAGCGGGCGCGCATGGGCGGCTATGGCCAGACGGAACTGACGGGATCGGTGCTTGAGCGCCGCTTTGGCGGAGCGGGCGCTGGCCGGCCCAACATGTTCACCCAGGTCAAGCTGCTGGACGATGCCGGAAACGAGGCCCCCGATGGCGCGACCGGCGAGATTGCGGTGCGCGGCCCGCTGGTTATGTGCGGCTATCTCGGCCGGCCGGAGGAAAATGCGGCGCGCAGCCGGTCGGGCTGGCACCGTACCAGCGACTTGGGCGTGCGCGGCGAGGATGGGTCGATCGCATTCGTCGGACCCAAGATGACGATGATCAAGACGGGGGTGGAGAATGTCTATCCGATCGAGGTCGAGGCCTGCATCCTGCAGCATGAGGCGGTCGAGCAGGTTTGCGTCATCGGCGTGCCCGATCCCAAATGGGACCAGAATGTCAAGGCGGTGGTCGTGCTGAAGGCCGATGCGATCGCGACGGCCGACGATATCGTGCAGCATTGCCGCGACCGCATCTCGTCCTTCAAGAAGCCCAAGATCGTCGCCTTTGCCGATCGGCTGCCGCGGCTGGCGAGCGGTGCGCTCGATCGTGCTTCGGTCGATGCCGAGCATGGCGGCGGCGGCTATCCGAGCGCGCGATGACCGCCACCGGCGACCCCGATGCGCCGGACGTCGGCCTGAGCGGCGAGACGCTGCCGATCGCCGCTGCCGCGCCGGCCACCCCCGCTGGCCCGGCGCCGCTGCGGCGCGCGCATTCCGTGCGGCGCACGACGTCGCTGGAGGTACGCTGGCCGGACGGGCGGACAGGCCTGCCCCATTTCACCGGTCATGCCCGCGACATAGCGACCGGCGCGGCGGGAAGCACTCCGCTGATTCTGCGCGAACAGCGCATCGGCATTCGCATCGTCGATCGGATGCTGGGCGAACTGACGACGGAGCCGCCCTTTCCCGCATTGCAGGCTTTGGTCGGGCTGCGGATCGGGCGGGATCTGAGGGCCAGACTGGACGACATATTAGCCAGGCAGGACATGGCGGACGCTCCGGTCCGCATCCTGATCGACGACCTGGTGGGGCTGTCGGTGATCGCGCCCTTCGGCTGGGCTGCATGGGATCCGCAACCTGCCCCCGCACCCTTGGCGCCGCGTGACGCACCGCCGGCGAGCGGCGTGTGCATCGGGCATCGGCCGCTCGCCCGTCCGTCCGACGCGCGGGCGATCGGACGCCCGGCGACGCGGCGCGCGGTGTCGGTCGTCAATCCGGCCGACCCGGACGGCTGGCACGCCCTGAGCCACGACCATGCGCCCAATGTGCGGCGCGCGCGGCGGATCGACGCATGGCTTGAAGACGATGTCATCCATGTCGATTCCACGTTCCAGGACAGCGCCCGCAACCGGGCGCGCGGGCGCACCACGATCCACGAGTACAAGCTGATGGCGACGATCGGCGCGCAGGACCTGCGGCTGCTGTCGGTAGAGGCGATCCCTTGCATCCTGCCCTTCCCGGAATGCCCGGCGGCGACGGCCAATCTGTTCGCCCTGCTCGGGACGCCGCTGTCCGGCCTGCGCGCGGACGTGCTGACCATATTGCGCCGCACCGCAGGGTGCACGCATCTCAACGACGCGGTACGGGCGCTGGCGGATATTCCCCTGGGCGATCTCGTGCAGGCGCAGGGCCGATAACGGCTTGCCGACCGCGCATGACCTGCTTATCCTGATTCCCCGTGAGAACTTCCCGGAAAAAGGACATAGCGAGCCAGACGATCGTCGCGACGGCGGAGCGTCTGTTCGCCCAGCATGGCATTACGCAAGTGTCGCTGCGGCAGATTCGGCAGGAAGCGGGCAGCGCGAATAATTTCGCGGTGCAGTATCATTTTCAGGACCGGGCCGGGCTGGTCCGGGCGGTGTACGAACGGCGTACCCCTCAACTGGAAATGCGGCGCAGCGAATTGCTGGAACTGACAAAGGCGGCCGGCCGCGAGCGGGAGCCGGCAGCCCTGCTGGAATCGATCCTTCGGCCCTATAGCGAAATTGTGGACGAGGACGGCCAGCGCAATTATGCCGCCTTCCAGCTCAAGCTCTACACGGTGGAGCGCGACCCGACCTATATGGACGCGATCCAGGTTCCGCCGGTCACCGCCCATATTTCGAGCCTGCTGGGCCAGTCGCTGCCCCATCTGCCGGACAAGATCTATCGATACCGCATCGGGAGCGCCGGCGTGATCTTCATGGATGCGATGGTTCGACTGAACGAGGGGATCGCTCCGCTCGACGTCGAAGGGATGGTGCAGGAGGCATTGTCGCTCGGCACGGCGGTGCTGACCGCGCCCTATCAGGGCCTTCGGCTGGAGGACGCGGTCGCCGCCCTGGCAGGCGGCGCCGTGTCAGAGACCGTCTGACCGCTCGACCTTCGACGACAGGGCAAAGCGCACGACCCCCAGCGCCAGGCAGAGCGACGGGAAGGACACGCCGATGATCGCAAAGGCCAGCATCGTCGGGTGCAGGGCCAGCCCCGTGTTCACGAAGGCCACGGCCCAAGGCCCCAGCGCGCTGGCGATACCGTTGGTCAGGATCATCGAAATCGCGAGGGTGCGGCCGCGAAACTGCGCCGGGCAGGCTTCCTGAAGCGCGGCGAGCGATGTGACGGCGAGGGCGCCCGTGCCCATGACGCTCACCAGCAGGCCAAGTATCGCGAGCAGGGGCCAGGGAGCCACGGCAAAGACCGACTGACCCGCCAGAATCAGCGCCACGCTGGGATAATAGAGCCGCATCCGGGGCGCAAACACGCCGCGCCTGGCCCAGCGATCGGTGATCATGCCGCCGATCGTCGGCCCTGACAGGCCGCTGATGATCAGTGCGACGCCCAGCATCATGCCGACGTCCGAAGGAGCGATGCCGAACTTGCGGATCAGCGTGGTCGCGCTCCACGCCGCCATGGCGGTCGCGGCGACGATCAGCAGGAAGTTGGCGCCGATGATCGACGCGATGAGCCGTGCGTTCGCCTTGAGGAACGGCAGGTAGGCGTGGTCGCCCGATCCTGGCTGTCTCGCCGTCGACCGCTGCCGTCGGACCGGCTCGCGGAAGGTGAGGAGCAGGAGCGCGACAAGCAGGCCGGGCAGGCCGATGATGATGTAGACGCCCCGCCACGTCGTCATCTCGCCCAGATAGGGCAGTACCATATGGGACGCGCCCTGCATGTGCCACAGGATGACGCCGCCGATCAGCAGCGAGGAAGCCGAGCCGATCGTCGTCGCCGCGCCCAGCACACCCGTCGCCCGACCGAACTGGTCGCGCCGGAACACGTCACTCAGCATGGAGAAGGTGGTCGGGATGAGGCAGGCCTCCCCTATGCCGACGCCCACGCGCGCCAGAAACAATTGCGAAAAGCTGGTCGCCAGCCCGCTCCATACGGTCATCGCGCTCCAGACGAGCGTACCGATGCACAGGATGTTGCGCCGGCTGGCGCGATCCGCCAGCCATCCGAGCGGCAGCGATGCCATCGCGAAGCAGACGGAAAAGGCCGCGCCGTACAGCAGGCCGATCTGGGTATCCGACACCTGGAATTCATCGCGGATCGGATCGACGAACAGCGCCAGGATCGCGCGGTCGAGCACGGCGATGAACGTCGCCACGGTCAGGACCGCCAGAATCCACACTGCCTTGGCAAAGGGAACGGGTGCGGCATCGTCACCCGCGATAGGCGGTTCCAGGCGATCGGGTATTACGAGCATGGCCTACATATCCTAGCAGCTGAAATTGTCGTCGGGGCGGCGCCATCGGATGGACGCCGCCCGACCTGCCGCGATGCATGACCCACGCACCGGTACCGGCGTCAGAAGCTCGCCCTGAGCGTCACGCCGTAAGTGGCCGGCTCCGTCCGTCCGCCCGAACTGTAGTTGCGGTGCGGCGCGGGCACATAGTTGGCGTCCGAAAATTTGCGTACATTGGTGATGTTGCGGCCCCACAGGTCGACTTCATATTTTCCGCCGCCGAAGTCGAAGCCGAGCCGGGCGTTGAGCAGGCCGGTCGCGGGCAAGGTCGTCGCGCGGACGATGTCCGCGTTGATATCCGCGGCAGACCGACCATTGGCGTCGGGCGGGCCGGCATAGCAAGGGGTCCCTCGCGCCAGCGCGCAGCTGGCGGTCGCCTGCTCGTCGATCCACGAATATGTGAGATTGAGCGTTGCCAGGATGTCGGGCGCCAGCTCCACGGCATATTCGCCGCCCAGATTAAACTGGTATTTGGGCGTGAAGACGAAGCGCTCCCCGGTGCGGTCGCCGCTCACGTCCGCGAACTGGAGATATTTGCCCTTGTTCATTGATGCCGAGGCATTGAGCGTCAGGCCCTTGAACGGCCGCACCATCAGGTCGCCCTCGATGCCATAGTTGCGGGCCTTGGCCGCGTTGGACAGCAATGTGGTCGTGACGCCGTTGGTCACGAGCAATGCGCTGCGCTGCGCATCAGACAGTGTGTTATGGTAGATTGCGAGGTTGGCGCGCACCCGGTTGGCGAAGAGCTGCGCCTTGATGCCCGCTTCCTGCTCGTTGACGAATTCCGGCTTGAAGGGGACGAATTGTGCCGCGCTGGAGGCGCCGAAATTAAGGCCGCCCGAGCGATAGCCGCGGCTCGCCTTTACGAAGAGCAGCACGTCCTCGGTCGCCTTATAGTCGAGCGAGGCTGTCCAGGACGCAGCCTTGAACTTTGCGCGATCGGCCACGAAACAGTCGTTCGCAGGCGTGCCACCGACGAAGCAACTGGTGGGAAGGCCGCCAAACACGACACCGTTCCGGTCGACCACCGCGTTGGCAAGTCGGATGCCCTTCTTGTCGATGGAATAGCGCAGCCCCGCGGTGAGGGTCAGCTTGTCGGTCAGATGGGCGCTGGCCTGTCCGTAGACGCCATAGGAATGATTGTCGATTTCCGTCCATTGACGAGTCACCGATGCCGTCGGATTGCCACCCGCATTGGAGAAGGAATAGAGCCGTTCCCTACCCTTTTCGCGCAGGTAGGTCAGGCCGGCGGCGAAATCGAGAAAGTCGTCGAACGCCTGGCCGGTGACCTGCCCTTCGACCGAATATTGGCTGAGGTCGTTGTCGCTCTCGGTCGCGTGCAGCAATATGCCGGTGCCGTCGAGATCGTTCATGTTGAACGAGTTCACATTGCGATAGGCAGCGATCAGCTTCGCCTGGCCGAACGAGGTGTCGGAGATCAGCCGCGCCGAATAGGTGCTGGTGTGCACGTCGGTCGAGGTGTCGTTCGACGGTACCAGCGTAGAGGTGCAGTTAGGGCCCGTGGTCGTGCTGACCGCGCCGACGCAGTCGATGCCGCCGCCGCCGACCGCATTGGGATTGGTCCTGAAATAATCGATATAGCGATTGACCGGCGTCACGAAGGCGACGGCGTCGGACGCAGGGGCGTTGTTCTGCAACTTGTAGATCATCTGCCGGGCCGTTCCCTGCGACTGATAGTCATACCAGTCGGCCGACAGGATCATGCGAGTCGTCTCCCCGAGGTTGATCAACGCCTTGATGCGGCCCTGCAACTCGTCGCGGTCATTATATTTCTTGCCCGTGCGCTGGAAAGTGCTGGCGGGGTTGAGGCTGTTATCCTGCTGGCCTGCCGCATTGTACAGCGCCACGCCATAGGCCCAGCCGTCGCGCTTGGACAGGCGGATCGCGCCGCGCAGGGCGACGACATCGCCGATCGGCACGTTGATGACCGCCTCGCCCGTGCGCTCGTCGAAACGGCCGTAGGTGCCGGAGATCTTGGCCGAAACCGCGTCGAAACTGGGGTCGTTGGTCGTCAGCACGAGCGCGCCGCCCGCCGTGTTGCGGCCGAACAGCGTACCCTGCGGCCCCTTGAGCACCTGCACGTTGCTGACGTCGAGCAGGCTGCTGTTCAACCCCTGCGCGCGCGCCCAGTAGACGTCGTCGACATAGGTGCCGATCGAAGGTTCGACCGTCGCCAGCGTCTCGTTCTGGACCTGGCCACGAATGGTCAGCGTCAGCGCGGTGGCGTTACGCGTGGCGGGATGCGCCGAAAAGCCGGGCGCGAGGCGGGCAACGTCGTCAAGCCGCACCACATTGGCCGCCTCCAGCTGCGCGCCCGAAAGGGCGGTCACCGACACGGGGATGTTCTGGAGATTTTCCGCGACGCGGCGAGCCGTCACGATGATGTCGGTCAGCCCGTCCTGTGATGCCGCACCCTGGTCCTGCGCCAAGGCCGTGCCGCCGACCGTTGCAAGGGCGGCGCAGCAGACTGATGCCAGCCACCGAGTTCCGTTTGACGGAAAATACCCCATCGTTCCTCTCCCCAATTTTATATTTTAAATACAGATGCTTACGGAAACTGATAGAAAATCAGATTTAAGCCGTGTGACTTCATATGAAGATGGCAGAAAGTTTCCAGAAGTCAACATGATGCTCTGCCTGAGCACTAAATTTAATTGCTCGCCTCCGTAAGCACCGGCTGAGAATGAGACGATATTCAACATTTATGTTCGAAGTAATTGAAATATACTATACACGCATCGACACAGTGCAATGGAACGACCATTGCATTGCCGACGTCTAGATCGAGCCGAATACGCTTCATCCATGATGAACGCGCGCTAATCGGCCTATGATTGCACGAAGCGATTTCGCAATATTGGCATACCGTCGATTTCTACTTCGAAAATGTCACCTTCCTGCAGGAAGCGCGGCGGCTTGAGCGCGGCGCCGACGCCGCCCGGTGTTCCGGTCAGCACGACGTCGCCGGCATCGAGGGACATGAAGGAGGTGATATATTCGACCAGCGCAGCCACGCCGAAGACGAGGTCCGACGTCCGTGCGCTCTGGATCACCTCCCCGTTGAGGCGGCCTGTCATGGCCAGATCGACATCGACGCCGCCGCACCGCTCCTTGGGCACGATCACCGGACCCAGCGGGGTGGAGGCATCCCAGGCCTTGCCCGCCATCCACTGACTCGCATGCCCCTGATAGTCGCGGACCGACACGTCATTGGCGATGCTGTAACCCAGCACCGCATCCGCCGCGTCCCGCGCGGCGACATGCCGGCAGTGCCTGCCGATGACGATGACGGCCTCGGCCTCCCAGTCGATCCGCGACGTGGCTAGGGGCATCGCGATATCTGCGAACGGCCCCGTCAGCGAACTGGCGAATTTGGGGAACAGTTCGGGGTGGTCCGGGATCGGGCGCCCCCCCTCCAATATGTGGGTCCGATAGTTCAGGCCGACGCAGACGACCTTGCGCGGCCGGCCGACCGCCGAGAGAAACTGGCCCGGCGATGTCCAGCGCCACGCCCTGCCGGGGACGATGCGCGACAGGTCGCCCCCTGCGGCTTCGAGCAGTTCGGACAGGTCGTCGAACGTCCGCCCCGCTATTTCCGCGAGGGCGACCTCTCCCGATGAGGTGAGGTCCGCCCCCGCGGGCACGAGCACTACACGGTCCCCTTCGTCCGTGACCATGCGCGCGAGGTCGTGATGGGCAAGGCCGCTCATGCGCCGGTCCCCGGACGGCCGGTGTCGCGGACGACCATCCGGTGCATCTCTCGGTTCTGCCCTTCATAATCGAAGATCGCGAAATGCTGGACGCGGCGATTATCCCAGATGAGCACGTCGCCCTTGCGCCAACGATGCCGGAAGGTGAAGTTGGGCTGGGTGCAATGGGTGAAGAGATAGTCGAGCAGCGCCCTGCTCTCCTCCGGGGTCAGGCCGTTCACCGACCGCGTATACATGCCGTTGATGTAGAGCGCCGGCTCACCGTCCACCAGCCGAACGATGGGATGGACGGCCCGCTCCCGCTGCTCTTCGGGTTTGCCGTCGCCACGAGGAATATCGACGTGCAGCGCTTCCAGTCCGGTGAGGAACTGCTGGAACGGCGCCGACAGGCCGCGCCAGGCCGCCACCTGGCTGGCGAACAGCGTGTCGCCGCCCGCTTCGGGCACGTCGATCGCCATCAGCATCGTCGCGAGCGGCGGGCGCTGCATGAAGGACAGGTCGGTGTGCCAGATGTCGGTCAGGCGCGGGCCGACATTCTTGAGCAGGGTGATTTCGGGATGCCCGTCCACGGGGCGGCCGCCGTCCTTGGTGATTTCGCCCCAGCGCGCGCCGAAGCGCAGATAGTCGGCCGGGGAGCAGCTCTGCCCGGACAGGCAGATGACCGAATGCGCCATCAGCAGGTCCCAGGCCACGTCCATGTCCGCATCCGACATGTCCGATATGTCGAAGCCGTCGATCCGGGCGCCCAGATAGCCTGCCTGCCGGCTGACGACGACCTTGTTCTTCTCCGCGATTGCCATCCCTACACCCTCACACGATGTCCTTTGTCAGGCCGCGTTGGACCGCAGCAGCGTACCCGAGCGCGCGCCCGTCAGCCTGTCGCCGCTGATCGCCTCGACACCGTTGACGAAGACATGGTCATACCCCTGCGCCCCGCCGACGACGCGCGGGCCGTTGGCCGGCAGATCGTCATATTCGGCGACGGTCGGTACATCCAGCCGGGCAAGATCGAGGACGTTGACGTCCGCCTGCATACCCTCGGCAAGCCGGCCGCGGCCACGCATTCCGTAGAGATCCGCTGGCACCTGGGTGATGCCATGGACGGCCGCCTCGATCGACATGAGCTGGCGGTCGCGCACGGCGATCGACAGGAAGTCAGTGGTGAATGTCCCGCCGCACTGCAGGTCGAGATGGGCGCCGGCATCCGATGCACCGATCACCGCGCGCGGGTCGGCCCATACTTTCGCCGAAACCTTGTCGGTCGCGGGATCATTTTCCCGCTCGCGGGTGAGGCCCGTGCGCAGCTTGTCGGCAACGACTACGTCGACGATCAGATCGAGCGGGTCGACGCCCTGCTCCTTCGCCGCTTCGCCGACATTGCGGCCGCTGAGCGCGCGATATCGCGCGTCCTCCACCTTGGCGAAGCTGTAGGCGCCCCAATCCACGCCCTTGCCGACATTGCCCAGTTCCTCGCTGCGGCCGGCATTGCGGATACGGTCGCGCATCGCCGGGTCCTTGAGCACACGGATGCGGCCCTCGATCGTCGGCTCGCTGAAGATGATGTCGAAGCCCGGCTGCGCCTTGAGCGTCACGCCCGTGGCGAAGCTGATCCAGCGGATCGGCTGCACCGGCAGGGTCAGGCCCACGACCTTGGCATCGTTGCCGGCAGCGGCGGTGTAGCGCTCCATCTCGCGCTCGTGCTTGTCGAGATCGTCGGGGGAGACCGACAGCGTGTTCCAGTTGAGCGGGACGCCGGCCGCGCGCGACATCGCGGCCATCAGGTCCGAATCCTCCTGCGACACTTCCGTCAATACGCCGCGCGGGATGAATTCCAGGATGCGGGCGCTGGAACCCTTGAGGCCGGCGCAAATGCGGATCAGTTCCTCGGGATCGGCGAACCAGGAGGGGACATGGACGTCGGAACCGTCGAAATGGATCGGCGACTGCGATGAGGAGAAGCCCATCGCGCCCGCGTCCACCGCGGCCCTTACTTCGCGGGCCATCGCGTCGATCTGCTCGTCGGTCGCTTTCTCCGCGCTGGCGGCCTCGCCCATCACCTTGCGGCGGACCGCGCTGTGGCCGACGGAAATCGCGACGTTGATGCCGAGCTTGCCTGCGAATTTCTCGTAATAGTCGCCCCAGCTGCGCCACTGCCAGTCGAGCTGACGCAGACTTTCCTCGGGGATGCCCTCCACACGGGCCATCAGCGAGCGGAGGAAGCCGACATCCTTTTCCTCGACCGGAGCGAGCGTATAGCCGCAATTGCCGCAGGCGACGCTGGTCACGCCATGGTTGATGGAAGGGGTCGCCGACGCATCCCACAGCAGCTGCGCGTCGAAATGGGTGTGCACGTCGACGAAGCCCGGCGTAACGATCCGGCCGTCGGCGTCGATCACCCGGTCGGCATCGCCGGCGGCAATGGAGCCAATACGGGCGATCTTGCCGTCCTTGATGCCGATGTCACCGACAAACGCCGCAGCGCCGGTGCCGTCGACGATCCGGCCACCACGAATAGCGACGTCGAATTCAGACATACCCTCTCTCCAATCCTAGATAGCCCTATGCGATAGCCGGTCCCTTCATGTCGGGGACTACCGCCGATCCTTGCCCGCCCGTCACCGTCGGCGCGTAGTGCGCTCTATCGCCGGATGGGGCGTTCCGCGTCGGAATAAGACACGTTGCTTAAAAGCTCAATCCTACAGTTGGGTCGGCATGTCAACCCCATAATGATGCCATCGAGGTGATGGCGGAGACGTGTCACGCCCTGGAACGGGCCAGATCGTCGCGCACATATCTGGACGAGATGAAGTAGAATATCGCCGACAGCAGGAAGCCGATGGTCGCGATCAGCAGCGAATAGCGGATCGAGTCGATTCCGTAGCGCTGGTTGAACAGGTCGTTCATGACGCCCACGAAGATCGGCCCTATGCCAAGTCCGAAGAAGGTCGATGACAGGCCCAGCACCGCCGCACTGGTCGCCCGCATGTGCGATCCAACCAGATTCTGACAGAGCGCGTGCGTCGGCGGCCCCCAGGTCGCGCGGATGATCGAAAAGGGAATGAAGGCGAAAATGGCGAGCGAGGCATCGACCGCGGTCGCCACGACGATGGAGAAGACGATCGACACCAGGCTGCCACCGCCGGGGATCCAGCTGTACCAGCGTGGCTCCCTGACTACCCGGCCATCGACGACGACGCCCGACAGGAGCACACCGGCCGCCACGCCAAGGCCCGCAGCGAGCCCCATCCAGAGCCCGACGGTCGCGATGTCGAGATGGTGTATGCGGATCAGCAGGGTCGGCATCCATCCGATCCAGGAATAGCCGGCGATCGACTGGAACGCGGTTGCGATCACGGCGTAGCGATAGCTCTTGATCCGCCACAGGACGCGCAGCGATGCAACCATCGGCAGGGGGTTGGCATGGGCCATCCCCGGATCGCGGCCGCCGCGCCGGGGCTCTCGGATCGTCCAGACAAGCAGCGCCACGACGATGCCGAATGCACCGACGGCGATATAGGCAACCCGCCAGCCCGCGGTTGCGGCCAGATAACCGCCCACCGCCAGCCCCAGGAATATGCCCAGACTATGTCCAAGACTGAGAACGGCGGACGCGCGCGCGCGCCAGCGCGCGGGGAAGAAGTCCGACAGCATGGAATGGGACGGCGCATCTGCACCCGCCTCTCCGGCGGCGACGCCGGCACGGCAGACCACCATCTGCGCATAGGATGTCACCATGCCGCTGAAGACGGTCATGAGGCTCCATGCCGAAATGCAGCAGGCGATCAGCTTCCGCCGCTGCACCCGCTCGGCGAGATAGGCGAGCGGCAGCACCGCAAGCATATAGGAGATGGCAAAGGCCGCGCCGGTGACGAAGCCCATCGCCGTATCGCTGACCTGCAGCTCCTCCTTGATTGGAACGAGCAGGATCGTGATGATCTGGCGATCCAGGAAATTGAGGGCACCAACGCAGCACAGCAGCCCCAGAACATAGAAGGAATAGGCATTGGGCGGATCGCCCTCGCGCAGGAGGATGGTCGCGTCCGACGGCGTCTGCCGGCCTGTGGCGCCCTCTGTCTGCGACCCGCTCATTCGCCCGCTCCGAAATCATGGCGCAGCTGGAGCCCCCACATGCGCGGCTCCCCGGTCACGCCGACCTGGACGCCGCCGATGCTGGGCGCCGCCGTGCCGGCGAACTGATAGGCCTTGTTGAGCAGGTTGGTGGCGAAGATCGCGATCGTCGTCCTGTCGTCGGGCAGGCGATAGTCGATGCGGCCGTTGAGCAGGCCAAGGTCGGCGCGTCCGTTGGAACAGTTGCTGCCCGAGGACCCGCCGGTGCAGGCGGAGATCAGCGTTTCGAGCACGGACAGCGGAATATTGGGGTCGGTAAGGCGCGCGGACGGACGCGCCGCCGACGTATAGGACCAGTCGGCGCCGAAACCGAGCGTCCCGCCACCAAGGTCGGTCTCGTAGCGGGCGCTGATACTATAGGACCAGGGCGGGTTGCCCAGGCGCTCCCCGCTGGCATCGGTGCCGCAGGTAGGTGTCGCCGTGGGACAGCCCTGGATGGGCAAAGCGCTCTTGAAGCTGCGATAGCGGCCTTCGAAATAGGTCAGCGTGCCGCCGATCGTCAGCCCGGTCATCGGCCTGAACGTGACTTCCGCCTCCACGCCCTTCAGGCGCGCCGACGCTGCGTTCTGGATGATGGAGGCGGCGGCGCCGGTGGGCGACAGGACAGTGATCGCCTCCTGCTTGTTCTTGTAGTCGGTGACGAAGGCGGCGATATTGGTGCGCAGCCGGCCGTCGAAGAAATCGCCCTTCAAGCCCGCCTCGATGTCGGTCGCCGTCTCCGGGCCCGCAGGCGCCAGGGTCGGGAAGCGGACCTGGAACGTGCCGCCGCGAAAGCCCCGCGCGCTCTTGAGATAGACGAGCAGATCGTCGGTCGCCTGCCAGTTCAGGCTCGCCAGCCAGGACCAGCCGCTGAACTTGGCGCTCTGGTGCGTCAGGCAGGCGTCGGGATTGCTCGCCGGATAGGTGCCCGCCACCCCGGTCGAACAAGCGATCATGCCGGTTACCTGCGACAGCGTGCGCGACCGCGAATCGAGCACCTTGCTTTCCTTGGTATAGCGGCCGCCCAGCGTGACGGTCAGCCGGTCCATGATCTTGAAGTCGTTCTGGCTGAATATGGACCAGCTGTCGTTGACGATATTGCTGCCGTCGGTGATCGCCATGGTGGTCAATATCGCCGGGAAGGATTGGGACTGTTCGGTCTGGTTGCCCTTTTCGTGGCTGTAATAATATCCCACCAGCCAGTTCAGCCGGTCGGCGAACAACGAGCCGGACAGGTTGAATTCCTGCGAAAAGAATCGCGGTTCGTTGCGCGGGCCGACATCGGACTGATAGGCCGCCAGCGGCTGGCCGGGGGCGGCGCGGATCGCCGGCACGTCGGGGAAGCGACCCACGCCCACCTCGACCACGCGGAACGGGGTCGCATCGACATCGAACGACTGGTCGTTGCGAAACCAGCGATAGCCGGTGATCGATTTTATGCGAACGGCATCGCTGACGTCCAGGGTGATCGTGCCGCCCAGCGTGACAGCCTCGATATCGTCGTGCTGCGGGGCTTCGTAGAAGGTCGTGTAGATGTCGCGGGTACCGCGCAACGCATAGTCCTGCAGCACGGCCAGCGCCTGGTCCCGGGGGAGGCCGAGCTCCGCCATCGCCTCCGTGACGGCATTGCCGGTCGGTATGATGTAGCGCGGCGTGTAGAAATTGCCGTTTTCGCGCGATCGGTAATATTCGCCCTTCAGGACGATGTTGAGGCCCGGCGCGGGATCGGCCAGCACGCTTGCGCGCAGGAAATGCTGGTTGCGCTGCTGTCCGATATCTTGGCCCGTTGTCGCGGACCTGCCGAACCCGTCCCGCTGCCAGCGTTGATAGGCGATGCGGAGCGCCAGCCTGTCCTCGATGACGGGCAGGTTGACCGCCGCACCCAGTTTCAGATCGTCGAAATTGCCGGCCTCCGCCGCGACGAAGCCGTGAAGGCCACGATAGTCCGCGCCCTTGCTGATGAAGTTGATCGCGCCGCCCGTCGTATTGCGACCGTAAAGCGTTCCCTGCGGCCCCTTCACGACCTCTACCCGCGCGAGATCGAAGAAGCCCGCGTTCAACCCATATGGGCGGGCAATATATACGCCGTCGACATAGAGGCCGACCGACTGGTCGATCGTCTGCAGCACATCGCCAGCAGACTGGCCCCGCAGGGTGAAGGAAACGACCGAGGCCTGGGCCGGATGCGTCAATGATCGAAGACTGGCGACCGACTTGCCGAGATCGGCTGCGGTCTGGATGCCCTGGTGGGTCATCTGATCGCCCGAAAAGGCGGTGATGGCTACGGGGACCTTCTGAAGCACTTCCTCGCGCTTGCGTGCGGTAACGACGATCTCTTCAAGCGCTGGCAAGCGGCTGCCCGTAGCGGATTGATCCGTCTGAGCGGTTGCCGGACGGATGCCGGTCGCCGTCAGGGCCGGCAGCGCGCATCCCGCGAGCATCAGTACGCCGTACCGATAGTTCTTCATCCCATCCTCCATCCATATCGATATGTTTTTTTATCAATAGTCCGGTGGGAATGCCGATCGGCCGGCCAGCCTCTTCACGATGCTTAGCGGCGCCTTTGCAACCAGCGCCAATGCATCCCCGCCCTCTTGTGGACGCGATGTTAAGCTACGCAGCTTAAATGGCAAGAGATTTCAGACAGGCGTCTCACCAGCGAGGAGCGCCCGATTTGCGCCGTTTTCTCCAGACATAGCGCGCGCGGGCACAAGCCGCGTGGGCACACGGCCGAATGCGACTCGGAACCACCGGGTTGACCTTAGGTGGCGGTGATCGGGAGCACTTCGGCGTTACCGATGTCGGGCGCATCGTCGCGCCAGCGGACCGAGCCGAACGGGCGTTCCAGCATGCGCCGAACGCGCACCGGATGAGGTCCGCTGTGAAATCCCTCGGCCGCGTCGTGGATTTCGAGTTCGGCGGCCGTGTGCCGGCTGCGCAGCCGCAGATAGTCGAGCCAGGTCGGACAGTGGAAGCGTTCGGTCCATAGGGTCGGGTCGGCGATGTCGCGCGCGATCGACCAGTCATAGGCGCCGTTGCGATGCCGGGTCAGCTGGACATTCTGCATTACCCCGTAAAAGGCGCGCGCGTCCGCCATAGACACGCAATATTCCACTTCCACCACGATCGGGCCGCTGCGCGCGGTGAGCGCCAGCGCGCTGTCGGGTGCGCCCAGATCGACGGCCTCCTTGTCGCCCTCGCTGACCGCCGGCATCCGCAGCCACAGGCCAAGGATCGGCGTCAGCGCCATCAGTGCCGCCGACGCGAGCAAGGCATGGGAAACGCCATGATTCTGCGCGACATGGCCCCAGAGCCAGCTGCCGATCGCAACGCCGCCCGCGATGGCCGACTGATAGGCCGCCAGCGTCCTCCCGGCGACCCAGCGCGGCGCGGACAACTGGATGGCGATGTTGAAGATGGTGAGGCTGACCATCCATGTCGCCCCGGCGGCTATGAGCGCCATCGCAGTGACGATGGTCCAGGAACTCAGCGCGACGACGGCGATGGCGACGGCCATGACGACTGTGCACAGGCACACCGCCTGTTCGCCGCTCATCCGGTCGCGTACCGCATTGATGTTGAGTGCCCCGGCCACCGCGCCGACGCCGAAGGCCCCCAGGATAAGCCCATAGGTCTGCGCGCCCCCGCCCAATATGTCCCGTGCCACCAGTGGCATCAGCGCGGACACCGATCCGCCCGCAAGGCCGATGGCCAGGGTGCGCCACAGCACGATGCGGATGGACGGGGAATGGACGATGTAGCGAAAGCCCGAATTGATTGCGCGATCGAGCCGCTCGGGCGGCAACCGGCTCGGCACGGACACGCGGCGCCACAGCAGCATGACGACGAGCAGCGGGACGTAGAGGGCCGCGTTGGCGATGAATGCCGCCAGCGCGCCGGCCAGGGCGACGACTATGCCGCCCACCGCCGGCCCGAAGCTGCGGGCGATATTATAGCTGATCGAATTGAGCGCGACCGCCTGGGGCATGGCGTGCGCGGGCACCTGTTCGCTGACCGATGCCTGCCAGGCGGGACCGAACAGCGCCATGCCCGATCCGATCAGGAAGCAGGCGAACAATAATGTCCAGGGCGTGATCAGCCCCAGCGCCGTGACCAGCGACAGCGTCGTGGCGCCGGTCAGCGACACCGACAGCGCGAAGATGCCCACCTTGCGCCGGTCGTACATGTCGGCGATGGCGCCGGCGGGGATCGATACCAGCATGACCGGCAGCATCAGCGCCGTTTGCACCAGTGCGACCATGGAGACATCGGATGTCAGCTGGGTCATCGACCAGGCGGCGCCCACGGCCTGGATCATCAGGCCCAGATTGGACAGCAGGCTGGCGCTCCAGATCCGCCGGAACAAGGGTGTGCGCAAAGGCTCGCCGATGCCGCCGCGCTGCACCGCCACCGTCTCCCCGCGCGCCGCCCCCGGCTCCGCCATCTCGTCGGGTCGTTCGTTCATTCGTCCTTCATGACCTATTCCGGCGCAGGATTCGATAAGCCGGCGCAAAGAAATTCGACCAGTCCGTCGGCCACCTCTTCCGCCGTCTGCGGGCCTTCGGGCCGATACCAGCGCGCCGGCCAGTTCAGCGCACCCGCGATGGCGAAGGCGGCCATGCGCGTGTCGGCGACCGAGGCGGAGCCATCGGCCACGGCCTCCTCGATCATCCGGCGCATCGCCGCATCGACCTCCGACTTGAGCGCCCGGAAACGCAGGCGGGTGCCTTCGGAGAGCGTCTCGTCGCCGATGCGGACCACGCCGCGGCCGAAATCGTCCATCATGATCTGCGCATAGCGGCGCAGGAAGGCGCGCAGCCGGTCCAGCCCGGTGCCCGGCACACTACCCGCCTCTGCCGCGGCCGCGTGCAGCCGCTCGACGCCGATGCGCACGCACTCGAAAGCCACCTGATCCTTGTTGCCCAGATAATGGTAGATGACCGGCTTGGTGACGCCCAGACTGGCCGCGACCTCCTCCAGCGACGTCGAATGGAAGCCGCGCTCGTTGAAAAGCCGAACGGCCGCACGCAGCAGCGCGAACCGCTTTTCCGAGCGTTCGGCTTCGCGGTCGATCACTGACTTGAACGGTGACGTGGAGGGTTGGGCCATGGCGCCATCTTGACACGACAGGGGCATAGCTGGCAATACCGACGAGTAAAGGCTATTCCAAGGCGTATATAAATGGTGCTTTCGGACGTTCAGTCGGCGATCAAGGACGCCGTGCGCAGCTTCGCGCAGGAGGAAATCCTGCCCAACAGCGCGGCTTATGAGGCGGCGGGCGGCTATCCCCCCGCCCTGTTCGAGCAGTTGGCGGGTCTGGGCCTGATGGGCATGACCGCGCCCGAGGAATCAGGCGGCGCGGGCGCGGACTATGTGTCCTACGCCCTGTCGCTGATGGAGATCGCGGCGGCCGACGGTGCGCTGTCGACGATCGTGTCGATCCAGAACAGCATTTTGGTGTCGGGCATCATCCGCTTCGGCAGCGCGGCGCAACAGGCCCGCTTCCTGCCCGACCTCATCACCGGCAGGATGATTGGCGCCTTTGCGCTGACCGAGAGCGATGCGGGATCGGACGCCTCGGCGATCCGGGCGCGCGCGTCGCGGGTCGAGGGCGGCTGGAAGCTCAATGGCTCCAAGCAGTTCATCACCTCGGGCAAGATCGCGGGCGTCGCGATGGTCGTCGCCGTCACTGATCCTGGCGCGGGCAAGAAGGGCATCTCCTGCTTCCTGGTGCCCACCGACCTGCCCGGCTACAGCGTCGACAAGGTCGAGCACAAGCTGGGCCAGAACGCGTCGGACACCTGCGCGCTGCGGTTCGAGGATGTGTTCCTGGACGAGTCGCTGCTGTTCGGGCCGGAAGGCGACGGCTACCGGATCGCGCTGTCCAACCTGGAGGCCGGGCGGATCGGCATCGCGGCGCAGTGCGTCGGCATGGCGCAGGCGGCGCTCGATATCGCGATCGGCTATGCCAAGGAGCGCGTTTCGATGGGCAAGCCGATCATGGAGCATCAGGCGGTCGGTTTCCGCCTGGCCGACCTGGCTGCAAAGCTGGAAGCGGCGCGACAGCTGGTGCTGCACGCCGCGAGCCTGAAGGATGCGGGCCTGCCCAGCCTGTCGGCCGCGTCGATGGCCAAGCTGGTCGCCTCCGAAACCGCCGAGGCCGTATGTTCGGGCGCCCTTCAAACGCTGGGCGGCTATGGCTATCTGGAAGAATATGGCGTCGCCAAAATCTATCGCGACGTACGCGTCTGCCAGATTTACGAAGGCACGTCGGACATTCAGCGGATGGTCATCGCCCGCGCCCTGTAATCCGTTTCAGCAAGGTATTGAGACATGAGTGAAGATCCGATCATCATTTCGAGCTACGCCCGCACCCCGATGGGCGGTTTCCAGGGGGCGCTGTCGGGCGTCACCGCGGTGGAACTGGGCGCGACGGCCGTAAAGGCCGCGGTCGAGCGCTCGCATGTCGATCCGGCCGCGATCGATCGCATCTACATGGGCTGCGTGCTGCCAGGCGGCCTGGGGCAAGCCCCCGCCCGCCAGGCGGCGCTGGGCGCGGGCCTGCCCAATTCGGTCGAGGCGACCACCGTCAACAAGATGTGCGGATCGGGCATGCAGGCAACGATCATGGGTTTCGAGGCGCTGGCCGCCGGGACCGTGGACGTCATCATCGCGGGCGGTATGGAAAGCATGACCAACGCGCCCTTCATGATGGCCAAGCACCGGTCAGGCGCGCGCATCGGCCATGACGTCATCTATGATTCGATGATGTATGACGGGCTGGAGGACGCCTATGACAAGGGCAAGCCCATGGGCGCCTTTGCGGAGGATACGGCGCGCGACTATCAGTTCAGCCGCGAGGTCATGGACGCCTATTCGATCGAGAGCCTGAAGCGCGCCAACGCCGCGATCGACAGCGGTGCCTTCGACGGCGAGGTCGTGCCCGTCACGGTCAAGACCCGTTCGGGCGAAGTCGTCGTTGCCAGGGACGAGCAACCGGGCAACGCGAAGCCCGAGAAGATTCCGACGCTGAAACCCGCCTTCGCCAAGGATGGCGCGATCACGGCGGCGACGTCCGCCTCCATTTCCGATGGCGCAGCCGCGCTGGTGCTGACGCGCGCGAGCGTCGCCGACAGGCTCGGCCTGACCAGGGAAGCGACGATCGTCGCGACCGCCGCCCATGCGCACGAGCCGGCCAAGTTCACGACCGCGCCGGTCTTTGCGCTGAAGAAGGTGCTGGAAAAGGCCGGCTGGTCGGTCGCCGACGTCGACCTGTTTGAAGTGAACGAGGCGTTCGCGACCGTGTCCATGATCGCGATGCACGAGCTGGCGATCCCGCATGAGAAGCTGAACGTGAATGGCGGCGCGACCGCGCTCGGTCATCCGATCGGCGCCAGCGGCGCGCGCATCATCGCCACGCTGGTCGCCGCGCTCAAGACGCGTGGATTGAAGAAGGGCGTCGCGGCGCTCTGCATCGGCGGCGGCGAAGGCATCGCCATGGCGATCGAGCGGCCCTGAGTTGCGCCGGTAGCAGGCGGGCGCTGAGCGGATAACGACCGAGACGCCCGGATTGCTGCGGTTTCATGCAGGGCGGATGCCTTTGCTGCACCTGCGCCTTGCGGGCGCGGCGCTGAACTGCATGTTGGTTGTGGGACAAGAAGCGCCTGACGAGGCGCCGGGAAGTGGAGTGAACGGATGGCGGACGTTGTGAAAGTGCCGAGCGGATCGAAGCTGGGGCTGGGGTTTTCGCGCGCTGTTCGGGTCGGGGACATGGTGTTCGTTTCGGGCTGCGCGCCGATCGCGCCGGATGGGTCCGTGGCTTCGCCGGGAGATGTGAAGGGCCAGACGAAGCGCTGCCTCGAGATCATCGAAGGTGCGCTGGTGCAGGCCGGCGCCGACATCAAGCATGTGGTGCGAACGCGCGTGTTTCTCACCGACATGAGCCGTTGGAAGGAAGCGGGGGAGGCGCATGGCGAGGTGT
>JBEVME010000078.1:0-9818 GCA_040508785.1 Sphingobium sp.
GTACGAGCTGATCGGCAAGGCGATCCTAGCGGCCTGCGAGGACGCCGGCATCGCGCCCGGGCAGATCGACGGCATTGTCTCCTACGCGCACGGCTTCGAGGCCTCGAACATCATCGAGATGCTGGGCATTCCCGAGCTGTCCTACGCCGCCACGGTCACCGGCCAGGGCGGGGGCTCGGCGGGCGTGCTCGACCTCGCGGCCTCGGCGATCGAGACCGGCCGCGCCCGCCACGTCGTCTGCATCGGCTGCAGCCAGCAATTGGGCGAGCATCGCTACGGCACTTCGCTGGCCAGCCTGGCGACGACGCCGCTCGCGGTGTTCTCGCTGTTCGCCGGGCTCGTCGGGCCGGGGCCGTCGATGGCGCTGCTCGCCCAGCGGCACATGCACAAGTACGGCACGCGGCGCGAGGCTTTCGCCGAAGTCGTCATGGCCTCGCGCGACTACGCGCTGAACATGCCCGAGGCGATCCGCAAGAAGCCCCTCACCCTCGACGAATACTTCGCCGCGCCGATGCTCGCCGATCCGCTCTGCCGGCTCGATTTCTGCCTGGAGACGGACGGCGCTCTCGCCTTCGTCGTGACCTCGGCGGATCGCGCGGCCGACCTGTCGCACCCGCCGGTCTACATCACCGCCGTGTCGCAGGTCGCCGATCCGGACTGGGGCCGCGCATTCTTCTCGCTGAACCAGAGCGAGGATGCGTTCGTGAGCGCCGGCGGGGTCGCCGTGGCGGAGCGACTGTACGACCTTGCCGGCATCGGCCCGGACGAGATCGACGTCGCCTGCATCTACGATCACTTCTCCCCCCTCGTCATCATGCAGCTGGAGGATTACGGCTTTTGCAAACGTGGCGAGGGCGGCCCCTTCGTGGAAAGCGGCGCGATCCGCCACGATGGCGCGATCCCCGTGAACCCCCATGGCGGGCATCTGTCCGAAGCCTATATCGTCGGCGCGACCCATATCCGCGAGGCGGTGGAGCAGCTCCGCGGAACGGCGGTGAACCAGGTGACCGGCGCGCAGACCGCACTGGTGACGGGCGGCCCCGCTCCCATACCGATGACGGCTGCCATCCTGAGCAACGTGCAATGAGCGGCCTCAGCGTCACGCCCAATTTCAGCGCCCTGGAATTGCCCATCGACGCGTGGAGCGCGCCCTTCTGGGCCGCCGCTGCGGAGCACCGCCTGCTGATGCCGCGTTGCTCTGCCTGTGGAACCTTCCGGTGGCCCGCCGGCCCCTTCTGCCCGGCATGTCACGCGCAACCGCTCGAATGGGTGCCGACGGGGCTGACGACGATCTACTCGTACACCATCCTACCGGTGCCCGGCGGCGATCCGGCCGTCCCCGCGTTCCGCGTGCCCGTGCTCGCCGTGTTCGGGCAGGCGCCGGGCGTGCGGCTGGCGTCAGTGCTGGTCGAGGCAGAGGGCCGCGACATCGCCATTGGCGCCGCGCTCGAACCATGCTGGCTGCCGGCCGCCAACGGCACCGTACCGGCGTTCCGGCTCGCGTCGGGGCGAGGGACGGTCCGATGACGAGCGCCGAGCCCGCCCCGCAGCCGATCGCGTGGCGTCGCCCGGACGCGGCCGCGCTCGAAGCCCTGGCGCAGGCCCGCGCGCGGACGATGTGGCAGGTGATTGAGGATGCAGCGGCGTTCGATCCGGATCGCATCGCCCTCGTCGCAGCCGACGATGCGGGCCACGTTCGCCGGCTGAGCTACGCGCAGCTGCTGGATCAGATACGCGCCTTTTCCGGTGCGCTCGCAGGGATCGGTGTCGCGCGCGGCGATCGCCTCGCTCTTTGGATGACGAACCGGATCGAGTGGGCGGTGACGTGCTTCGCTGCGATGCGGCTCGGCGCGGCGGTCGTCCCGCTCAACACCTTCCTGAAGCCGCCTGAGATCGCCTACTGCCTGCGTCAGTCGGGCGCGCGTCACCTTGTCATGCTCGATCAGTTCCGCAAGCTGGACATGCCCGCGATGCTTGCCGGGATCGCTCCGGCGTTCGGCGGGGCGAGCACGCCTGGCGGTCTCTACGCACGGGAGCTGCCCGACCTGCGCAACGTGGTGCTCCTGTCCCGCGCGGGCACCTCGCACGCCGGCGCCTTCGATTGGGAGACGCTGCTCGCGCAGGGCGGCCGGCATGTCTCGGCGGCGGACATGCAGTCTGCGCGGATCACGCCGGACGATGTGGCGATGGTCAAGTACACGTCCGGCAGCACGGGCTTCCCCAAGGGCGTGATGCTACAGCAGGGCGGGTTCGCCGCGAACGGCATCCTCCACGCCCGCCGCACGGGCATGCGCCGCAGCGACTCCTACTTCAGCATGATGCCGTTCTTCCACGCGGGCGGCAGCATCTACGGACTGATGAGCATGCTCCCGCAGGGCGGCACGCTCATTTTCACCGAGGCGTTCGACGTCGAGCTCGGCCTGCGGCTGCTCCGGGAGGAGCACGCGACGATCTTCATCAGCGTGCTGGGCAAGGAGATCGTCGAAGCCGCGCATGATCGCGGTGTCGTGCTTCCGCTGATCCGCATGGCCCATCGTCACAACGCGGTCGCGCGGCGTGTACTGCCGAATGCGGGGTTTGCCTTCATGCCCTACGGCCTGACCGAGGCCTATGGACCGGCCGCGATCACCGGGCCGGATGATCCGGCTGAGAAGCAGCAGGCGACCGGAGGGCGACCGCTCGACGGGAACGAGATCCGCGTCGTGGATCCGGCAACGGGCGTCGACCTTGCGCCCGGCCAGATCGGTGAGGCGTGGATCCGGGGCAACACGATGCTAGGTTACTGGAACAAACCGGAGGAGACCGCGCACGCCATCGACGCCGATGGATGGGTGCATAGCGAGGATCTCGTCTCGGTCGATGCGGAAGGCTTCGTCCGCTATCACGGCCGCATCAAGCTGATGGCCAAGGTTGGCGGCGAAAACGTCTCGCTGGAAGAGGTCGAGACCACGCTGGCCGGGCACGAGGCGGTCAGGCACTGCGCGGCGGTCGCCGTGGCCGATCCCCGCAAGGTCGAGGCCGTGCGCGTCTACGTCACCCCTCGCCCCGGCGCCGTGCCGGACGAAGCCGCGCTGCGCGACTGGCTGGTGCCAAGGGTCGCCCACTTCAAGCTGCCGCGCGACATCATCTTCGTCGACGATCTGCCGCGACTGGGTAGCGGCAAGCTCGATCGCATGGCGCTAGCGAAATGGGCGCTGACACCGATGGCATCCTGAACACGACATGACGAAATCCGCCTGGCGACACCGCCAAGGCCACATAATCGATGGGGAGGAAGTTCAATGAGGGGTACTCGTACCTTCGCGACGGCAGGCGTCGGCCTCTGCATTCTGACGGCGCCCGCGTTCGCCCAGACCGCGGGCCAGAATGGCGAGCAGCCGGCCGCCACCGAGACCGCGATCGATATCGTCGTCACCGCACGTCGGCGGGACGAGTCGCAGCAGGACGTGCCGCTGGTGGTGCAGGCGGTGACGGCGCGAGACCTGAACAACCTGAACATCCGTGAGTTTCGCGACATCCAGACGACCGTTCCCGGCCTTACGCTGGCGACGGATGCGAACGGCATCGGCAACCGGGCGACGCTGCGCGGTGTCGCCTATGACGTGAATGCCAGCGGCAACAACGGCACTATCGAATTCTATTTCAACGAATCGCCGATCACCGCCGCGCTGCTGTTCCAGTCGATCTTCGATGTCGGCCAGATCGAGGTGTTGCGCGGGCCGCAGGGCACGCTGCGCGGCCGCGCCTCGCCTTCGGGATCGATCACGGTCACGTCGCAGCAGGCGGACCTGAGTGATCTCGGCGCCACCGGGAACGCGACCATAACCGGCTGGGCGGAAGCCAACCTGCAGGCTGCGGTGAACCTCCCGATCGTACGGGACAAGCTGGCGATCCGCTTTGCCGGGGTCTATGACGACAACGACGACAACCGGGTACTTTCGATCAACAATCCGGCCCGGCCCAACCGCCAGACGTACGGCGGGCGCGTGTCGCTGCGCTTTGATCCTATCGACGATCTGAAGTTGACGGGATCGATCACACACTCCGTGCGCAAGACGCGCAACTTCCTGCAGACCGAAGCCGCCAACGTCGCCGATTCGGGCCTGCCGGCAAGCCCGGTGCCAATCGATTCGGACGATCGCCGCTCCACGCTGCGCGTGCTGAACCGCTACAAGCAAGAATTCACGATCTACAATTGGGCCGCGCAATATTCGGCGTTCGGCCAGACCTTCAACTATGTCGGTTCGCACAACCGGCAGCACTACACCGCGTTCGCGCCGAACGATCCGGGCGCGGCACTGCCGGCAACCGCCCCGGCCGCCTTTCTCGCAGCGGCGCAGGTAAGCGACCTGCGGCCGAGGCAAACCAACCACGAGGCCCGGATCTCGTCCGGCGAGCGCATTTTCGGCATCTTCGACTATGTGATCGGGGCGCTCTGGAACAAGCTCGACAACCCGACCGCGCTGGAGGTGCAGACGCCGGTTTTCCGCGGATCGACCGCAGTGCCTCTGCTGCTCAACCGCACCGCGGTGTTCCGCGACGGCGGCTCGCGCGAGCGCTCGTTCTTCGGCAATGTCACCGCTAATCTCGGCGATAGGACGGAGGTGTCGGGCGGCATTCGGCGAATCCGCTACCGTTCGTTCGGCTCGCTCCTGACGAACGGCGTCGCCATACCTGCCGCGAACGAGGATCGCGTGCTGCACGCGACGATCTACTCGGCGTCGCTCAAGCACAACTTCACGCGGGACGTGATGGCGTACTTCAATTTCGGTACGTCCTGGCGCCCCGGATCGGCCAGCAACGCGATCCAGACGCGGGGCCAGTCGAACATCACCGGAACCCTGGCGCGGTTCCTCTTCCCCGATCCGGAAACGTCCAAATCGTACGAGGTCGGCGTCAAGACGCAGTGGCTGGGCGGACGGCTGCGGATTAACGCGGACGTGTTCCGGCAGACGTTCAACAACTTCGGCTACGCTGCGCCGAACGTGTTCTACCTCACAAACACGAACGGCATTCCCGGCGTGGGCACGATCGCCACGCTGGCGACGGGTGTACCCGCCACCGTGCGCGGCGCGGAAGGCGAGATCGCCTATCGCATCACCGCCGGCTGGGACGTTACCGCAACGCTTGCCTATTCGAAGGGCAAGATCAATGGCGCTACGATCCCCTGCAACAACTATGGGGGCGTCGTGCCGACCCCGGCCCAGCTGCTGGCCGCCACGGGCGGGCAGCAGATCGCGGTGTGCGACGTGGACGGGCTGCGTTCCGGAACGAATTCGCCCTTCGCCGCGACCGTCCAGTCCGAGTATCGCCAGTCCCTCACCCCCTCGTTCGACGGGTATCTGCGCGGGCTGTTGACCTACTCCGGCCGATCGCTCAACGATCCGCTCAACCGCTTCGACGACATCAGGGCCTATCCGCTGTTCAACTTCTACGTGGGTATCCGCGCGCCCAACAGCGCGTGGGAGTTCGGCGCCTACGTGAAGAACGCGTTCGACGTGGACCGCACGCTGACGCGCAACGCCACCGCCGCGCCTAGCCTCGCCACGGTGGCGGGGGGCGTGCCCCCGGTGAGCGCTTACCGGGTTGTATCAACGACATTGCCCCGCGAGGTTGGCTTGACCGCACGCCTCCAGTTCGGGTCGCGTTGATCGCAACCTACGTTTCGTCCAGAGGCAGCAAACCACATGGTTAATGACATGCGAAAGATGAAGCTCGGCGGCTTCTGCGGCGGCAGCTACCATCAGGCGGGATGGCGTCATCCGCAGAGCGACGAAGCCTATGGATCGAGCATCGAGCGCTGGGTCGCGCTCGCGAGGAAACTGGAGGCGGCGAAGTTCGACATGATCTTCGTGGCGGATACCGCATCGCCGAGCGATGCGATGAACCCGGAGGTTTTCCGCTATTCGAGCGCGGGCGACAATCTCGAACCCATGACGCTGCTGGCCGCGCTCTCGGCGCACACCACCCACCTCGGTCTCGCCGCGACGATCCCGACATCGTACCGGCCACCCTATGATGCGGCGCGCGAACTGCTGTCGCTGGATGTCATCAGCGGCGGCCGCGCCGGATGGAACATCGTGACCGGCATCTCGCCCGACGATGCCGCCCAATATGCCGATCAGGCATTCCCGCCGCAAGAGGAACGCTATGCGCGCGGCGACGAATTCATCGATGTTGTGCTGAAGCTGTGGGACAGCGTCCAGCCCGGCGCCTACCTGCGCGACAAGGCGAGCGGCATCTACAAGGATCTCGAGAAGATCCATGCGATCGACCACACCGGGCGCCACTATCGGGTACGTGGGCCGCTGAAGGGCGTACCTTCTCCGCAGCAGCGCCCGCTGCTGATCCAGGCGGGCCAGTCGCCGGAAGGACGCGCGATGGCATCGCGCGTGGCGGACGCCGTCTTCACGGCGCAGTCCACCTTCGAGCAGGGCAAGGCGTTCCGCGATGACATAAGGGCGCGCGCGGCCGCGTGGGGCCGAAACCCGGAACATGTGAAGATCATGCCTGGCGTCGTCGTCGTGACCGGCGAGAGCCGGCAGGAAGCGCAGGGCAGGTGGGCCGAACTGGAGGCGCTGATCGATCTCCGGCCCGCGCGGGCACGGCTGCAACTGGCGCTCAAGGCGTTCGATCTCAGCGGATACGATCTCGACGCGCCGTTCCCCGAGGTGCCGCCGGAAGCCGTCGTCAGCCGCGGACTCAACCATGTCGAGGCGGCCAGGCGCGAGGGGCTGACTTTGCGGCAGGTGCTGCTGCGCTCCTCCGCCTCCAACGCCCATCTCGCCCTGATCGGCACGGTCGGCGATGTCGCCGACGAATTGCAGCACTGGTTCGAGGACGGGGCGTGCGACGGCTTCAACTTCATGCCTGCGATCAACCCGCGGTCGCTCGAAGACGTGATCGACCTCGTGATTCCGGAGCTTCGCCGTCGCGGACTCGTGCGCACCGAGTACGAGAGCCGCCTGCTGCGCGAGAATTTCGGCGTTCCGGCAGACCCGCTTCCCTTGCTGAACTGAGCGAGGTCCGGCACCGTCGCGAGAGAGCAGGAAGCCATGAAGACCGAAGTCTGTGATCAGGACGACGCAGGTGCCCCGGCAGCGCACGTGGCGGTAGCGCCGGGCCACCCCGCCGAGTTGCCGCCGCGGGAGCCCGGCACGGTGCGGCGGACATCCAGCATTGACGTCCACTGGCCGGAGGGCTGGGGCGGCCGAATGACGGCGGTCGCCCGCGGGCGCGATCTCGCCACGCTGGTCGACGACAGGACGCTGCTGCTCGGGGAGGCCGCCTACGAAGCGGATCTCGATCCCGAGCGGCGCATCATCGGCATGGCGGGAGGGCAGGGCTGTCACGCGTTGGTCGGCGAACGGGCGGGTTCGCGGCTTCGCGCCGCGATCGCGCGCGAGCTGCCAGAGGAGCGTCGGGCGGGAACGCTGCTCTACCTCCTGCTGGATGATATGGCGGGCGCAAGCCTCGTCGCGCCGTGGGCATGGTCGCAGTGGGATGGCGACTGGGACGCGAAGATGGCGGAGTTCAGGATGGATCCCCGCATCGCCGCGCAGATGGCATCGAAGGAGAATATCTGTTCAGGTCTGAGAAGCGGATCGAGCGGGCTCGACTTCGGCGCGGGCGGATCCGCCGTCGACGAACGGCCGGAAACCGGGGACGCCTACGGCTGGCATGCGCTGCCGGCGTTAGAGGGTGCCACCTTTCGACGGGCGCGCCGGATAGACGTGTCGCCCGGTCCCGAAATCCGGATCGACGCGCATTTCCGCGATAGCGCGCGCCGCCCGGATGGGGGGCGATCCGTGGTGCACGAATATCGACTGCTCGCCACGGCGGACTCTGTGTCGCAAACGCTGTCGTCGATAACCGCCGAACCCCGCGTGCTGCCGTTTCCGGAATGCGTGCCCGCCGCCGTGAGCGCGCGCCTGCTGATCGGCAAGCCGCTCGCCGGCCTTCGCGAGATCGTGCTGGAGATGCTGAAGGGGCCGATCGGTTGCACGCACCTCAACGATGCCTTGCGCGCGCTGGCGGAGGTGCCTGTTCTGGCGGACCAGGCAGGCCAAGCCTCTGTTTGTTCCGGCGGGGTCAAACACCTGGGTGATTTCTGAGTCGAACAGACTTGCTGTATGGAACAGCATCACCGTTCTCGCCATCCGCTTAACTGCTCTCCGGCTGCGTTCGCTTCAAAGGTGCGCTCCGTTGCGACGCGGCTGTTTCCCCGCCGGGAAGTATCGACCGACATGAACTCCGCACGGACATTGTCCCGGTTCGGCGCGTCTGCCGCTGGATGTCCTTCACCCCCTGCTCGTAGGGGCCTTCGCCAGCAATTTCGCGTTGGAGGGTCTGGGCTTCATCTTCGTTCCTTCGTCACTGCGATGAAGCTCAGAACCTCCTTAAATCGCAACCTCAAATCTGTGCCATTGGTGCTGACGGGGGACAGTAAAGTATGTTTTGCGGCCTACAGACCGCGACATCGTCGAGGCTGGCAACGGCAGTTTGTGTTTCACGCGCCGCAGCTGACACCCAGCACCATCGGCGGACAATACCCGGCTTTGGTTGCGCCTCCGGTCTGCTACGCCCGCTCTATACCGCCATCAGCGCGAGCGGTGCGTACCCGTCACCCCGCTCGACGAAAAACTCCCTTGGACGCCGATGACACGTAAATCAGGACAAAAGCTCACATGGCGGCACCTCGAGCGGCTTCGCCAACTTCTCGACGATCATGATCGTGGGGTTGCGGGTGCCACGTTCGATGTCGCTGACGTAGGTGCGGTGGATGCCGGCTTCGTGCGCGAACGCCTCCTGGCTCCAGCCCTTCGCCTCGCGAAGCCGTCGCAGGTTCTTGCCGAGGCGCTGCCGTATGTCCACGGCCACCCAAAGACGCGCCTGTCGCCGATCGATCTACAGACGATCAGAGACAATCGAGTTGACTGCGCGGTGGTGGCGAGCATGGTCCGTGTCACTGATAAGCGACAGGACCGTCATGCCCGACATCATGCCCACCCGCATCGACCCGACCAACGTCCGCTACATCAAGCTCGGCGCCGGCGGCGGCTGGGAGGCCGCCTCGCTCGACGGTGACCGCATCGACTTCGGTTTCGTCACCGACGATCATGCGCGTGCCGCCGCCGGCGACTGGGATGGCGTCAAGGCGGCCTATCTCACCGCCGGTCTCTCGGCGGGCACCGCCAGCGGCTACGTCCGCGAGATACGTGACTTCTACACGCTCGGCACCGACACGCTCTGGATCACCTTCGCGCGCGGCTTCCTGTGGTGGGCGTTCGCCGAGCCTGAGGTGGTCTATCGTGGCGACGAAACACGGGCGGAAGGCAGCCGTTACAGGCGTACGATAGGGCCGTGGCGCAAGACGGACGTTCAGGGCAAGCCACTCGCCATGCACGGCCTCAGCACGCTCCTGACGCAGCTGGCGGGCTATCGTCGCACGATCTGCGGGGTCGGCGCGTCCGACTATCTGCCGCGGCGGATCAACGCGGAGGAAGAGCCGGCGGTGGCGGCCACGCGGGCGGCGCGCGAGACGCTTATCGCCAGCATGGCCGACCTGATCCGCCAGCTGCACTGGGCCGAATTCGAGCTGATGGTCGACCTTGCGTTCGCCCGAACCGGCTGGCGCCGCGTATCGGTGCTAGGCGGCACGATGAAGGATATCGACCTGCTGCTCGAGCAGCCGTTCACCGGCGAGCGCGCGAGCGTGCAGGTGAAGTCGTCGGCGGATCAGGCGGTGCTGAGCGGCTGCCTCGCCGCCTTCGAGGCGAGCCCCCTCGCCTCCCGCTTCTTCTTTATCTGCCACAGCC
>JBEVME010000133.1:0-5993 GCA_040508785.1 Sphingobium sp.
TTCGCTCGCGATGACGATCAGGTCTGAGGCGACGCACTGATGCTGTTATTTCGCGGCAAGGAATCCAATCCCCGCTCGCTGATGAAGGCGATCAGCTGGCGCACGCTGGGCAGCATCGACACTTTCCTGCTCGGGCTGTTGTTCACCCATGACGTGAAGGCGGCGGGCGCCATCGCCTCCACCGAGGTCATCACGAAGATTGCGCTCTATTATTTCCACGAGCGCGCCTGGGCGCAGTCCGGCTGGGGCCTGCCCGTGGTCCCACCGGTCGAGCCGGAGCGGGTGACCGCCGAGGAGGCATGAGCGAGCAAGGCTATGTGCCGGAGACCAGAGGCGGCCTTTGCGGCTGCATCGCTGCGCTGCCGGTCATACTGTTGATGCTCGTCATCTTCACCGGATCGGTGATGGGTGATTGCTTCGATGATGATGCTTGTCGAGCCAGCAAAAACAGTGCGATGTGGTGGGCGTAGCTAGCTCCGGTTGCTGGGGCAATGACCTTTTTCATCATTCGCGCGGTTGTGAACAAAAGAGACGTTCCGTGACAAAAGCATGTCGTCATTGCGAGCGCAGCAAAGCAAGCCACGGGCGCGCCATTGGATCGTCGCGCTTCGCTCGCGATGACGATGGTGGCATTGAGCCATGAACGGCATCATCCCCCTGCCCCAGGTCGCGCAGGTCGCGCAGACGATCCAGCTCGCGCTTGCGCCGGTGTTCCTGCTGGCGGGCATCGGCGCCTTCCTCAACGTATGCACCGGCAGGCTGGCGCGGGTCATCGACCGCGCGCGCAAGGTGGAGGACAAGGTGCTGGTGACGCGGGGACGCGAGCATGACCGGCTGGTCGGCGAAATCCGCGTGCTCGACCGGCGGATGAGCGTCGTCAACGCCGCCATCTTCCTGTCGGTGGCATCGGCCTGCGCGGTCTGTCTGGTTGTCATCCTGCTGTTCGCGTCGGAACTGTTCGACGCGCATCTGGGCACGGCGATCGCGCTGCTGTTCATCATCGCGATGGTGCTGCAGGCAACAGCCTTTGCGACTTTCATCCAGGAAATCCGGCTCGCGTCGCGCACGATTCACATTCGCAACGAAGTACTCTACCATAAGGTAGAGGACGAAAACGGGGCGGCATGACCAAGTTCACGGTGAATGATCGGCCGGTGCAATATCGGATGGACCCGGACACGCCGTTGCTCTGGGCATTGCGCGATGCGTCGAACCTCACCGGCACCAAATATGGCTGCGGTACGGGCCATTGCGGCGCCTGTACCGTCGACATAGACGGCGAGGCGGTGCGGTCCTGCCAGATCAGCATCGCCAATGCCGAAGGCCGCTTCGTCACCACCATAGAGGCGCTGTCGCCCGATCGCGGCCATCCGCTGCAACAGGCGTTCGCGGCCGACAATGTATCGCAATGCGGCTATTGTATCCCCGGCGTCATCATGGCCGCCTCGGTGCTGTTGCGGAGGATCAACGATCCGTCCGACGAGCAGATCGATGCCGCCATCACCAATATCTGCCGCTGCGGCATCTATCCGCGGTTGCGCGGTGCGATCAAGCGGGCCGGGCGGATCATGCGCGGGGAGGAACATGCTGCCGCAGCCCCGCCGCCGGGCATCACGCCGGAAGATGCGGCAAGGGCTGTCCCGGCGTTGAAGAAGCCGTAATCTCCCCTGTACCGGGGAGAACGCTACCCGAACCGGTAGCCTGACACCGCCCAGCCCAGCACCTCGCCGCTGAAATCGACCGACGCAGCGTCATCCCCGCCTGCGCCCAGCGCGACCATCAGTGGCAGCAGATGCTCTTCGCGCGGATGCGCGAAGCGGGCATGGGGCAGCGAGGCCCAGTCCGTAACACGCGCCGCCCGCCGTGCCGAATCGGCATCGGTCACCGCCGCCGTGAGCGCCACGTCCCACTCGGCCGAGGGCGCCGTCGCCTGCGCGCCGCGCACCCGCAGATTATGGAAGCTCATGCCCGATCCCACGATCAGCACGCCTTCGTCGCGCAGCGGCGCCAGCGCCCGGCCTGCGGCGATATGCGCGGCCGGGTCGAGGTCCGCCCGCAGCGACAGCTGCGCGAGCGGGATATCGGCATGGGGCAGCGCGACCTTCATCGGGATGAACACGCCATGGTCCCAGCCGCGCGCGCCCTCCTCCGCCGTGGCGAAGCCGGCGCCCTGCAACAACGCGGCGGCCCGGCGCGCGACGGCAGGCGCGCCCGGCGCGTCCCAGCGCAGCTGGTGGGTGTGGGCGGGAAAGCCGTGATAGTCGAACAGAAGCGGCGGCCGGTCGCCGACATGAACGGTGAAATCCGCCGCCTCCCAATGGCCGGAAACGAGCAGGACCGCCTTGGGCCGCTCCGGCAAGCCCGCGATCAGATCGGCCAGATAAGCCTGCATCGGCTGCCACATAGGGTCGCTGCGGGGACGGTCGGGGGCGGCGGGGTCCATGAAGAAGCAGGGTCCCCCGCCATGGGGGATGAAGAGGCTGGGCTGGATCATCGGGCGCATATCGGCAGCGGCGGGCGACCGAGCAATTGCCCGATGGGAAACCGATCGTTTCGTTATGGCTGCGTCAACGTCACCCCGTCCAATACCGGCGCGATCGCTTGGGCCAGCGTGGCCCCACTATAGGGTTTCTTGACCAGCACGATGTCGGCATGACGGTCCGGCAGGGTCAGCCCGTCGCCATAGCCGGTGGCGAACAGGAAGGGCACGCCGCGGTCGGCCAGCCTGTCGGCGACCAGCACGCTGGTTTCCTGGCCCAGGTTGAAATCGAGCACCGCAAGGTCGATGCGTTCGAGCGCGATCGCTTCCAGTGCGCGGCCCACGGTCGCGGCGGTGAGCACATTTGCCCCCAGATCGCGCAGCGCATCCTCGCCATCCATCGCGATTATCATATTATCCTCGACGAGCAGCACGGTGCGTCCCGCCAGCAGCATCGCGGTGGGCGGCAGCGCGGGTCGGGCGCGCTCGGCCGGCGCGATATCGGGCAGGATGGAGGCGACATGGACCGAGGGAATGCAGAAGCGGGCGTCCAGCCCCGCCAGCTTGTAGGCGATGTCGGCGGTGCCACCCAGGTCATAGGGAATGGAGCGCTCGATCACCGTCGATCCGAAGCCGCGACGCGAGGGCGCGACCACAGCGGGGCCGCCGCTTTCCACCCAATGCATTTGCAGGCTGCCATCGGCATCGACGTGCCAGTCGATCGCGACCGCGCCGCCGTCGGACAGGGCGCCATATTTGGCGGCGTTGGTCAGCATCTCATGGATGACGAGCGCCATTACCGTAAAGGCCGCCGGGGTCAGCAGCACATTGGGGCCCGACAGCTGGACCCGGTCCCGCTTCTCGCCCAGATAGGCGCCGGCCTCCACCTCGATCAGGTCGTAGAGCCGTGCGGGCGCCCAGCGGTCGGCGGTGATCTGGTCGTGCGCGCGGGCCAGCGCCTGAACCCGGCTTTCCAGCGTACCGACGAACTCCTCGACCGACGCGGCGCTGTCGCGCGTCTGGGAGATGAGCCCCCGGATCAGCGACAATATGTTGCGGACGCGATGGTTGAGTTCGGCGATCAGCAATTCCTGCTTCTCATGCGCCCGCTGCCGCTCCACCTCCGCCGAATCGGACAGGCGCAGCACCACCTCCAGCAAGGCCGATCGCAGCGCCTCCGCGACGCGCAGTTCGGCTGGCCTGAACGGCACCGCCATGCCCTTCACCAGCTCGGACCACTCCTCGAAGCTCTTGCGCGGCGTGAGACGCGGGCCGTTGGGCCCGTATTCGATGTCCTTGTCCTGCTTGCCCGCCCAACGCACCGACCGCAGCTGCTCGGCCCGGAACAGCACGACATAGTCGCGCGGCCGGCGTGACAGCGGGATCGCCAGCAGCCCCGCCGCCCGATCAGCATGGTCGGCCGCCTGCGGCAGCACCCGGGCGATGCTGTCGACCGCATAGACCTGGCTCGCGGCATTTTGGTTCAGCATCGTGACGATCGCGGAAAAGGCGGACTCGTCGGGCGTCAGGCCGGACATGACCATGCGCCCGTCGATATAGACGCCCACGCCGTCCGCAGGGATCGTGTCGAAGATGATGTCGCCCAGCCAGCGCGCATTGGCGAGGAGGTCATGATCCTGCGCGACCGCCGCCATCAGCCGGTCGGCCACCTGCCGTGCCTTGCCCTCGTAAAGCGCGGTTTCCTGACGCTCGCGGCTTTCCAGCATCATGGAAAATATCTGGCCGAACAGCTCGGCCGCGCTGCGCTGGGCAAAGCTCGGCAGGCGCGGCGCATAATGATGACAGGCGAACAGGCCCCACAGCCTGCCATCGACGACGATCGAGATCGAAAGCGATGCACCCACGCCCATATTGCCCAGATATTCGATATGGATCGGCGACACCGCGCGGAGCACCGCGAGCGACATGTCGAGCGCCCCGCCCGACGGGTCGAGCTGCGGCACGATCGGGACCGGCGCGGCCTTCACGTCCGCGATCACGCGGAAAATGTTGCGCAGGTACAGCGCGCGCGCCTGCGCGGGGATATCGGAAGCCGGATAATGCAGGCCGAGAAAGCTTTCGACGCCGGGCCGCAGCGCTTCGGCCATCACCTCGCCGTCGCCGGTTCCCGCGAAGCGATAGACCATGACCCGGTCGAAGCCGGTGAGCGCCCGAACCTGCCGTGCGCCGTCGCGCAGGAAGGCCGCCATGCCGTCTACCTGCGCCAGCCGGGCGACCATGGCGCGGACCATGCTGGCCGCCTCCAGCTCATCGGCCGCTGCGGGCTCGGCCTCTATGACGACCAGTTGGCCGGAAAAATGCACCGCGACGTCGAACGGCGGACAGCCCTCGATCAGGTCGAGCGCGAAGATGCGCTCGACGGCGTCCGGCCCGCGCAGGAGCGTGATCCGGTTGCGCAGCGTGTGCATCGCGTCGCCGCGATATAGCTGGCCGGCCGGCTTGCCGAGCAGATCGTCGGGCGTCTGTCCGGTAAATTGCGCGATATTCTGCGATACGCGCGCGATCAGCCAGTCGGCCGTCAACGCCACCAGGAAGCCGAAGGGCTGGATGGCCCCCAGCACATGGATAGGTTCCCGGTCGCAATTGTTGATATCGACGCTGAATATGCCCGGCGCGGGATCGGCCTCATCAGCCATGGACAGTCGGCCTTTCGACTTCGCCCGCCGCCTGGAAAAGAGCGAAGGCAGCGGTCGCGCCCCGCACCGCATCGTCGATCCACGCCTGTTCCGGTCCGGCAGCCGCGTCGAGCCGGGCCTGGAACGCCGCCCAGCCGCCCTTTTCGTGTATGGCGGAGAGATAAGCGCGCGGCAGGCCAGGCGCGACTTGGCGTGAGAGCATGGCGCCACCCAGGCGCGATCCTTCCAGTGCATAGCGCAGCCCCCAGCGGAAGCCTTCTCCACCCTGCCCCGTCAAGGCCAGCGGCGGCGGCGTTGCCCGCCCGAGCGCGGCCAGATCCTGCGCGAGCAGCGGCATACGCGGGGAATCCGGGTCGGCCGCCGCCTCGAGCGGCGCCAGCGCGCGGGCGTGGGCCGACAGGAAGGCGCCATAATCTGACGGCGACTCCAGCGAAAAACGGCCGAACAGATCATCCACCCGTTGATGGCAATCCATGGTCGCCGCGCGCAGCGCCTGGCGGACTCCACCCGAAATTGGAATTGTTGACACTTTGCGGGCTTATATATTGTTCCGGCTCCATGCCCTAATCTGAATCAACTGCCTGGAAAATCCGCTCGGCCCGACGTGCGCAGGGAACAGTCGATCCTTTCTAAACGCTGACGAGTGAATTCAGCATCGCGACATGGCGCCACGCCTAGAAGGCGATCACAAGGGCATGATGCCCCTTTTGGGAAGGTTGGAAGGATGTTCAGGAAATTCATGCTGGCGGGGCTCATGGCCACCACCATCGTCGGCGGGGTTGCCCCGGCCATGGCACAGCGTAGTGAACGCGGCGAAGCGCGCGGCGGCCGGGGCGGGAATGACGGCCAGCGTGGCG
>JBEVME010000029.1:0-5110 GCA_040508785.1 Sphingobium sp.
CGTCGATCGGGATGTCTGCGCCCTCCGACAGATCGGGGGCGACATGAAGCCGGGGTGTCGCGCTCATGGCTCTGCGCTATATCTGGCTGCCCGCATCACGCAAGGTGTCGGGACGCCCAAGGACCCGATGTGACCGAACCAGCCGCCGCCCCCACAGCTCCAGCCGATGCCGTGCGCGGATCATGGGTCATGCGCGCCCCGGCGTTTGCGCGGCCTTATCTGCAACTGTCGCGGTATGACCGGCCGGCGGGGTTCTGGCTGTTGGGCCTGCCTTGCCTGATGGGCTTGGCGCTGGCGCGCACCACGACGGGCTTTCTGCCGTCGGATGCTTGGCTCGCTGGGCTGTTCATCATCGGCGCCGTCGCTATGCGCGGAGCGGGCTGCACGTATAACGACATTCTCGATGCCGACATCGACGCCAAGGTTGCGCGCACGGCGCTGCGGCCTCTGCCATCCGGCGCAGTCTCACTCAAAAAGGCCTGGCTCTGGCTGCTGGCACAATGCGGCGTCGGCCTTGCCGTGCTGCTCTGCCTGCCGGACTTCGCCAAGCTGGTCGCGCTCGGCGCAATCCCGATGGTTGCGCTCTATCCGCTGATGAAGCGCATCACGTGGTGGCCGCAGGTCTGGCTGGGGCTCACCTTCAACTGGGGCGCGCTGGTCGCAGCAGCGGCCACACAGGGACAAATCACTCAGGCCGATGCGCTGCTCTATGGCGCGCTGATCTTCTGGACGCTCGGCTACGACACGATCTACGCGATCCAGGACCGTGAGGACGATGCGCTGATCGGCGTGAAATCCACCGCCCTGCGTTTCGGACAGAACATCAAGCCCGCCATTACGGTGATCTACCTCCTCACCATCGCGCTCGTTGCGCTGGCCGGTTACGTCGCGGCCGGGCTCTATGGCGCGGCAGCAACTGTGCCGTTCGCCCTTCACCTTGTTCAGCAAGCCATCCGCCTCGACCCCAAGAACGGCGGGCGGGCATTGGCCCTGTTCCGCGCCAACCGCGATGCTGGCGTTCTGCTGTTTGCATGCTGGGCCTTCATTGCAGCCACAAACTAGCCGATACTCCCACCAAACCGGGAGACGGCCATGACTGACGACAAGAAACTGCCGGCCAAACGCACGCCTAACCGCGGCGCGCTTATCGGCGTCGCCGTCGCGGTTGGCGCGAGCATGTTCGTCGTCTTCAACTCCGGCAAGGAAAAGTCGGGCGAGCCGGCCGTGGAAACAGCCGAGGCTGCTCCTGAGGCGCCGAGCGTCCAGACCGCCCATTTCAGCCAGACAGCTGACGCTCCCAATACACCGCAAGCCCCGCCGCCTCCCGAAGTTGCAGGCGCGCTTTCGGCTGACGGCAATGCGGTGCAGTTCGAGGACGAAACGCTGACGTTCGACGCCGTCTTCCCGCCCGGCCCCGCGACCGATCCGGCGCTGACCGCAATCCGCAACGACGCCCTCACCTTCCTCGCCGCCCGCAAGACGCAGGCCCGCACGACCTTCGACGACATGAAGAAGGAAGGAAACACTGGCCCGGCCTGGCCGTGGGAGGTGATGATCAACTGGGAATACACCGCCAAGGCCGGCGACATCGTCAGCCTGATGGGCTCGGCCTATGAGTTCACCGGCGGCGCGCACGGCAATGTCCAGTTCGACACGCACGTCGCACGCACCAATGGCGCTGCCGTGAAGGTTGTAGACATGCTTCAGGGCGGCATCACGCCTGCGCTGGTGATCGGCATCTGCGAGGCGCTCAAGGTCGAGAAGGTGAAACGCATCGGCGCAGCCACCGCGTACGACGCTCCGGTCAACTGCGCCGGGCCGGATGCCAATGTGAAGATCGAGGAAGCCAAGCTCGCGCTCGCCTCATCGAGCGACGCAAGCAAGTTCGGAGGCATCCTTGTGTACTGGGGGCCTTACTCCGTCGGTCCCTATGTCGAGGGCCCGTACGAAGTCGTCGTCCAGCAGGAAGTCTTTGCGCAGGATCTGAAGCCGGAGTTCAAGCCGCTGTTCGGCGGCACAGCTCCGCCGGTGAAAGACTAACGTCGCGCGCGGAAGAACACCTTGAGCATGGTCGACGACTCGTCAGCGAGCACGCCGCTTTCGACGGCAGGCCGCGAATGGCAGGTCGGCTGCTCGAAATAGCGGGGCCCATGTTCAACCGCCCCACCCTTTGCGTCGGATGCGCCATAGACGACCCGTCCAATGCGCGCATGGCTGATCGCGCCGGCGCACATCGCGCAGGGTTCCAGTGTCACATACAGGGTCAGTCCTGAGAGCCGGTAATTGTTCAGCTTCGCGGCGGCGGACCGCATCGCCAGCACCTCGGCATGGGCGGTAGGATCGCTCAGCCGAATAGGCTCGTTATACGCCTCGGCCACGATCTCGCGCGTTACGGGATCGACCACGACAGCGCCGATTGGCGCTTCGCCCGCTTCGGCGGCGGTCTGCGCCAGCGCCATCGCCCGGCGCATCATCTCGATGTCGAAGTCATCGGCCATGCCGCCCCATAGCATTTCGGCGGCGGGATGCTAGACGGACGCCCATGCGCATCGTCGGCGGCACATTGAAGGGACGCACCATTCGCACGCCGGAAGGCCGCGATACCCGACCTACGTCCGACCGCGCCCGCGAGAGCATTTTCAACATCCTGGCGCACGCCGAATGGGCGCCTGCACTTGAAGGCACAAGGATAATCGACGCCTTTGCGGGCTCGGGCGCACTGGGCTTCGAAGCCATGTCCCGCGGCGGCGCGTTCTGTCTCTTCGTCGAAACGGAAGCCGCAGCTCGTGGGTGTATCCGCGACAATGTCGAAGCCTTCCAGCTATTCGGTAACACCCGCATTCATCGCCGCTCGGCCACAGACCTCGGGCCGAAGCCCGCAGGCGTCGGCGCGCCCTTCGACCTCGTCTTCATGGACCCGCCCTATGCTCAGGGCCTCGTGCCCCCCGCGTTGGACCAGCTGCGCAAAGGCGAGTGGATCGCGCCCGATGCGCTTATCGTTGCCGAAATCGGCAGCCACGAGCCCGCGCTTGCAGCGCCGGGCTGGGAAATTCTCGACGAGCGCACCTACGGCGCGGCGCGCGTCTACTTCCTGCGCGCCAGCGACTGACCTTTCGGCAGCGGTGCGAACGGCGAGAACACGAACGCCAGCAGCAGGCCAATGATCAGCAACTCGCCTGAAGCGCTCGCCATCATCTGTTCCGGCGTCCAGACGAAGAGCGCGATCGACGATGGTCCTTGATCAGATCCCGCCAAGGTTAGCGCGCCGACATTGTTGATGAAGTGGAATCCTATCGCCGCCGCCAGGCTGCCTGTGCGCCAGACCATGGCCATCATCACCATGCCCATGATCGACGCGATCGCGATGTAATAGAGGGCGTAGGTCTGATTGCCCGGCGAGTTCGCTGCGTGCATGAGCCCGAATAGAACCGACGGGATGAAGCCCCATACGATTGCACTACCAAACCGCCCAGCGAGTTGCTGCGGCAAGTATCCTCGAAACACGAGCTCCTCGCTGGCCGCCTGCACGAACACCACGATCGCTACCGGCGCGAGAGCCAACAACCAGGTTTCGAGCGCCAGCTCAGACCGCGTCGGCGCGTGCCCCGACACAAAGCTCCACGTCATGCTGACCGCCAGATAGCCCGCGGCGATGAGACATCCGACGCCAAACTGCGAAAGGCTGAACCGTCGGTCCCAGGCCACGACCGAGCTGAACGATCGCTTGTGCAGCAGACGCGCCACGAGCCAGACGCCCAGACTGAATCCCCAGATCGTCGCCAGCGAGATCAGCAGCATGACGATCGTGTCGGTATAGGTCAGCGGAATATCGGCCATGCCGAACATGGCTTGAAAGGCATCCGGATCGACCAGGCCGAGGCCGATGCTGCCGAACATCAGAGCCAGCGTCCACACCATCCAGATCACACCGATCAGGATGATGCCGACAATGGTGCGCCAGATCTGTGCGCGCGGCCGCGCCGCATCGACCCACCGCTGGAAAGGTGTCTCGCCCTGAAGGTCGCTCATGGCAGGAGGATCGTCGCGCCGCTCGTCTTGCGGCCTTCCAGCGCGCGGTGAGCTTCCGCCGCATCCTTCAGGGCGAAGCGCTGACGTACATCCGCCCTTACCGCTCCTGCCCGCATCGCGCCCCACACAGCCGCCGAGCCGCGCTCGAGATCGGCGCGCTTGTGCGTGAAGTGGAACAGGCCTGGCCGCGTCATGATCAGCGAGCCGCCCTGATTGAGCCGCCCCGGCGGGATCGGATCAGCAGGGCCGGACGCATTGCCGTAAGTGATGAACCAGCCACGCGGCGCCAGCGATTTCAGGCTCGGCTCGGCCGACGTCTTGCCGACGCTGTCATAGACAACCGGCACGCCTTTGCCGCCGTTCAGCTCTTTCACGCGCGCCGGCACATCCTCGCTCGCGAGGATTGTCTCCCAGCAGCCGTATTGCTTCGCCTGTTCCGCCTTCTCCGGCGTCGACACCACACCGATCACCCGTGCGCCCAGCGCATTGGCCCACGGCACCAGGATCGATCCAACGCCGCCCGCCGCAGCCCAGACCACGATCGTTTCACCCGGCTCCAGCCTGCGGATCTCGAAGATCAGCATCCAAGCCGTGAGGCCTTTCAGGAAAACGGCCGCCGCGTCCTCGTCCTTCACGCCTTCCGGAATGCGGATCATCTTCTCGGCGGGCGCCAAGCGATGCGTCGCATAGGAGCCCGGCAATCCGTTATAGACCACCCGGTCGCCAACTTTCAGGCCCTCGACCCCGTCTCCCAGCGCCTCGATTACCCCAGCCGCTTCGACCCCGAGCACGGCCGGTGTCGGCCCCGGATAGAGGCCGGTGCGCGTATAGACATCGATGAAATTCAGCCCGATCGCGGTCTGCCGCAGCTTTACCTGCCCCGCAGCCGGGTCGCCCAGTTCCACCGTCTCGAACTTCATCTCTTCCGGTCCACCGTGCTTGTGGATACGGACGACGTCAGCTGTGGAAGATCCGGCCATGACTAACTCGCGGGGTTGCAGGTTGGCTTCGAATGCATGTCTAACCCGTCAAAGTCTAAGCCGACAAATGGCCGGACACGAGCATGGACATTCTTGAGATA
>JBEVME010000031.1:0-2626 GCA_040508785.1 Sphingobium sp.
GCACCGGCTGCCAGTTCACCTTCACCTGCGACGGCGCCATGACCCGCCGCCGCCCGTCGGCCGAAGCCTGGGGCCGCGTGCGCAGGATCGCGCAGGAGGCGCTCAATGGCCGCACCGAACCGCGCGTCGGCCATGCCACCCATTATCATACCGACTGGGTGCAGCCCGTCTGGAGCCCCCGGATGGACAAGATCGCAGCCGTCAACACGCATCTCTTCTTCCGCTGGCGCGGCCGATGGGGCGAACCGGCCAGCTTCGCTGCGCGCTATGCCGGCGGCGAGGCGGCGATGGCCAAGATGGCGATGCTGTCCCCCGCCCACGGGTCCGGGCTGGCGGCGGCGGCGGTCGATCCGCCATTGCCCGGAATAGCGCCCGCAATCCTCGCCCCGCCCGCCGCCCTCGTCACACCACCAGCGCGCGAGCGCCTGCCCGACCAGAGCGCGCTGCCCGACGCCGACGTCTTCCTGATCCTCGTCACCGCCGCCGCCGGCTCGGAAAGCTTCGTGCCGCAGGCGCAGCGGCTGTGCGCGGGGCGCGGCTATTGCAAGGTCATCGGCTGGACCGACGACCGCCGCAAGCCCGACCGCCTGCCGATGCCCGGCATCGCGGTCGACGCCATTTCCTTCACCTTCACGCGCAGCGCGGTGGCCGGACCGGCGACGACGCGCTGGAACTGCGCCGAATTCCCCCGCGCCGACCCCGCCCAATGCCTGCGGCGCGGCATTTAGCTTGGGTCAGTATATCAATCGATATCCAGAAAGTTACGCACAGAATATCCGCTCCTTCCTTGACGCAAATGCGGGAGAAGCGACGAACAGATAGAAGCAGTGACAAGAAAAATAAAATCCAGGGAGTCACGCTGTTGCATCCTGATCCATCCCCGCTGCGCTTGATTCCGACCGATCGCGCAGCCCTGCGCCGGAATAATTTCAGCGCGATCCGGATATTGATGGCGCTGCTGGTGGTATGGTCGCATTGTTTCGCGCTTTATTATGGCAGCGAAGCCAGCGAGCCGATTTCCCGCCTGCTCGGCGGCCATTATAATGCCGGGGAGATCGGCGTCCGCATCTTCTTCATCGTCAGCGGCTTCCTCATCACCCAGAGCTTCCTCGCCAGTGCGACGACGCGCAGCTATCTCATGAAGCGGGTGCGCCGCGTCTATCCCGGCTTCCTCGTCGCCACGGCGATCTGCACCTTTCTCGTGGTCCCCGCCTTCGCCACGCAAGGCTGGGGCCTGGTCACGCCCGCCGCGCTGTTCGACTGGCTGTGGCGCGGCCTCACCTTGCAGGAAGTGATCCCGCCCGCCGACGCCTTTCGCGCCAATCCGGTGCAGGCGGTGAACGGCGCGCTGTGGAGCATCCGCTACGAATTCTGGTTCTATCTCGGGCTCGCCGCGCTGGGCGTCTCCGGGCTGCTGACCCGTCGCCGCGCCATGCTGCTGATCCTGCTGGGCGCGCTCGTCATCAAGGCGTGGCTGGAGCTGACGGGGCGCAAGCCCGGCGGCGGCGCGCTCGAGATATTGATCGGCTGGCCCTATGTCTGGTTCTCGATGGCGCCCTTCTTCCTCGTCGGGTCCGTCGCCTTCCTCTATGGCCGGCAGATCCCGCGCAGCCGGGCTCTCGGCTTCGGGCTTGGGCTGGCGCTGCTGGCGTCGGCGCATCTGCTGCCAACGCGCATCCTCTTCGACCTGCTCTGCCCGCTGACGCTGGCCTATGGGCTGTTTGCCCTCGCTTTCGCCGCTCCCCTGCCCTGGAGCGGCCCGGCGCAGCTCGGCGACGCTTCCTACGGCACCTATCTCTACGGCTTCCCGATCCAGCAGATGGTCAAGGCCGCCTTTGACCTGAGCTTCCCCGCCTATGTCGCGACCTGCCTGGCGCTGTCGCTGATCGCGGGGGTCTTGAGCTGGCACCTGGTCGAAAAATGGTTCCTGCGGCCCAAGACCGTCTCGCGGCCGTCGCCTGCTCCCGTTCTGCCGGTCCAGCCAGCCTCCAACATGGTTTGAACCGCTTCGCCGGGACGGGGCGCGCCCCGTCCCATCGCCCGTCAAAAAGCCCAAGGAAGGGAAGTTCATGTCGGCGATCGACCTGGTGATGAAGCCGGCCATCCCCTTCTCGCAGAGCGCACGGTCGATCAGCCGCAGCGCCGTGGTGGGCCTCTCCGTCGCCCTGGCGCTGGCGGACGTGATCGCCCTGATAAGCGGCTATTTCATCGGTTCGTCGATCACCCCGATCGCCGGTACGCCGCGGGAGATCGCCGGCTCGCTCTTTGCCTTCATAACGGTGTTCGCCGTCCTCGCCTTTCACAATCAGGCCTATGACATGCGGTGCCTGACCGACATAATGTGCAGCTGCCGCAGCGCCGCCCTCGCCCTGCTCAGCAGCGTCTTCATCTGTTTCCTGGTGGTGTTCGCGCTCAAGGAAACCAGCACCCTTTCGCGCCTCGCCGTGTCGGTCGGCCTGTTTTCCGCCGGCTGGATCATGCTGCTGCAGCGCCTCTTCATCGCCCGCAAGATCACCCGGAATTTGAGCGGCCGCCTGCTGGCCGAACTGATGATCGTCGATGGCTGCCCCTTGCCCGAAAACGCCGCCGGCATGACGCTGATCGACGCGCAGGATATAGGATTGCG
>JBEVME010000060.1:0-36502 GCA_040508785.1 Sphingobium sp.
ACTCGCTGTACATCTTGCCGGTGATCTTCGGGAACCAGTAGTAGAAGCCGGCGAACAGCGAGAAGACGGCGCCTAGCGACAGGACGTAATGGAAATGCGCGACGACATAATAGGTGTCGTGCAACACATCGTCCACGCCGCCATTGGCCAGAACGACGCCGGTCACGCCGCCCACGGTGAACATGAAGATGAAGCCCAGCGACCACATCATCGGCGTCTTGTAGGTCATCGACCCACCCCACATGGTCGCGATCCACGAGAAGATCTTGATGCCGGTCGGCACGGCGATGACCATGGTCGCGGCGGTGAAGTACATCTTCACGTTCACGCTCATGCCCGTGGTGAACATGTGGTGCGCCCAAACGACGAAGCCGACGACGCCGATCGCGACCATGGCATAGGCCATGCCGAGATAACCGAAGACGGGCTTCTTCGAGAAGGTCGACACGATCTGGCTGACGATGCCGAAGCCGGGCAGGATCATGATGTAGACTTCGGGGTGGCCGAAGAACCAGAAGAGATGCTGGTAGAGGACGGGATCGCCGCCGCCGGCCGCGTCATAGAAGGTGGTACCGAAATTACGGTCGGTCAGCAGCATGGTGATCGCGGCCGCCAGAACCGGCAGAGCCAGCAGCAGCAGGAAGGCGGTGACCAGCACCGACCAGACGAACAGCGGCATCTTGTGCAGGGTCATGCCCGGTGCGCGCATGTTGAGAATGGTAGTGATGAAGTTGATCGCGCCCAGGATCGACGACGCGCCCGCAAGGTGGAGCGACAGGATCGCCATGTCGACCGCCGGGCCGGCCGAACCGCTGGTGGAGAGCGGGGCATAGACCGTCCAGCCCGTGCCTGCGCCGTTGCCCGTGCCGCCGGGGACGAAGGTCGAGCCCAGGAGGAGCGCGAAGGCGGGGATCAGCAGCCAGAAGGAGATGTTGTTCATCCGCGGGAAGGCCATGTCCGGCGCGCCGATCATGATCGGCACGAACCAGTTGCCGAAGCCACCGATCATTGCGGGCATCACCATGAAGAAGACCATGATGAGGCCGTGCGCGGTGATGAGCACGTTCCACAGGTGATAGGCCTGGTCTAGCGTGGCCGACGAACCGTCGGTCATCTGCGCCCAGGCCAGCAGATATTGGATGCCCGGCTGCGCGAGTTCGGCGCGCATCAGGCCCGAAATGCCGCCACCTATGATGCCGGCGACGATCGCGAAGATCAAATAGAGGGTGCCGATGTCCTTGTGATTGGTGGACATGAACCAGCGCTGGAAGAAGGCCGGCTTGTGATCGGCATCGTGGTGATCATGGGCGTGGTCGCCATGATGATCTGCGGTAATGGTGGTCATGGCGTGTCGGCCCTTATCTCAAAGCTTGGCGGCAGCGGCGTTGTCCGCCGGCGGTCCGGGCAGGGCGCTGCCCTGTTGCGGGCCCATCTCGCCGGCCGGAGCGGCGGTGCCGCCGGGCAGCTTGCCCCCCTGCGAAAGCACCCACTGGTCGAACTGTGCCGGTGGCAGCGCTTCGATCGCGATCGGCATGAAGCCGTGGCGCGCGCCGCACAGTTCCGAGCACTGGCCGTAATAGACGCCCGGCTTCTCGATAGTGAAGCTCTTCTCGTTCAGGCGGCCGGGCACGGCGTCCATCTTAACCCACAGCGACGGCACGGCGAAGGCATGGATCACGTCGGCGGCGGTGATGATCAGCTTGATCGGGCGGCCGGCGGGCAGGACCAGGCGGTTGTCCGCCGACAGCAGATAGGGCTCGCCATTTTCGGCGGCCTTTTCCTTGGACTGCATGTTCGACACGAACTCGGGGACGCCGACGTCGGGATATTCATAGCCCCAATACCACTGATAACCGGTGACCTTGACGGTCAGCGCGTCCTTGGGCGCGGGGCGATACTGGTCCGCCAGCAGGCCGATCGAGGGCACCGCGACCACCAGCAGGATGAGGACTGGAAGAACGGTCCAGATCACTTCGATCACGGTGTTATGCGCGGTCTTCGAAGGGATCGGGTTGTTCGACGCGCGGAACTTCCACATCGCGTAGAGCATCAGGATCAGGACGAAGATCGAGATCGCGAAGCAGAGCGGGAGCAGCAGCTTGTCGTGCATCCAGCGGGCGGTGTGCCCGGTGGAGGTGAACTGTTCCTGCAGCGTATATTCGGCTGGCCGCGGCATACCGATGCCTTCGGTCGGCTTCATGCGCGAAGGCGCAGCGACCGCAGCGGCCGGCGCCGCTGGTGCGGCGTTGGCGGCGGGCTCTGCCGAATCGGCAGCATTGACGGCCGCTGCCGCATTATCCTGCGCCAGGGCAGGGCTGCTCAGCACCGCTGCCGGCGCAATTGCCAGCATCCCGGCCAGAACAAGCGATTTCACGATGTTCATATGTGTCTTCTTACCCTGTAACCCCTTGGCGCCGTTACAGCGAAGACAGGCCATGGCCACGCCCCCGCCGGGTCGGTCTGACGCGGCTTATAGGCATGGTTTTCCGATGCCTCAAGCATGGCGGCGCAGTTTTTCTTCGCTGTTGCAACCCATGCCGCGCCCGCCTATCTCGCTGCCCGTGTGCCACCGCGCGCGCGGCATGACGGGGAAGCGTTTCCCGTGACCCTCCGGGGCGTGGCGAATATGGATCGGGGCGAATGACCGACGAAGAGGTATTGGCGGAATTCCGGGCGGCTGGCGCGCTGCTGGAGGGGCATTTCATCCTGTCGTCTGGCCGGCGCAGCGGCAATTATCTGCAATGCGCCCGCGTGCTCATGAACCCGGAGCGTGCCGCGCGGCTGGCCATCGCAGCAGTGCAGAAGCTTCCGCGCGAACTGCGCGCGGAGATCGACGTCGTGGTCTCGCCGGCCATGGGCGGCATCATCATCGGCCATGAGGTCGGCCGTGCGCTGGGCAAGGACGCCCTGTTCCTGGAACGCCCGGAAGGGACTTTCGAACTGCGCCGGGGCTTTGCCATCGCGCCGGGCCAGAAAGTGCTGATGGTCGAGGATGTGGTGACGACCGGCCTTTCCTCGCGTCAGGCCATAGACGCCGTGGCGCAGGCGGGCGGCGTAGTCGTCGCCGAAGCGGCGCTGGTCGACCGGTCGGCGGGCGAGGTGGAACTGGGCGTTCCCTTCTACCCGCTCGTCAGCATCAACTTCCCCGTCTACGACGAAGACAAGCTGCCGCCGGAGCTGGCCGCGATCCCGGCCGAGAAGCCGGGGAGCCGCAAGGCCTGACGTCGGAATGGCTGGATAGAAGATAGGAGCGAGGGGCCGATGGCCGGGAAGCTGCGCCTGGGCGTCAATATCGACCATGTGGCCACCGTGCGGAACGCGCGCGGCAGCGGCTATCCCGATCCGGTCCGGGCGGCGCTGCTCGCGGCCGAGGCAGGCGCCGACGGCATCACCGCCCATCTGCGCGAGGATCGACGGCACATCACCGACGACGATATCGCACGCCTGTCCGCCGAACTGCCGATACCCCTCAATCTCGAGATGGCGGCCACCGAGGAGATGCTGGCGATCGCGCTGCGGCATCGGCCCCACGCCGTATGCATCGTGCCGGAAAAGCGCGAGGAGCGCACGACCGAGGGGGGATTGGACGCCGCCGGCCAGCTTAAGCACCTGGCGCCGATGGTGGCCAGGCTTGTCGATGCAGGGTGCCGGGTGTCGCTGTTCATAGAAGCGGAAGAGCGCCAGATCGACGCGGCGCTGCGCCTGCGCGCGCCGGTGATCGAAATCCATACAGGGCGTTACTGCGAGCTTCCCGAGGACGCCCGCGCGGACGAGTTGAGACGCATCGCCGACGCCGCGGCGCTGGCGGCCAAGGCCGGGTTGGAGCCCCATGCCGGCCATGGCCTGACCTTCGACAATGTCGTCCCCGTCGCGGCCATCCCGCAACTGGCCGAACTCAATATCGGCCATTTCCTGATCGGCGAGGCGATCTTCGACGGCTTGGCGCCGGTCGTCCGGCACATGCGGTGTCTGATGGACGAGGCGCGCGGATGATCATCGGTCTCGGCTCCGACCTATGTAACATAGAGCGTATCCAGAACTCGCTGGACCGTTTCGGCGAGCGCTTCGAAAAGCGGGTATTCACGGCCGTCGAGCAGGCCAAGGGCAATCGCCGCCCCTTCACCAAGGCAGGGACGCTGGCCAAGCGCTTTGCCGCCAAGGAGGCCTATTCCAAGGCCGTGGGCACCGGATTCAAGCGCGGTGTTTTCATGAAGGACATAGGCGTCGTCAACGCGCCGTCTGGCGCGCCCACGCTCGCGCTGTCGGGAGGCGCACTGGCGCAGCTGGAATCCATCGTGCCAGCGGGCTACAAGCCGGTCATTCACCTGACGCTCACGGACGACCATCCCTGGGCCCAGGCCTTCGTCATCATCGAGGCGCTCCCCTTGTGATGACCGCATGGAAATGACGATCCTGTATGACGGCAGCCGATATGACCGATGACGCCCCCCCTCCGGCCGAGGCGCCCGTGGCGGACATCCGCAAGCGGGCCGTCAACTGGTGGCATGAGGTCAGGAGCATCGCGCTGCTGATTCTGGCGGTGCTCGCCTTTCACAGCTTCGTCGCCAAGCCCTTCTACATCCCGTCCGAATCGATGATGCCGGTGCTGCTGAAGGGCGACCGGCTGGTGGTGAGCAAATTTCCCTATGGCTGGTCCTATGTCTCGCCCAGTTTCCATCCGCTGCCCTTTTTGAAGGGGCGGATCTTCGGCCATCTGCCCGAGCGCGGCGACATCGTCATCGTATCTCCGCCCAACCGCCGCGAGGACTATATCAAGCGAGTCATCGGCCTCCCCGGCGACATCATAGAGTTGCGGGGCGGGCAGATCATCCTCAACGGCAATGCCATAGCCCAGCGCGCGCTCAAGCCCCTGCGCATCCCCGTGGACGGCAATGCGCCCTGTCCGCCCACGCAGTTTCCCGGCGCGCTGGTGTCGGGTGCCGACGGCAGGGACTATTGCGAATTGCCGGTGCGGCAGGAGATTTTGCCAAACGGCAAGACCTATCGCGTGATCGACATGGGCCCGAGCCCGCTCGACTGGTACGGGCCGGTGCGGGTGCCGCAGGACCATGTGTTCCTGATGGGCGACAATCGCGACAACAGCGCCGACAGCCGCGCGCCGCTGGAGGAGAATGGCCTGGGCGGACCGGTAGCGTGGGAGGCGATCGGCGGGCGGGCCGAGTTCATCACCTTCAGCCTGGACGGCGACGCGGGATGGAACCCGCTCAGCTGGTTCCGGGCAATGCGTCCCGAGCGCGCCGGGAACAGCCTGCGCCCGGCGAGCGTTACGCCGGCGAAATAGTCTGACCGCATGAGGGCCCGGATTTGAACCATCACGAAGTACATGTCGAGGAGCCCGGTCCGAGTGAGCAGCACAGCCCGCTCGTCCAGCATGAGATCAGGCGCGCCGGCGTGTGGTTCGCCTTCGCGGTGGTCATCGCGCTGCTGGTGCTGCTGGCGCAGCCCATCATGGTCATTCTGGGCGCGCTGGTGCTATGTTCGATGATGGACGGGGGCACGCGCCTGCTGAACCGCGTCCTGCCGATCGGTCGGGGCTGGCGGCTGCTGATCGTGCTGCTCGCCGCGGTCGCCTTCATGGCCTATACCTTCTACCTCACCGGCTCGTCGCTAGCCGCGCAGGCGCAGGCGATGCGCACGATCGTCGAGGCGCAGGTGAACCGCATCGGCGGCTGGATGCAGCAGCTGGGAATCACCGCCACGCCCGAGGATTTCAAGGGCATGGCGAGCCAGGCGATGAATTCGCTCGGCCGGGTCACCGCGGCGGTGGGCACCGTTGTCGGCGCGCTGACCAGCGGGGTCATGATGCTGGTGCTGGCGATCTTCATCGCCATCGAGCCCAAGCTGTACGAGCGCGGCGTCGCCTGGATGCTGCCGATGGACAAGCGCGCCAATTTCTACACCATCGCCGACAAGATGGGCTGGACGCTGCGGCGGCTGATGTTCGGACGGCTGATCGGCATGGGCGTGGAGGGCGTGGGCACCTGGCTGCTGCTTTGGGCCGGCAGCGTGCCGATGGCGGGGCTGCTCGGCATATTGACCGGGCTGTTCGCCTTCCTGCCCAATATCGGATCGATCATTTCGGGTGTGCTGATCATATTGGTCGGCTTTTCCGGCGGGTTGGACACGGGCCTCTATGCGTTCGGCGTCTACCTGGTGGTGCAGATCGTCGACGGGTATCTGATCGTTCCGATGGTGGCGAAGCGGGCCACGGACCTCGCGCCCGCGCTGGTGCTGGCGGCGCAGATCCTGTTCGGGGCGCTCTTCGGCATCATGGGGCTGTTCCTGGCCGACCCGATCGTCGCGATGATCAAGGTCTATCTGGAGGAGCGGTCCAAGGCGCTCGAGGCTAAGAATGCCGCCAGCGCAGCGGTGCCGGTCAAGGCGGCGGTCTAGGGCCCGCTCGCAGGTCCGCCACCAAAGCGCGCGCTGCCCGTGTCACATCGTCCCAGGTTATGTCGAAGCCGGCATCGTCGCCATGATAGGGATCGGTGACGCCGGTACCCTCCCGCCCCTCCACCAAATCCATCAGCAGGCAAAGATGCGCCGTCCCGTCGGCCGGGCGGATGCGGCGCAGGTCGCGCAGATTGTCCGGGTCCAGCGCGAAGACATGGGTGAAGAGGCGGAAATCGGCGGCCTTCACCTGTCGCCCGCGATAGCCGCCGATGTCGATGCCGTGCCGCAGCGCCACGGCCTGCGCGCGCGGGTCCGGCGCGCAGCCGACATGCCAGTCGCCGGTGCCGGCCGAATCGACATGCACGTCCAGCCCGGCCTTTTTCGCCTCCGCCCGCAGCGCGGCTTCGGCCAGCGGCGATCGACAGATATTGCCGAGGCACACGAACAGGACGGACGCGCTCATCCTTCAGCAGCCGCCGTCGACAGGCCGAGGCCGGGTACGCCGATCGACCGCTTGCCCGAAAAATCGGTGCGGGCGACGATGACGCCCAGCTTTTCCATATAGTCGATCAGCCGGCGCACCCGGCCGGGCGAGCTGGTGCCATAGGCGCGGGCAAGGACGGCGTCGTCGGGACAGGGCGCGCCGGTCATCGCCGCGCGAGCGATCAGCAGGAAGGGCGCGAGCATATCCTCCGGCAGGGGGGCTGCGGCGCGCATCGCATCGTCCCAGCGCTGGTCGGCGGCGTCCATCATCCCGGCGATCGCCATGGCGAAGCGCTTGCGGAAGGCGGGGAGGTCAAGCGGCGGGGTGCGCAGCCCCTTCATCCGGCAGCGGACGCCGAAATCCTGGAACAGGCTCGCGACGCCGGGCGAATTGTCGCCCAGATCGGCGACCATTTCCTCCAGCACGGCGATAACCGCCGGCTCGTTCTGGCCAAAGTCCAGCTCCGGCGCGGCGGGCCGTGCCGACGGGGTATTGGCGAGTTGTTGCATGACCGTTTCGGCGGGCACGGCTACGGGTTCCGGGCGGGCGGGGGCAGGCGGCGTGTCGTCTTGCGAAGGAGCGAACAGCAGGTCGGCCATATCCCCCGTCGCGGCGGCGGGGAGCGGGGTCAGCTTGTGCGCGCCGCCGCGCGTGCCCGTCTTAACCGCACCGATCTTCACCGACACCGGGCGGCGGGAGATGGCGGGGCCTAGCCCGAGGAACCGGCCGCGCTCCAGATCGCGGATCTGCTCGGCCTGCCGCCGCTCCATGCCGAGCAGGTCGGCGGCGCGGGCCATGTCGATGTCCAGGAAGGTGCGGCCCATCAGGAAGTTGGAGGCTTCGGCCGCGACATTCTTGGCGAGTTTCGCGAGGCGCTGGGTCGCGATGACGCCGGCGAGGCCGCGCTTTCGACCCCGGCACATGAGGTTGGTCATGGCGGCGAGGGACACCCGGCGGGCTTCTTCGCCTACGTCGCCGGCGGCGGCGGGGGCGAACATCTGTGCCTCGTCCACCACCACGAGCGCTGGATACCAATGGTCGCGCGGGGCATCGAACAGGGCGTTGAGGAAAGCGGCGGCGCATTTCATCTGCGCGTCGATCTCCAGGCTTTCCAGGCTGAGGACGACAGACGCGCGATGTTCGCGGATGCGGCGGGCCATGCGGACGATATCGGTCTCCGCATAGTCGCCCGCCTCGATCACGACATGACCATAGCCATCGGCGAGCGTCACGAAATCGCCCTCCGGATCGATCACCACCTGCTGCACCAGCGGCGCGGATTCCTCGAGCAGGCGGCGCAGCAGGTGTGATTTGCCCGAGCCCGAATTGCCCTGCACCAGGAGGCGGGTGGCGAGCAATTCCTCCACGTCGATCAGCACGGCCTTGCCGGTGCTGTCGGTTCCTATGCTGATGGTGGATGTCACGGGGCGCTTTTGGCGCGGCGGCGGAGGGAGCGCAAGCGGGTTGCGATGGCTGGCTGGCCGCGAAATCCTACGAAGTTCACAGCGTCGTCGGGCTTTTGGGACGGATAGTAGCCGCGAAGCTACCGCTACGCGACACCGACGCGACGGTTGGGTCACATAGGGGCGACAACTGTGCGCCAGCGTAGCGGACACGCGACGGTGACGCGACGGGGAAGCGACGGGTTGGCGCCGACCGAGCATCAGCGACGCGGCTGTGGGACGACAGGCGGGAGCGATTGGCGAGGTGTTGGAGCGGTGCGACGCTGTTCCATCGGACAGTATGGAGCAGAGGAAATCCTATTTTGGAAGGGGTTGAAGGGCCACTGCTTTTCCCCTCTCCCTTGAGGGAGAGGTAGCGAGACTTGGCAGCTTGCCTCCTAGTCGCAGCTGGGTGAGGGGGCAGCGCTCTCATGATCGGGCGGAACACCCTCATCCAACTCCGCCTAGTTCGCTCCGCTCACAAGGCTCCATATCCTTCTCCCTCAAGGGAGAAGGGGTAACCAAGGCTCGACCCGGCGAAATGGATCGTGAAACAGGTTCAGGATGGCGAAGAAGGAGAGGGTGTCGCCCGGCGCCCCTTGACCCGATCCCTACCGCAGCGCAGCATCGCGCCTATGGCGACTCCCGCACCCCAATCCGCCGCTTCCGCGCCCGCGATCACGCAGAATCCGGATATCCGCTATCTCGGGCGGTTGCTGGGCAATGTGATCCGGGCCTATGGCGGGGACCATCTCTACAAGCAGACAGAATATATCCGCGCGGCATCGGTCGACCGGGCGCGGGGGGTGCAGGGGGCGGATTTTGCCGATACGGGACTCGATGCGCTGAGCCTGGATGATACGCTGTCCTTCACGCGCGGGTTCATGCTGTTTTCGATGCTGGCGAACCTGGCGGAGGACAGGCAGGGCGTGGCGCGGGAGCCGGGCGCCGATGTCGCGTCGGCGCTGGCGCGGCTGGAAAGCCATGGCATCGGCAAGGATAAGGTGCTGGAGCTGCTGAACCACGCGCTGATCGTGCCGGTGCTGACCGCACACCCGACCGAGGTGCGGCGCAAGTCGATGATCGACCATCGCAACCGCATCGCCGCGCTGATGGCGCTGCGCGACGCCGGGCGGACCGAGACCGACGATGGCGAGGATCTGGACGAAGCGATCTGCCGCCAGATCGCGCTGCTGTGGCAGACGCGGCCGCTGCGGCGCGAAAAATTGTTCGTGGCGGACGAAATCGACAATGTCCTCACCTATTTCCGCGACATATTCCTGCCGGTCTATCCCGCGCTCTATGCGCGGTGGGAGCGTGACCTGGGGGCGCGGCCGCCGAGCTTCCTGCGGGCGGGCAACTGGATCGGCGGGGACAGGGATGGCAATCCGTTCGTCCAGGCGCCGCAGCTGCGCCATGCACTGGGCAAGGGGTGCGAGGCGGCGCTCGGCTATTATCTCGATTCTCTGCATGGGCTGGGGGCGGAGCTATCCCTGTCCACCGAATTGGCGCAGGTGCCGCAAAGCGTGCTGGACCTGGCCGACGCCAGCGGCGACGGATCACCCAGCCGCGTGGACGAACCCTATCGCCGCGCGCTGTCGGGCATCTATGCGCGGCTCGCCGCCAGCTATCAGGCGCGGGTTGGCAAGCCGCCGATGCGGCCGGCGACGCTGAAGGGCGAACCCTATGCCGTGCCGGCCGAATTTCGCCGCGACCTGGTCACCGTGGCGCAGGGTCTGGCGAGCGAGGGCGATGGCGCGCTGGCGACCGGCGGGGCGCTGGGGCGGCTGATCCGGGCGGTCGAGACGTTCGGTTTCCATCTTGCGACGCTCGACATGCGGCAGAACAGCGCGATCCACGAGCGGGTCGTGGCGGAACTGCTGAGGCAGGCGGGGGTCGAGGCCGACTATCTGGCGCTCGACGAATATGCGCGGATCGCGCTGTTGCGCAAGGAACTGGCCAATAACCGGCCGCTGGGCGCGCCCTTCACCGACTATAGCGAGGAGACCGCGACCGAACTGGCCATCGTCCATGCGGCGGCGGAGGCGCACCGGCTGTACGGGCCGCAGTCGATCACCCACTATATCATCTCCAAGGCGGAGAGCGTGTCCGACCTGCTGGAGGTGAACCTGCTGCTGAAAGAGGCGGGGCTGTGGCGCGCGGGCGTGGACGGGAGCGAGCCGCAAGCGGCGATCATGGCTGTGCCGCTGTTCGAGACAATCGGCGATCTGGAGGCGGCGCCGCAGATCATGACCGCCTATTTCGGACTGCCCGAGATTGCCGGGATCGTGAAGGCGCGCGGATTCCAGGAAGTGATGATCGGCTATTCGGACAGCAACAAGGACGGGGGCTATATCACGTCGACCTGGAGCCTGTTCCAGGCGTCCAAGGCGCTGGCGCCGGTGTTCGAAGCGGCGGGCACGCGGATGCAGCTGTTCCACGGGCGTGGCGGCGCGGTCGGGCGGGGCGGCGGGTCGAGCTTCGCGGCGATCCAGGCGCAGCCGCGCGGGACGGTGCAGGGGCGCATCCGTATCACCGAACAGGGCGAGGTGATCGCCGCCAAGTTCGGCACGCGCGACGCGGCGATGACCAATTTGGAAGCGACGACCAGCGCCACCATTCTTGCCAGCCTGGAGCCGGAGGGGATCAGCGACAAGGATTCGGCGCGGTTCGCGGCGGCGATGGACGCGCTGTCCAGGACCGCCTTCGCCGCCTATCGCGATCTGGTCTACGGCTCCGACGGGTTCAAGACATTCTTTCGCCAGCTGACGCCGATCCAGGAGATATCGGGCCTCAAGATCGGGTCGCGGCCGGCGAGTCGCACGAAATCCACCGCCATCGAGGACCTGCGCGCCATCCCCTGGGTGTTCAGCTGGGCGCAGGCGCGGGTGATGCTGCCGGGCTGGTATGGCGTCGGTCATGCGCTCGATGCGTTCGAGGACAAGGGGCTGCTGGCCGACATGGCGCAGAACTGGTCGTTCCTGAAATCGGCGCTGGCCAATCTGGAGATGGTGCTGGCGAAATCCGACCTCGGCATCGCGGCGCGCTACCTGCCGCTGGTCGAGGACCAGGCGAAGGGCGCGGCGTTTTTCGACCGGATCAGGGACGGCTGGGCCAAAACGCATGACGGGCTGCTGGCGGCGACGGGGCAGTCGCGGCTGCTGGAGAAGAACGCGGCGCTCGACGAATCCATCCGGCTGCGCCTGCCCTATATCGAGCCGCTGAACCTGCTGCAGGTCGAGCTGATGAAGCGGCATCGCGGCGGGGAGGACGACCCGCGCATCCGCGAAGGCATCGAGCTGTCGATCAACGCGATCGCGACGGCGCTGCGCAACAGCGGCTGACGATCGCGACAGAATCTTTGCGTCCGAAACAATTGGATATTGCATTGCAACAGGGCGTGGCGTTTGATCGGCGCCATGCTCAAAGCCGCACTCCATCACCTCACCGCCTATCGTTATTCGCGCCCGATTCGGCTGGGGCCGCAGGTCATCCGCCTGCGCCCGGCGCCGCACAGCCGGACCAAGGTGCCCAATTATGCGCTGAAAATCGAGCCTTCGGGCCATTTCCTGAACTGGCAGCAGGACCCGCACGGCAACTGGCTGGCGCGGATCGTGTTTCCCGAGCCGGTGGATCGCTTCTCGATCGAGGTGGACCTGCTCGCCGATCTCGACATCATCAATCCGTTCGATTTCTTCGTCGAGCCTTATGCGGAGGACTATCCCTTCGCCTATGACGAGCAGCTGACCACCGATCTGGCCGCCTATTTCGACGTCGAGGACCAGGGTCCGCTGTTCGAGGCGCTGGTGGAGCAGCACAAGACGTTCCGCGGCCGGACGATCGACATGCTGGTCGATGTGAACAGCAAGCTGCAACAGCGGATCGGCTATGTCATCCGCATGGAGACGGGCGTGCAGACGCCCGAGGAGACGCTGGACGTCGGCATCGGCTCCTGCCGCGATTCGGCCTGGCTGCTGGTGCAGCTGCTCCGGCGGCTGGGCTTTGCTGCGCGGTTCGTGTCGGGTTATTCGATCCAGCTGGTCGCCGACGTCGAGCCGATTGAAGGGCCCAAGGGTGTCACGCAGGACGTGGTCGACCTGCACGCCTGGGCCGAGGCCTATGTGCCGGGCGCGGGTTGGGTGGCGCTGGACGCGACCAGCGGCATGTTCGCGGGCGAGGGGCATATCCCGCTCTGCGCGACGCCGCATTACCGATCCGCCGCGCCGATCAGCGGCATGGCCGAACCGGCGGAGGTCGATTTCGAGTTCGCGATGTCGGTCAGCCGGATCGCCGAGGCGGTGCGGATCACCAAGCCGTTCACCGAAGGACGCTGGGCGGCGCTCACGGCGCTCGGTGAGCAGGTGGACGCGGAACTCGTCGCGCAGGACGTGCGGCTGACGACGGGGGGCGAGCCGACATTCGTCGCGATCGACGACAGCCAGGCCGGCGAATGGAATGGCGATGCGGTGGGGCCGACCAAGGCGGGCTATGCCGACCGGCTGATCCGCCGCCTGCGCGACCGTTTCGCGCCGGGTGCGCTGCTGCATCATGGCCAGGGCAAATGGTATCCGGGCGAAAGCCTGCCGCGCTGGGGCTACAGCATCTACTGGCGCGCGGACGGGGTGCCGATCTGGCGCGACGCCAGCCTGATCGCGGGCGAGCCGGACGTGGGCGACGCGACCGTCACGGCGCAGGATGCCGGGCGCTTCCTTCATGCCTTTGCCGAGGGGCTTGGGGTCGAAACCGATTTCGTGCAGCCGGTGTTCGAGGACGCGCTTGCCTGGTCGGTCAAGGAGGCGGAACTGCCCGCCAATACCGAGCCGGGCGACCCCAAGTTCGACAATCCCGAGGAGCGTAGCCGCATGGTCCGCGCGTTCGAGGGCGGGCTTTCCAAGACGGTGGGCTATGTGCTGCCGATCCAGCGCTGGCAGAGCCAGGTGTCGCAGCCGCGCTGGCAGAGCGAGATATGGAAGGTACGGCGCAAGGCACTGTTCGCGGTGCCGGGGGATTCGGCGCTGGGCTACCGCCTGCCGCTCGGCACGCTGCCCTATGTGCCGCCGTCCGACTTCCCCTATATCCACCCGCAGGATACGAGCGAGCCGCGCGGGCCCCTGCCGGACTATCGCGAGGAGGGGGAGGTAAGGCCTGACCCCCGCGAGCGCGTGGAACGGTCCGAAGTTGCCGAGGCAGAACATCAGGACCGGCAGGAACAGGTCTTCATCGAGGGCGCGGTGCGCACCGCCGTGACGGTGGAGCCGCGCGGCAATTTCCTCTCGGTATTCATCCCCCCGGTCAAGACGCTGGACGATTATCTGGAACTGATTGCGCAGGTCGAGCGAGTCGCCGAGGCCACCCGCATTCCCGTGCGGATCGAGGGCTATACCCCGCCGTCAGACCCGCGTTTGAATGTCCTCAAGGTCACGCCCGACCCCGGCGTGGTCGAGGTGAATATCCAGCCGGCCAAGAGCTGGGCGGAGACCGTGGCGATCACCTATGGCGTGTATGAGGACGCGCGCGAGGTGAAGATGACCGCCGACAAGTTCATGGTGGACGGCCGGTCGGTGGGCACCGGGGGCGGCAACCATCTGGTGCTGGGCGGGGCGTCGGTGAACGACAGCCCGTTCATCCGCCGGCCGGACCTGCTGAAAAGCTTCGTCCTCTACTGGCAGCGGCATCCTTCGCTCAGCTACCTCTTCTCTGGCATGTTCATCGGCCCGACCAGCCAGGCGCCGCGCATCGACGAGGCGCGGCACGACAGCCTGTACGAGCTGGAGATCGCGCTGGCGCAGGTGCCCAAACCGGGGAGCGGCGACATGCCGCCGCCCTGGCTGGTGGACCGGCTGTTCCGCAACCTGCTGGTCGACGTGACCGGCAACACCCACCGCACCGAAATCTGCATCGACAAGCTGTTTTCGCCGGACGGGCCGACGGGGCGCCTCGGCTTGGTCGAGTTCCGCGGGTTCGAGATGCCGCCAGACCCGCAGATGAGCCTGGCCCAGCAACTGCTGCTGCGCGCCATGACCGCCTGGTTCTGGCGCGAGCCGCAGCAGGGCAGCCTGGTGCGCTGGGGCACGAGCCTGCACGACCGCTTCTTCCTGGGGCATTTCGTCTGGGCGGACTTCCTGGAGGTGCTCGCCGACCTGCGCGTGGCGGGTTACGATTTCGACCCCAACTGGTTCGAGGCGCAGAAGCAGTTCCGCTTCCCCGTCCACGGCACGGTCGATGCCGGCGGCGTGGGGCTGGAGATCAGCCATGCGCTGGAGCCGTGGAACGTGCTGGGCGAGACCGGGGCGATCGGCGGGACGGTGCGCTATGTCGATTCGTCCACCGAGCGGTTGCAGGTGCGCGCCACCGGCCTTGTCGCCGGGCGGCATGTCGTCACCTGCAACGGGCGGCGGGTGCCGATGACGGCCACCGCCGTGCCCGGCGAGGGCGTGGGCGGCGTGCGGTACAAGGCGTGGGCGCCGGCCAACTGCCTGCATCCCAACCTGCCCGCCAACGCGCCCCTGACCTTCGACGTGCTGGACAGTTGGAGTGGTCGGTCGCTGGGCGGCTGCGTCTATCATGTCGCGCATCCGGGCGGGCGCAACTATGACGACGTGCCGGTCAACAGCTATGAGGCGGAGGCGCGGCGCAAGGCGCGGTTCCAGGACCATGGCCACACCCCCGGCCCGGTCGACATGCCGCCGCCCGAGCCGGCGGGGGAGTTCCCGATGACGCTGGACCTGCGGTTCAGGCACCAGGGGTTGTGACCATCGGCCGGAAAGATCGCGCGCTTCCCCGTCGAAGGCCGGGGTGGACCGGGTCGAAGCCAGCCTATGGCTGATGTCGGTACCCTGACGTCCTCGCGCGACTGGGCCGCCGATTATCTGGCGCACGCCCCGGCCGGCGACCTGTTCGCATCGGCAGGCGCCGACACGGCATGGCGCTGGCAGGCGATGCTGGAGCGGCTGTCGGCGCTGGGCCAGGGCGATCCGGCCCAGCTGGTCGCCAACGTCACGCGCCAGGCGGTGGACCTTGGCATGGCGTTCCGGCTGACCGGCGACGTCGCCGAACGCCCCTGGCCGCTCAGCCCGGTGCCGATGCTGATCGACGCGCAGGAGTGGACCCATATCGAACAGGGCCTGGCCCAACGCGCCGACCTGTTAGACCGGGTAATCGGGGACATCTACACGACCCAGTCGATGGTGCGCGAAGGCAAGCTGCCCGCCAGCGTCGTTACCGGCAGCCCGCATTACTGGCCGGTGATGACGGGCGCGCAGCCGCCGCACGGCCGCTACCTGCATTTCTATGCGGCCGATCTGGCGCGCGGGCCGAACGGCGAGTGGCGCGTACTGGCGGACCGGGTGCGTACCCCCGTCGGCGTCGGCTATGCGCTGGAGAACCGGCTGGCCCTGTCCCGCTCCACCGGCGACCTGCTGGGTTCGATGAACACGCGCAGGCTGGCGCCCTTCTTTTCCGACCTGCGCAGGGGCCTGGCCGCCGACTGCCAGCGCGCCGAGCCGCGCATCGGCCTGCTGACGCCCGGCCGTTTCAACCAGAGCTATGCCGAACAGGCCCATCTGGCGCGCTATCTGGGGCTGCTGCTGGTCGAGGGCGAGGACCTGATCGTCACCGATGGCGGCCTGTTCGTCCGGACGATCCAGGGGCTGAAGCGGGTCGATGGCCTCTGGCGCTGGATGGACAGCCGCTATCTCGACCCGCTCGCCTTCGACGCGGAATCGCGCATCGGCGTGCCGGATCTGGTCGATGCCTGTGCGCGGGGCGGCCTGATGGTCAGCAACTGGCCGGGCGCCGGGGTGATCGAATCGCGGGCCTTCGCGGCCTTTCTGCCGCAACTGGCGCAGTCGTTGCTGGGAACAGACCTGATCCTGCCCAATATCGCGACCTGGTGGTGCGGGCAGGCGGCCGAGCGCGACCATGTTGCGCAGGCGCTGGACAATCTCGTCATCGGGTCCGCCTTCGACCAGGATGTCGCCGGCCTGTCGGGCAGGCATTTCGTGCCCGGTGCGACGCTTGACGCGGGCCAGCGCGCGGCGCTGATGCGGGCGATCGCGCGGCGGCCGATGGATTATGTCGGGCAGGAGGTGGTGCGGCTGTCGACGACGCCGGCGATCGTGGACGGGCGGCTGGCGCCGCTGCCCTTCACCCTGCGCGTCTTCGTCGCCCGCGACGAGCTGGGCCAGTGGCGGACCATGCCGGGCGCCTTCGGCCGGCTGGCGGCGCATGGCGACATTCGCGCGGCGCTGATGGGCGAGGGCGACCTGTCGGCCGACATATGCGTGATCGACAGCCAGCCAGTGCCGCCCGACACGCTGCTGGGATCGGCCGGGACGCCGGCGATCCGACGGGTGAGCGGGATGCTGCCGGCAAAGGCGGCAGACAATCTGTTCTGGCTCGGCCGCTATATCGAGCGGGCGGAAACGACGTTGCGGGTGATCCGGGCGATCCTGGGCGGCTCCATCGAGGTCGATCTGGGCCCGTCGCTGGCACGGCCGACGATGCGCCGGCTCATCAACCTGCTGGTCGAATGGGAAGCCATAGGCGAGAGCATCGGCGCGGTCGGTGCGCTGTGCGCGGAAGCCATCGGCGACAATGCCAATGCCGGCAGCGTCCGGGCGCTGATGGCGACGGTCGCAAGCATCGGCGAGGGGCTGCGGGACCGGCTGGCGATCGATTACTGGCGGCTGGTCCGCCTGCCATTGCCGGACCATCAGGGGCAGGCGACCGAGCCGCTGCTGGGCGTATCTTCGCGCATGATCGAGCGCATTTCGGCGCTGTCCGGTCTGGCGGCGGAGAATATGGGCCGGACCGACGGCTGGCGCTTTCACGACATGGGGCGACGGATTGAGCGGGCGGTCAACGGCGCGCGCCTGGCCGCGCTGTTCAGCGGCGCGGCTGCCTCGGCCGACGACCTGACCGTGCTGCTCGACCTCAACGACAGCCAGATCACCTATCGCAACCGCTATTTGACCGGCCCCAGCACGGCTCCGGTGCGCGACCTGGTGCTGCTGGAGCCGCAGAATCCGCGCGCGCTTGCCTATCAGGCGCAGCGGCTGGCCGACCATATTGCCATGCTGCCGACGCTGCGCCCGGACGGCCTGCCCGAAGAGCCGCGGCGGCTGATCGACACGATCGTCGCGCGCCTCGCGCCGCTCACCGGTGATACCCTGTCGCCCGATACGCTCGACGAGATCGAGACGCTGCTGCTCGGCCTGTCCGACGCGATCGGCCAGCGCTATTTCCTGCAGGTGCGCAAGACCGCCAAGCCCGACGGCGCCGAGCTGCTGTCATGATCTATCATGTGCGCCACCGCACGATCCTGCATTATGACGCGCCGGTCAGGCTGGCGCGCTTCAACCTGCGGCTGCGGCCGGCAGCCTGGCCCGGCCAGTGGACGTCCGACTATGCGCTGTCGGTCGATCCCGCGCCAGCATCGACCCAGTCGCGTCCTGCCGCCTGGCCGGTGCAGGTGTCCCGGCTGGTCATGGAAGCGCCGCTGCGCCGGTTGACGATAGAGACCAGCTTTCGCGCCAGCGTACCCGGCAGCGCGCCGATCGAGCCGCAGCCCGACGACCCGACGATCGCTACCGTAGCCCGGTCGGCACTGCTCGATCGCGACATGGGACCCTCCGCCCCGGCGCATTATCTTTATGCCTCGCCGCGCGTACCGCTGCTGGAGGAGATCGGCGCCTGGGCGGCGCCTGGCCTGACGCCCGACTGTTCCATCGTCGAGGCGGCGCTGGCGCTGGCGCGGCGCATCAAGGCCGAGTTCGCCTATGAACCGGGTGCCACCGACGCGCATACCCCCGTGGCCGACGCCTTTGCCGCGCGCCATGGCGTGTGCCAGGACTTCGCCCATGTGATGGTGGCGGCGCTGCGCCATGCGGGGCTGCCGGCCGCCTATGTCAGCGGCTATCTGCGCACCGATCCGCCGCCCGGCCGCGCCCGGCTGATCGGTGCCGACGCGATGCACGCCTGGGTCATGCTGTGGTGCGGGCCAGTGCGCGGGTGGATCGGCTTCGATCCCACCAATGGCGTCGTCACCGGCGACGGCCATGTCTTCGTCGCGATGGGGCGCGACTATGCGGATGTGGCGCCGATGGACGGGCTGTTCGTGGGCGGCGGCGGCCAGACGATCGACGTGATGGTGGACGTGATACCCGAGGTCGAGGATCAGGCGCAGCTGATCTGAGCCGGTGCCGCCTCAAATCTTCTCCAGCATCAGCCACATGCCCTTGCGCGGGCGGATGGTGAGGCGGCTTACCGGCTCGGGCTTCCAGCCGGGCTTCACCGACAGGCGATAGTGCCGCACGACGCTGGCGATGACGGTCATGCCCTCCTGCTGGGCAAAGCCAGCGCCGACGCAGACGCGCGGGCCCCGGCTGAACGGGAACCAGGCCTGCTTGATCATCTCCGCATTGGCGGGATCGTCGAAACGATCGGGGTCGAAGCTGTGCGGGCAGGCCCAGTTGTCCTTGTTGCGCTGGGTCAGCCACGGGGCGACGATCAGCACCGCGCCGGGCACCAGTTGCTTGTCGCGCATCTCCATCGGGCAGGGCACCTCTCGCGGGAGGAAGCCGATCGGCGGATAGAGGCGCAGCGCCTCCCGGAAGACGTTGCGCACCAGTCCCATGTCCTTGAGGAGCGCGGCGGTCAGCGGCGCGTCGCCTGCCACGCCGACGATCTCCGCGCGCGTGCGGGCCTGGATGTCCGGCGTTTCGGCGAGCAGGTAGAGCGCCCAGGTCATCGCCGTCGCCGACGTCTCGTGCCCCGCCAGAAACACCGTCGCGACCTGGCCCATCAGTTCCTGAAAGGTGAAATGGGCGCCGGTTTCCGGGTGGGTCGCTTCCAGCAGCGATTCCAGAATATCGGGTTGCGCCGCGCTTTTGCCGGCGTGGAAGGCGTCATATCGGGTGCGGACGATCGGGCGGAACACCGCCAATATATCCTCCGCCGGGCGGGCGGCCAGCCGGTCGCTCCACCCGCTTGGCAGGCCATAGAGGCTGAGCAGCGATCCGGTCTGCGCCAGCCGCTGGAAACGACCGAAGGCGCGGTGGATGATGAAGGATCGCCGGGCATCGAGGGTCTGCGAAAAGAGCGTGCGAAAGATGATGTCGGCCGCGACATGGGTCATCAGCGGGTCGATGTTGACCGGCTTCGTCCGGTCGGCGGCCGCCAGCCGCTCCAGCAGCGCATCGGCCGCGCCGACCATCATCGGCATCGACTTGGCGAGCGCCGTATGGGCGAAGGCCGGATTGACCATCGCCCGCTGGTCCTCCCAATCCTTGCCGTTGGCGGAGAAGATGGCGTTGCCGATCAGCGACCGAAGCCCGCGCACCAGCCCCCAATGTTTGGGAAACTGCGTGCCGCCGCGCAGGATGCGGTCGACCAGCGACAGTTCGTTGGCGATATACATATGCTCGCCGCGCGCCCGGACCTCCCCCATCTTCATGGTGAAGTTCTTTTCCGACAATATGTGGATCCAGCTGTGCAGGCCCATGAAGAAGCGGCGTGCCTTGTCGAACCGGCCGGGCACGGGCCTGGGGTAGGGCGGGACGAACAGGTCGTTCGTGCCGTCGCCGGGCGCGGGACCCGTCATCGCCTTTCCAGCTTCAGGCGCAGCCCGCGCCGCGCGCGCAGGGTGATGCGGCCGACCGGTTCGGGCTTGTCGCCGGGCAGGGCGGCGATGCGGTAGCGGCGCGTCATCGCGGCGATGACGATCATCGCCTCCTGCTGCGCAAAGCCAGCGCCGGTGCAGGTGCGCGGCCCCTTGCCGAAGGGGATGTAGCTGTCCTTCACCCGCTCCTGATCCTCCGGCCGGTCGAAGCGGTCGGGATCGAAGGCGTGCGGGCAGGTCCAGTTGTCACTGTGCCGCTGCACCAGCCAGGGCGACACGACCAGCATGGCGCCCGGTTCCAGATGCTTGTCGCGCATCTGCACCGGGCACTGCACCTCGCGCGGCAGGAAGGGCACGGGCGGATAGAGGCGCAGCGTTTCGCGCATGACGTTGCGCACCGTCCGCATCTCGCGCAGCGCGGCGCCGGTGAACGGCGCGTCGCCCGCGACCGCATCGACCTCGGCGCGGACCCGCTCCTGGATGGCGGGACATTCGCCCAGCAGGTAGAGCGCCCAGGCCATCAGGCTGGCGGTTGTCTCATGCCCGGCCAGGAAGGTGTTCTGCACCTGCTCCATCACTTCCTGATAGGTGAAGGGCGTGCCCGTTCCCGGCCGCTTCGCCGCGAACAGCGACTGCAATATGTCGTCATGCGCGACCGTTCCGTCGGCGTGGAAGCGTTCATAGCGTTCGCGCACAATCGGCTCGAAGACCTTGTGGATGGCGCGTGCGGTGCTGCGCGACCGCGCCAGCAGGCCGAAGGTCGGCAGGCGGTAGATGCGCATCGTCATCTTCGCCTGGGCGAAGCGCTGGTAGCGGTTGAAGGCGCGGTGGATGGTCAGCGAGCCGGCAGTGTCGAGCGGGACCGAGAAAAGCGCGCGGAAAATGACGTCGGCCGCGACGTGCGTCATCAGCGGGTCGATGTCGATCGGCCGGCCGGGGCTGGCATCGATCAGCGCATCGACCCGCGCGATCAGCTCGTCCGCCGCCGCGACCATCATCGGCAGCGTCCGGGCAAGCGCGGTCAGCTGAAAGGCCGGGCCGACCATCGCGCGCTGCTCTTCCCACTCGTCGCCATTGGCGATCAACAGGCTGTTGCCGATCAGCGGCGAGAGCGCTTCCACCATCTCGGTATGCTTGGGGTAGAGCTTGGGCTGGCTCATGATCTGGTCGATCAGATCCAGTTCGTTGGCGAGATAAATGTGCAGGCCCGGCGACCTGGCCTCGCCCATCTTCATCTTGTAGCTTTTTTCGAACAGCACATGGATCCAGCTGTTCATGCCGACGACAAACCGCCGAACCTTGCCCAGCTTCGAGGCGAAAGGCGGCGGGAAGGGCGGCGTAAACAGCGCGTCGCTCATGGCAGCGCCCGGAACAGGGCGATGGATTCGTCAATGGTGCGCGGGCCGGCGGTCAGGCTCACGAAATCCACCGGGGAGATGCGGTCGCCGACGCGAAGATAGTCGAAATGCGCCTCATATTTGCTCGCATAGCCGTGGCGGCGGTTTTCCGGATCGTAGAATATGTGGAAGCGCGGCGATAGCATGTCGACGCGCGCGACATATTGATCCGCGACAAGAAGCAGCGGGTTTACATTGTAGTAGGCGGCGCCGTCGGGCGGGGCAGAGAAGTCCACATAGCGGAACTGCTTGTCTGCCAGCGCCCGCAGATCGGCATGATACCAGCAGGCATCGGTGCGCAGCCCGACGACGGGCACCACCTGGCCCATGCAGACCAGCGTGACATTGTCGGGCAGGCGCGGGCCGTGCAGATCGAGCAGCCGCCGCAAGAGCGACATGGCCTGGATGGTGCCGGCGCTGTGGGTGATGATGAGGATCTCGTCCCACGGCTCCCCGAAGGTTTCGACGATGCGCCGCGCGAAAAGGTCCAGCCGCTCGTCCAGCTCGGGGCCTGGACCCTGCGCGGCCAGGCGATGATGATAGGCATGAAAACGCAGCAGCCAAGGGATCATCATCGCCCTGATCCGCCGGCCGGCGGTCACGGCGCTCACCGCCACGCCGATCGCCGCCGCCGCCCAGAAAGGCAGCATGATCCACAGCAGCAGCGCCGGGACCAGCGCATAGACGAGCGGGATCAGCGTGCCCAGAATGGGCGGATAGAGGATCGTGATGACCGGCCCCTTGCGCAGCCTGCGCATCCGGACCAGCTGCATGAAGCGCAGATTGCCGACGAAGGCGCCGACCGAGCGCCAGGCGAGCAGCAGCGGGCTGCGGATCCACTTGCCCGCCACCAGGTCTTCCCAGCGCAGGAATTCATAGTCGGTTTCGACCCCGGCGGCGTCGTTCGTCACGGTCCAGACCGCCGATGATGCCGGCCCCGCGCGCCGCGCCGACACTGTCACGTCCTCGCCCGAAAGCGCCGCATAGCGCGCGACCTGTTCGCGATAGAGCCCGTAATAGTAGCGCACGCCGCGGGGATCGAAACCGGCGAGATAGAAGACTTTGCGATTGAGCTTTTCCACTGTCCCGGTCCTATTTCATCGGCGCGTGGAAATACAACCGCAATGTCGGATGGCCTTGCCGCCGGCGGCGGTCATGGCAGCGCGCGGAACAGTGCAATGGACTCGTCGATAGTGCGCGGGCCGGCCGTCAGGCTGATATAATCGATCGGCGAAAGCCGGTCGCCAACCCTGAGATAGTCGAAATGGGCGTCATATTTGCCGGCAAAGCCGCGCTGCCGCTTTTCCGGGTCCATGAACAGGTGAAAGCGTGGCGAGAGCAGATCGACCCGCGCCGCGTGCGCGTCGTTGAACAGCAGCAGCGGGTCGAGCCCATAGCTGGCCGCGGCGTCGGGCGGGTAGCTGAGATCGACATAGTGGAAGGACAGGCCGGCCAGCGCGCGCACATCGTCCCGATACCAGTGCGCGTCGGGCCGCAGCGCCACCAGCGGCACGACCTGCCCCAGCGCGATCACGGTGAAATGCGGGGGCAAGCCGCCGCGCAGGGCGACGATGCGGCGAAGCAGCGGCAGGACGAGGATGGTCCCGCCGCTGTGCGTGAACAGCAGCACCTCGTCCCAGGGCCCGTCCATTTCCTGCGCGACGCGCCGCGCGAATATGTCCAGCCGCTCGTCGAGCACGGGCGACGGCCCTTTGGTCGCGAGTATCTGCCCATAATGATTCCAGGCGAGCAGCCAGGGCACGAGCATCTTCTTGAGCGGCCGGCCGACGGTGAGTGCGCTGACCGTCGCCCCGATCAGCGCCGCCGCCCAGAAGGGCAGCACGATCCACAGCAGCAGCGCCGGGATCAGCGCGAACAGGACTGGCAGCAACAGCCCGAACAGCAGCGGATAGGAAACGATGACAGCCTGTCCCTTGGTGGCCGGCCGTTTCAGCAGGTTGCGGACGTGCCCGACCATATGGCGGTCCACCGCCAGCAGCGATTTCCAGAACAGTTTGAGCGGACTGCGAATCCAGCCCCGTTCGACGACATCCTCCCAGCGGAGAAATTCATAGTCGGTCTCGACGCCGGCGGCTTCGTTGCCGACTGTCCAGATTGCAGAGGTGGCGGGGCCGTCCCTGTCGGGTGAGACCGTCACATGCTCGCCCGTCAGCGCGGTGTAGCGGGCGGCCTGTTTGGTATAGAAGCTTTTGTAGAAAGCGGGACCACGGGCGTCGAAGCCGTGGAAGTAAAAGACTTTGCGCTTGAATTGTCCCACCGGCCCCGTCCATGCTTGGGGCCATGAGCACGCCCGAACGCGACTATTGCTATTTCATCGACCACCGCAAATACAACCGCAATGTCGGTTGCCGCCGGCACGACAATGCCTATGGCATCAATGGCGGCGGCAGCGAGCGCGACCGCTGGCGGGCGGACTTCGCTTTTTACGCGCACATGAAGGGCAATGGCGACCCGATGGCGCTGCCTTCGCTGCTGGCCTGCCTGGTGTTCGGCTGGTTCTGCTGGAACTATCATCCGGGCAAGGGGCTGTGGCGCGGCCAGTTGCTGCGCCGCTTCATGAAGGCACCCAAATGAGCCAGACCCCCGAACGGCAACACCATGTGAGCGTCGGCGACGTGACGATCGGCAACGACCTGCCCTTCGTGCTGATATCCGGCCCCTGCCAGATAGAGAGCCGCGACCATGCGCTGATGATGGCTGATGCCCTGCGGACGATTGCGGCAGATGCGGGGGTGCCCTTCATCTTCAAGGCGTCCTTCGACAAGGCCAACCGCACCTCGGTCGGCGGGCGGCGCGGCGTCGGCATCGACGCGGGGCTGGCCATATTGGCGGAGGTGAAGGCGACGCTGGGATGCCCGGTGCTGACCGACGTGCACGACGCGGGGCAGGTCGAGGCGGCGGCGCAGGCGGTGGACATCATCCAGATTCCCGCATTCCTGTGCCGCCAGACCGACCTGCTGATCGCCGCCGGGCGGACCGGCGCGGTGGTGAACGTCAAGAAGGGCCAGTTCCTGGCGCCATGGGATATGGCGGCCGTGGCCCAGAAGGTCGCCTCCACCGGCAACGAGAGGATATTGCTGACGGAGCGTGGCGCGAGCTTCGGCTACAACACATTGGTCAGCGACATGCGCGCGCTGCCGGTGATGGCGCAGACCGGCTATGCGGTGGTGTTCGACGCGACCCATTCGGTGCAGCAGCCGGGCGGCCTGGGGTCGGCTTCGGGCGGGCAGCGCGAATATGCGCCGCTGCTGGCGCGCAGTGCGGTGGCGGCAGGTGTCGCCGCGATCTTCGCGGAAGCGCATGACGATCCGGACAACGCGCCGTCGGACGGGCCGGTGATGCTGCCGCTCGACTGGGTCGGGCCGATGCTCAAGACCTTGCGGGCGATCGACAGGATCGTGAAAGGCTAGGCAGTGCGCCTGCTGCGATTCCGCAGACGCGAGGCAGGCTGGCGGTTCCGCCATATCGGATATGTTGGCCCGGACGCGGCAGGATGGAAACGGCATAGTTGCGTCGTTTGCGTCAGGCAGTTGTGTCCGGAACGGACCTTGTTGTACCCAAAATTTCGTTGACTGCGCTAATCTCGACACATGAACGAGCAGCTTCCATCCCATAGCGTGTTTATCTGCAACAGTTGCGGCAGCGATGCCATCGCGCGGGAGGCGTGGGCCCAGTGGGACGCCATCAGCCAGGCCTGGGTGCTGGACGCGCTGTTCGACCATGCCCATTGCCACGGCTGCGGATCGCACAGCAAGCCGCAGCAGGTCCTGCTGTCCCAGGCGCCGATCGCTCCCAATGGCGGCGTGACACTTCCTTAACCGGGCCGTCCTGCTCCTGCCGCCATGTCCAGTATCCGCCTGCGCTCGCTCTTCACCAGCCGCTGGATGGCGCTGTCGGGGCCGCGGGAACAGGGCGACGCGATCGACGGCCTGTTCTGACGGGAAGCTCGGCCGTGCCGCATAGTGATGGCATGGCCTACCCTTTTTCCGAAGCGCGCCGCACGACGCTATTGCCCGAAGCGCGCGGTGTCGCCATGTCGATCCAGGCTGTTGGAGTGGTTGAGCTTTGGATTGGGGAAAATTGAAGCGATGGGGCCTGCGCGGCCGCGTCAAGCGGCTGACGCGGCGGGTGCGCGACCTGGAAGATCGCGCCATGGGTCGCGAAGATGTCCAGCGCCTGATCGCGCAGAGCCTGCTGGTGCCAGCGCTCGACATGCCGTCGCTGCCGGCCGATGCGCCGTTCCTGGCCCATTCCACCTGCACCGCCGCCGATTTCCAGCATCCGCGCTATTTCCAGCTGTGCCGCTACATGCATGGCCGCCCGCAATGGCATCGCAAGCAATGGGAATGGGTGTTCATCCTGCATCATCTGCTGGAGGCGGGCGCGCTGCGGGACGGTGCGCGTGCGATCGGCTTCGGCGTGGGGCGCGAGCCTTTGCCGGCGGTGTTCGCGATGGCGGGCGTGGACGTGCTGGCCACCGACGCGCCCGACGCGATCGGCATGGCGGGGGGCTGGGCTTCGGCCGCGCAGCATAGTGCCACGTTGGAAGACCTGCGATTCCCGTGGATTCCCGACGACCTGTTCGAGCGCAGGGTTGCGTTCAGCACGGCCGACATGACGGCGATAGACCCGGCCCTGTCGGGTTATGACTTCACCTGGTCCGCCTGCTGCATCGAGCATCTGGGGTCGCTGCGCGCGGGACTCGATTTCGTGCGCGAGAGCGTGGAAACCTGCCTGAGGCCGGGCGGCGTCGCCGTCCACACGACCGAATTCAACCTGAGTTCGGACGAGAGCACGATCGAGGAGGGCGGCCCGACGGTCATCTATCGCCGGTCGGACCTTCTTGCCTTTGCCGAGGAGATGCGCGGACGCGGACATGAAGTCGCGCCATTCAGCGTCGGACCCAACGCCCATGGGCTCGATTTCCACGTCGACCTGCCGCCCTATCTGTCCGACGCCCATCTGCGGCTGCGGCTGGCCGATTACAGCTGCACATCGGCCGGGCTGGTCATCCGCAAGGCGGCGTGACGCTCAGCACCAGGGATGGCGCGCGCCGTCCCACCGACGTGCCAGCCCATCGGCCACCAGCTGATCGCCGATCGACCGGCCGTCGCGGGTGACGATGCGCAGGGCGCGGCCGTAGCGGTCGCTGTCCCGCTCGCCGATCTCCAGCGTGAAGGCGCCCGCGTTCATCAGCGCCTGAAGCCGCAGCGTCGCCTGCGCGCCGAGCGCAGCTTCGGCGGCGCATCGGGGCGGGTGGGTTTCGGGCGTATCGATGTCGGCGATGCGATATTTGCTGCCGGCGAACCAGAAGGTGTCGCCATCCACGACGCAATCACCGCCGCCGCCGCCGCTGTGGCACAGGCCGAAGCTGGCGGAGAGGGTATCGGGGGATTGGCCGGCGGTTGCCGGCCATGTCGCTGCTGGATGCGACGCCTGAAGGCGATCGCGGATCGCCGGCGCATACCAGCCGAGCAGCAGGCCGAGGCAGAGGGCATAGACGACGGCCGGGCCGGACAGGCGCCAGCGGTGCTGCGGCGCCGGGGGCCTGCGCAAACGGGCGGCGCCCGCCCGCGCGGCTTCGCGGCGCCATGCCTCATGAACGGACGATGGAGTATGACGCGCCATGGCCAGGCCCTAGCGCTGCAATCGTCAAGGCCGGGTTAAACCCGATCCATTGTCACGCCGATATGGCGGTCTAATCCTCGTCGGGCAGGCCCAGGCTGTCGGTGTCGGCATCGTCGGCCATCCCGCCCAGGCTGTCTTCCTCGTCATCCATCTGCGGCTCGCCGGCGAAGGCGTCCATGTCGATCCGTCCGGAGCGGTTCATTTCCTCCATCCGTTCCACCAGGTCGGGCGTGTCGTCGGGGATGATCTGCGCCGGATTGGGGGTGCCGCCGCGTTCGCTGTCCTCCGCCAGGTCGGTCGAGCGGGTGCGGGCGTCGTCGGCGACGTCGTTCGCCTGGGTGCCGCGATCGGCCTGTTCGCTGTTTTCATCGTCATTGTCGGCAAGGCGGGTCGTGTCGAGGCGGTCCATCATATGTCTCCTTCGCTCACCCAACGGCTCGCGCCCCGGCCCGTTCCGTCGTGGCGCGGGACAGGTTATTGGTGGACAGACGGCCGACGACAGGTCAAGGAGCGCGCGTCCTTTTCGCATTGCAGCAAGGTCCGACATGTCCCGCCAGCTCATCACGTCCGGCTCGCCCTTCGAGGCGCAGGTCGGTTATTCTCGCGCCGTCGTTCAGGGCGACTGGTGCTTCGTCGCCGGCACCACCGGCACCGATCCGGACACGAAGACGATGCCCGAAAGCGTCGTCGAACAGGGCCGCAATGCGCTCAAGGTCATCGGGACGGCCCTGGACGAGGCGGGCTTTTCCTTTGAAGATGTGGTGCGCGTCACCTATTATATTACCGATCCGGCCTATTGGGACGATCTGGGCGAGGCGACCGCGCCCGTCTTCGGCACCATCCGGCCCGCCGCCAGCTGCGTCGTCGCCGGCCTGATCAAGCCGGAAATGAAGATCGAGATCGAAGTCACCGCCTTCAAAGGATAGTTTCCGTGATTACCATGTACGGCATCAAAAATTGCGATACGATCAAGAAGGCGCGCAATTTCCTGGACAATGAACGCGTGTCCTACAGCTTCCACGACTACAAAGTGTCGGGCGTGGACAAGGGCAAGCTGGAGGAATGGGTGATGGAGCATGGCTGGGAAACCGTCCTCAACCGATCCGGCACGACGTTCAAGGCGCTCGACGCGGGCGACAGGGCGCATATCGACGCGGACAAAGCCATCGCGCTGATGATGACCAATCCGTCGATGATCAAGCGCCCGATCCTGGATACGGGTCGCGAGACGATCATCGGGTTCAAGGCGACGACCTATGAAAACGCACTGGCCGGCGTGAAGGCGTGAACGGCCTTGGCCTGTTGCGCATCTGCCTCCTGCTGCTTAGCCTGCTTATCGTGACTCCTGCTGCAACTCAGCCCCCGGCAAACACGCCGCTGCTGATCGCCCATCGCGGCGCGAGCGGCGAGCGGCCGGAGCACACGCTCGCCTCCTATGAGCGTGCGATCGACCAGGGGGCCGACTATGTCGAGCCGGACCTCGTGCTGACCAAGGACGGCATACTCGTCGCCCGGCATGAGAATGAGATCGGCGGCACCACCGATGTCGCGTCGCATCCCGAATTTGCCGACCGGCGTACGACCAGGACGATCGACGGCAAACAGGTGGAAGGCTGGTTCACCGAGGATTTCACGCTGGCCGAACTGCGCACGCTGCGCGCCCGTGAACGCCTGCCCGAGATTCGCGCGGCCAACACCCGGTTCGACAAGCTCTATCAGGTCCCGACCTTCGAGGAGATATTGGAGCTGGTCCGCGCCAAGGAAGCGGAGACCGGGCGGCGCATCGGCGTCTATCCCGAGACCAAGCATCCGAGCTATTTCGCCGGGATCGGCCTGCCGCATCAGGCGCCGATGCTCGCCCTGCTGACGCGCTTCGGCTATCTGACGGAGGCCGATCCGGTCTTCCTCCAATCGTTCGAGATCGGCAATCTCAAGGCGCTGCGCGCCGTGTCGCGCTTGCGGATCATCCAGCTGATCGAGGGGCAAGGGGGGCCGGCGGACATGCCGGACCTGACCTATGACGCGATGATGACGCTCGGCGGGCTCCAGGCGATCGCCGAATATGCCGACGGAATCGGCCCAGCCATCGTCCGGGTGCTGACGCCGGAAGGCCCGACCAACCTGGTCAGGGATGCGCATGAGGCGGGGCTGCAGGTACATGTGTGGACGCTGCGCCGGGAAAACGGCTTCCTGCCGGACCAGTATAAGCGGCCCGACGATCCGAACGGCATCGGTGATTTCCCCGGATATGTCCGCGCCGTCGCCGCTACCGGCGTCGATGCGGTCTTCACCGATTCGACGCAGGAAACGCGCGCGGCGCTAACTGCCGGGCAATAGCCCGAACGGCTTGTCAAACGGCGCGGGGCAGCGAATAACGACGCCATGCTTTCGCAGAAGACCCGCTACGCCATCCGCGCCCTCCAGCATCTGTCCGACCGTTACCGCCAGGGGCCGGTGCCCCTGGGCGAGATCGCCGAGCGGCAGAATATCCCGGCAAAGTTCCTGACCGTCATCCTCTCCGAATTGTCGCGGGAGGGGCTGGTCGCTACCCAGCGCGGGCGAGACGGCGGCTATTGGCTGGCGCTGGCGCCGGTCGACATCAGCTATGGCGACATCGTCCGCCTGACGCGCGGCTCGCTGGCGCTGACGCCGTGCGCCAGCCGCTTCGCGCACGAAACCTGCACCAACTGCCTGCCCGAAAGCGAATGCCGCCTGCATCGCGTGATGCTGAGGGTACGGGACGAGACCGCGCGGGTGCTGGACGGGATAAGCCTCGCCGACCCGCTGGCGGTCGAGGAGATGGGGTAGGCATCTGGCCGAAAGCTCGAAGCGAAGGGCGGATGGCAAAACTCCGTTCGCCCTGAGCTTGTCGAAGGGTTCGGCTACCCTTCACGAAATTGCAGGGCTTCGACAGGCTCAGCCCGAACGGGGGAGGGGTTGCGCAAGGGCCGCACCTCAGCCACATCCGCCCCATGACCAATCCCCCGCTCAAGGCCGCGATCGTGCCGGTCACGCCGCTGGAACAGAATTGCACGCTCTTCTGGTGCACCGCGACCAATCGCGGCGCCTTCGTCGATCCGGGGGGGGACCTGCCGCGCCTCAAGGCGGCGGCGGCGCAGCAGGGCGTCACGATCGAGAAGCTCCTCGTCACGCACGGCCATATCGACCATTGCGGCCAGGCGGGTATTTTGGCCAAGGAGCTGGGCGTCCCGATCGAGGGGCCGCACGAGGCCGATCGCTTCTGGATCGACAAGCTGAACACCGACGGCGCCAAATATGGCATCGACGGCCAGACCTTCGAGCCTGACCGCTGGCTCGTGGACGGGGACCAGGTGACCGTGGGCGACCTGACGCTTGATGTCTATCACTGCCCCGGCCATACGCCGGGCCATGTCGTCTTCCACCATGCGCCGTCCAGGCTGGCGATCGTGGGCGACGTGCTGTTTCAAGGATCGGTCGGCCGCACCGACTTTCCGCTTGGCAACCACCAGCATCTGATCGACGCGATCACCGGCAAGCTATGGCCGCTGGGCGGGGACACCGCCTTCGTGCCCGGCCACGGCCCGATGAGCAATTTCGCGCATGAGCGGCGCACCAATCCCTTCGTTGCGGACTCGGTGCTGGGGCGCGGCTGAGGCGTTTCGCGACGATTCTTCGGTATGAGTCGGCTGCGCAATCAGACGCTGGCAGCGAGCGCGGGCGGGGCGGGCACTTCGCGGGTCGCCTGCCACGCCACGACCAGCGCCGCGACCGCCAGCCCAAGCATCACCACCATGGTGATCAGTATGCCGCCCGCGCGCCAGACGGTGGGCTTGTCCGCATCCATGCCAAATCCATGGGCGATCCGCGCGAGCGCATAGACCGCCGCGGCGATCCACAGCCAGATCGACGCGCCGACAGCCAGTTCCACCAGCGCGCAGAGGATCAGCACGATGGGCGTATATTCGGTGAAGTTGGCGTGCGCCCGCATCCGCTTGACCAGCAGCGGGTCGCCGCCGTCGCCATGCAGGACCTTGGCGGGCATCCGCGCCCTTCCGCAGCGCAGGGCCAGCCAGAAATTGATGAAGGCGCATAGCGCGGCCAGCGTCAGCGTGACAGGCAACAGCATCGTCTTTTCCCCCCGGTTGTCATTCTGTCGGCAGGATAGAGCAGGGCGCACGGACGGCAAGGAATGACTTGCACCCAAAGCAAAAAACGCTATAGGCGCATGGCTTCGCGAATGACCGGGCCGCATGGGTCTGCGGCACCTTTGCCGTCGACATCATATGCGCAGTCGGGCCAGTCGCTCAACTTGTTAGAACACGGATACAGGTGCCGACATGGCTGTCCCCAAGAGGAAAACGTCCCCTTCCAAGCGTGGTATGCGCCGCAGCCATGATTCGCTGAAGGTCGAGGCGTTCAACGAATGCTCCAATTGCGGCGAGCTGAAGCGCCCGCATAATCTGTGCGGCGCCTGCGGCCATTATAACGGCCGCGAAGTCGTTTCCGTCGGGGCCTGAGCCACTTACCCCCTGCCGCAAAGGTGACCTGAGGTGACCAGCCAGCCGCGAATCGCGATCGATGCGATGGGCGGGGATGAGGGCGTGCGCGTGATGATGGCGGGCGCAGCGCTCGCCCGCCGCCGCCATGACGGACTGCGCTTCTCCCTGTTCGGCGACGAAACGCGGATCAAGGCCGCGCTGGACAATCATCCCAACCTGCGTGCGGCGTCGGAAATCTTCCATGCAGATGCGGTGGTCGAACCCACCGACAAGCCGAGCGTGGCGATCCGCAAGAAGACCAGCTCCATGAGCATGGCGATCGCCGCGGTGAAGGCCGGCACGGCGGGCGCCGCCGTATCCGCCGGCAATACCGGCGCGCTGATGGCGATGGCCAAGGTGGCGCTGCGCACGATGCCGGGCATCGACCGGCCGGCGCTGGCGGCAATGCTGCCCACGCTGGGCGCGAACGACGTCATCATGCTGGACCTGGGCGCCAATACCGAGTGCGATACCCGCAACCTGGTCCAGTTCGCGGTGATGGGCGCGGCCTATGCCCGCATCGCCCTCGACCTCGACCGGCCGCGCGTGCGGCTGATGAACATCGGCACCGAGGAGATGAAGGGCACCGAGGAGATACGCGACGCCGCCGCCATCCTGCGCGCCGCGACCGCGCTGCCCATGTCCTTCGACGGCTTCACCGAAGGCGACAAGATAGGCCGGGGCGATGTGGACGTGATCGTGTGCGACGGTTTTTCGGGCAATGTCGCGCTCAAGACGGCGGAGGGCACGGCGCGCTTCGTGACCGACCTGCTGCGCACCGCCTTCACCAGCTCGGTCCGCTCGAAGATCGGCTTTCTGATTTCCAAGCCCGCGATGCACCTGCTCAAGCATCATCTCGATCCGAACAACCATAATGGCGCGGTTTTCCTCGGCCTCAACGGCGTGGTCGTGAAAAGCCATGGCAATGCCGACGAGAAGGGCGTCGCCAACGCGGTGCACGTCGCCGCGCGCCTGCTGGAAGAGGATATCACCCGCCGCATCGCCGCCGACATGGCCGCGATTCCCGCCGAACCCGCGAAGTCCGCCAAGGCAGGCGCAGCGCCCAAGGCGGAGAGCCTGGTCAAGTGATCCGCCGTTCCATCCTTCTGGGCACGGGCTCCGCCCTGCCGGTCCGCGCCGTGAGCAATGCCGAACTCGCACAGACCGTCGATACCACCGACGAGTGGATCGTCGAGCGCACCGGCATCCGCAACCGGCATATCGCCGGCCCGGACGAGACCACCGCCAGCCTGGGCACCGCCGCCGCGCGCGCCGCGCTGGAGGCCGCTGGCCTGGTTCCGCAGGACATCGACCTCATCATTCTGGCGACGGCGACGCCGGACCAGACCTTCCCGGCCAGCGCCACCATCGTCCAGGCTTCGCTCGGCATCAACGATTGCGTCGCGTTCGACGTGGCGGCGGTGTGTTCGGGCTTCCTTTATGCAGTGCATGTCGCGGACAGCATGATCCGTTCGGGCGCGGCCACCCGTGCGCTCGTGATCGGATCGGAAACCTTCAGCCGCATTCTGGACTGGGAGGATCGCACGACCTGCGTCCTGTTCGGAGACGGCGCGGGCGCGGTGGTGCTGGGCGCGGAGGAAAGCGAGAGCGGCGCGAATCCCGAAAAGGTCAGGGGTATCCTGGCGTCGAAGCTGCACGCCGACGGGCGCCATAACGGCCTGCTCTATGTCGATGGCGGCCCGTCCACGACGCAGACGGTCGGCAAGTTGCGCATGAAGGGGCAGGAGGTGTTCCGCCACGCGGTGGTCAATCTGGCCGCCGTGCTGAACGAGGTGATGGCGATCGCCGGCATGGCTCCCGCCGACATCGACTGGCTGATTCCGCACCAGGCCAATGCCCGCATCCTGGACGCGACGGCGCGCAAGCTCAAATTATCGCCGGACAAGGTGGTGGTGACGGTGGACCGCCATGCCAACACGTCCGCCGCATCGGTCCCGCTGGCGCTGGACGTGGCGGTGCGCGACGGGCGGGTGAAGCCGGGCGATTTGCTGGTGCTCGAAGCGATGGGCGGCGGCTTCACCTGGGGCGCCTGCGTTCTGCGAGTCTAGCACTGAGCGGTCCGGCCGGGGCGGTGTTTATCCTCGCATGTGCAGCAGATATGGTCGGTTCTTCCCGACAAAGGCTCGGTCCGGCGCGCCGGATGCTGTCCATGGTTGCCGAATCGATACGGATGCAGCACAATCATCTTCCGGCTCCTCCGGTCGATTGCGGCCGGCAAGACCGTAGGGGAATCGACATGAGCGGCAATGCAACGCTGACGCGCGCTGACCTGGCCGAAAGCGTCAATCGCCATATCGGACTGTCGCGGGCCGAGGCGGCCGGGCTGATCGAATCGCTGCTCGACCATATGTGCAGCGCACTGGAACGCGGCGAGAATGTGAAGATTTCCAGCTTCGGCACCTTCGTCCTGCGGGACAAGACCCAGCGTATGGGGCGCAACCCCAAGACGGGCGTGGAAGTGCCAATCGAGCCGCGCCGGGTACTGACCTTCCGCGCCAGCCAGACGATGCGCGAAAAGGTGGCGGCCGCCTGAACGCCGATGTTCGCGTGGCGGGCGGAAGGCTATCCATCGCCTTGATTTACCATGGTTGATTTTTGCCCGCCCACAGGTGCAACATCGCGCCATGAAGGCCGATGGCGCATTTCTGACAATTAGCGAGCTTGCCGGTGATCTGGGCGTCCCCCAGCATATCCTGCGCTATTGGGAAACGCGCTTCCCCCAGCTGCGCCCGCTGCAGCGATCGGGCAACCGTCGCTACTATCGCCCGGCCGACGTCGCGCTGGCGCGGCGGATCAACGAACTGCTCAATGTCGAGGGCTTTACCGTCCGCGGCGCGCGCAAGGCGCTGGTGGGGGATGCCACGGTCGCGCCCGATCCCGGGCCGACCGACGAGCTGCTGCTGGCGCGCCTGGAAGCAGTGCGCGCCCTGTTGGCCAAGGCCCTGGCCGACGGGCAGGCCGATCGGGCGGGGTAGGTCCGACGTTAGGTTCGACAGAGGCGTAGAGTTGTCTCCGGCGGGAACGTGACCGAGACCCCAGGGCTGGCGAGCGCGGCGAACGAGCGGTTATACGCATCGCAGGCGGCTGGAGCGCGATGGGTCCCCGCCTCCGCGGGGATGACGGGGATTTTTAGACCAATCTGGTTCCGGGAATTGGGCTACAGCGCCCGCGCGTAGATCAGGTCGCGGAACGGCACGCTGCCGACCATGAAGGTCATCTCGCCGATCTGTTCCAGCCCGTGGCGCGCATAGAAGCGGCGCGCGCGATCGTTCTGTGGATAGACGGCGAGCAGCAGCCGATCGGCGCCGCGCCCCTTGGCCTGGGCGATCACCATTGCCATGACCTTGTCGCCATTGCCGCCGCCCTGCCAGGGTCCGAGCAGATAGATGCGCTTCAGCTCGATGTCGCGCCTGGGATCGGTCGGCACCGGCAGGTCGGGCGGCGTCATCAGCGCATAGCCGACCGGGGCGCCAAGCGGCGTTTCTCCGATCAGCGCCACTTGCCGGGGGTCGTTGAGCGCGGCGCGGTAATAGTCCTGGCCATGGGCCTTTTCGACATGATCGAGCAGCGCTTTACCCGGATGGTCATGAGCGAAGCTGGCGAGGAAGGTCGCGGCACCCAGCAGAGACAGCGCGCGCGCGTCGTCTTCGTCGGCATGGCGCCAGAGGATCGGGGTCGGCGCTTCGCTCACCGCGTTTCGGGGCCCAGCGCCGGGTCGAGATCGCGCGGACGGGTGAAGGCGGCGAGGGTGCCGACGCCATCGTCGACATCGGTCCAGCGATCGATCGCCAGGTCGATCACGGCCAGGCTCGCGGTCGGAAACTTGATCTCCACATCATCGCGCAGCGCATTCTCGGGATCGTCGGGCACGAGCGCCAGCACCAGATCCTCCAGCCCCGGATTATGCCCGGCCAGCAGTGCCGCCTCGCTCTGCTCGGGCAGGTCGCGCAGCACGTCGAGCAGCGTGGGCACGGAGGCCAGATAAATACGACGGTCCCAGTGGGCATCCACCTGATCGCCATAGCCGGTGAGGAAGGTGCCCAGCGTTTCCACGACCCGCACGGCGGGCGACGCGACCAGCCAGTCGAAACGCAGGCCATGCGACCGGGCGAATTGGCCCATTAACAGCGCGGCCTTCTCCCCCCGCCGATTCAGCGGACGATCGAAGTCGCGCGCAACGGGGTCGTCCCAGTCGGATTTGGCATGGCGGAGCAGGGTCAGCCGCTTCATCATCACTCCAGTTGGCGGTGGCCGGATTCGTTTTCGTGATGCACCAATGGCATGACTTCGCCAAGTCGGTTGGCGCCGGTGCTGACCGATATGATCGCCTCGTCCAGGGTAAGCCTGCGGATATGGGTGCCGGGGGGGAAGGCGCTGAGCAGGCGGCTGGGCATTGCGGCCGAAAGAATGACGAACCGGCCCCGGTCGTCGGCGCGCCGCATCAGCCGGCCGAACGCCTGCGCCAGCCGCGATCGGATCAGCCGGTCGTCATAGGCGCCGCCACCCTCCGCCGCGCGGCGGGCGGCGTGCAGGATGGTCGGCTTGGGCCAGGGCACGCCCTCCATCACCACCAGCCGCAGCGAATGGCCGGGCACGTCCACGCCGTCCCGCAGCGCGTCGGTGCCGAGCAGCGAAGCGCGCGGATCGTCGCGGAACATGTCGACCAGCGTGCCCGTGTCCATCGGGTCGACATGCTGGGCATAGAGCGGCAGGCCGGCGCGGGCGAGCCGGTCAGCAATGCGCGCATGGACCGCGCGCAGCCGCCGGATCGCGGTGAACAGACCCAGCGTCCCACCGTCCGCCGCCTCGATCAGCCGGGCATAGGCGCCGGCCATCGCCGCGATGTCGCCGCGCTTGATGTCGGTGACGATCAGCACTTCGGTGCGGGACGTATAGTCGAAGGGGCTGGTCGCCTCGAACATCTCCGCGCCGGCGGGTAGATGCCGCGCGCCGCT